>JAFUCC010000002.1 GCA_017459925.1 Eggerthellaceae bacterium
CAGAGTGTCCCGCTGAGCGGGACACTCTGCCCTGCCCCCATTGTCCCAGTCCTTACGCTATACTGGGCACTTCGGAAAGGGAGGGGATAATGGTTGACATTCCCAGTCCGGCTGTCGCAGTCGTCGGCCGTCATAATTCGGGCAAGACCACGTTGGTGGTGAAGCTCATCGAGGAGCTCACGGCGCGCGGACGCGATGTGGGTTCGGTCAAGCACCATCACCGTCTGGGCTTCGAGTTCGACATTCCCGGCAAGGACTCGTACCGTCACCGCCATGCCGGCGCAACCGAAACCGTCATCGCCGCACCTGACCAGATTGCGCGCGTGCGCACGCTTTCCGCCGAGCTCGAATGCGCCTCCATCGTGCAGTCGATGCCGGGCCACGACGTGGTCATCGTCGAGGGTTACCGCAAAAGCGGCCTTCCCACGATCGAGGTCATGCGCGCGGAAAACGAGGCAGACGCCGCCGTTGCCCGGGCATTTGCCGAAGGGGCGAAAAACGGGGAGCCGCTCGGCACCGACTTCATCCAGAAGTCGCGCGGCGAGCGTGCGTTCGAATTCGAAGAGGGCAGCAGGGAGGCCGATTTCGCCACGAAGATGCCCACGGCGAACACCATCGCCGTCGTCACCGACATTTCCCAAGCGCAAGAGGCTGCCGAGGTGTACGGTATTCCGCATTTCCATCCGGACGACGTGCGGGGAATAGCCGATTTCCTGGAAGCGTACTACGTGCGTCCCAAGGTGACTGTGGTCATTCAGGCGGGCGGTGAGAGCCGCCGCATGGGTCAGAGCAAGGCGCTCGTGCCCTTTGCGGGCCGTCCCCTCATCTGCCGCATGATCGACCGCTTGTCCCCTGTTGCCGACGAGCTCATCATCACCACCAACGAAGGCGAGCGCCTGGCGTTTCTGGCTGAGGATTACCCCGAACTCGACATCCGCCTCGTTCCTGACCTGCATGATTTCAGGGGAGCGTTGCCGGGTATCCACACGGCGCTCGATGCCGCCTCCAACCCGTTCGTGGCGCTTGTCGCCTGCGACATGCTGTTCGCGTCGCCGCGGCTCGTCGTCGCCGAGGCCATTGCGCTGAAAGAATCGGGGGCCGACGCCGTCATTCCCGTGAACAAGCACGGTTACGAGCCGTTCCATGCCATCTACCGCCGCTCCGCCTGCTTGCCGGCGGTGCTTGAGCTGCTCGATGCGGGCGACAAGCGCGCCCAGTCGTTCTTCGACCGCGTGAACGTGCGCGAATACGAGCAGTCCGAAGTGCTGCGCGCCGAGCCCATGGGCGGGTGCTTCATCAACGCGAACACCCCCGAAGAACTGCATGCGCTCGAGGAGGCCTTCCTCGAAGAGTAGCCGCGCGCATGGCATAATACGTTCATGCCTTCGCTCGAGAACATAGTGCAGGTGGCCGAGGCGCTCGAGAAGAGCCCCGTCATCGTCATGCGCGATCGCTGCGTCGCCGTGCGCAACCGCAATGCGACATGCCGCACGTGCGCAAGCTCATGCCCTGAAGGCGCAATCGACGTCGGGCTCAACGAGGTGAAGCTCGAGGCGGGGAAATGCATCGCGTGCGGTATCTGCGTGTCGGCATGCCCGACCGAGGCGCTCGTCGCCGTGCAGCCCACGGAAGGCGGCCTGCGGGAAGCGTCGCTGAACTCGGTGAAGCGCAATGACGGGTGCGCGATTGTGGCATGCGCCCGCATAGCTGCTAAGCGTCAAGCAGATCCCGCCCGTTATGCGGAAGTTCCGTGCCTGTCCTTCGTTGACGAGGCGCTCATCATAGAGCTCGCGTCGAAGGGGGCTGAGCGCCTGCTGCTCGTGGACGGAAACTGCACTACGTGCAAGCACCAGCGTTGCATCGACGCGTTGGAAGGGTCGCTCCGATTGGCGGCGGGCCTGCTCGAAGCCCATGGCTCGAGTGCCGTCGTCGATCGCGTCACGGGTTTTCCGGATGCCTTGCGGGTGGAAGACGCGCAGGGGCTTCACGGCTCGACGCGCCGCGGTTTCTTCTCGGATGCGGTGGGTGCCGCGAAGGAGACGGCCATGACCGCCGCCCGCACGACGCTCGAAAACGAGCTCGGGTACAAGATCGACGAAGCGTCCATCGGCGATCGCCTCCGCGTGACGGAAAAGGGCACGTTGCCCCAGCTGCGCATGCCTCGCCATGAAGCGGTGCTCAACGCTCTCGACGCAATCGGCTTGCCGCAAGAAGGCGCGATAGAAAGCCGCTTGTTCGGATCTGTTTCCATCGATGTGGAGAAATGCAACTCGTGCGGAATGTGCGCCGTGTTCTGCCCGACGGGAGCCCTTGCGCGCGACGATGCCGAAAAGGCGTCTGACCCGCTGCGCTATCTCGAGTTCTCGGCAGCCGACTGCGTGCAGTGCGGCCTGTGCGAAGACGTGTGCTGGAAAGAAGCGCTTACGCTTTCCCGCATCGTCGACGCATCCGAGCTGTACGACTTCGAGCCCCGTACGTTCAAGCTCCGCGCTCCCAAGAAGAAGTCCTTCACGCGCTAATGGGGCATGTTAACCCGCATCTGGCATGATGAGCATCAGGACGTTCCTGCGACTCATTTTCAGGAGACGTGACCGAGCCCGGGGTGCTCTGAGAAAATGAGTCGCAGGAACGTCCTGATGCTCATCTATGGTATACTCTCCATCGCTTTATTGTGGTAAAGCATGTCGGGAGAGGGGCCGCGAAAAGAGCGGTGGCCCGACGCATTCGGGAAAGGGAAGGAACAATATGAAGAAAGTCAAGTTCGCTGCCGCGTTCGTCGCGGCGTTTGCGTTGGCGGCATTCGTGCTCGTCGGCTGCTCGTCGGGCGGAAGCTCCAGCGCGAGTGCGAGCGCTTCGAGCGCGTCTGCGTCGTCCGAGAGCGCTTCGGCAAGCAGCGCCAGCGCCTCGAGCGCCGCTTCCGGCGAGTTCACGCTCGTGGTCGGCTTCGACGCCGAGTACCCGCCTTACGGCTTCGTCGGTGATGACGGCCAGTACACCGGTTTCGACCTCGACCTCGCCCAGGCCGTGTGCGAAGCCAACGGCTGGGAGTTCAAGGCCGAGCCGATCGACTGGGATGCCAAGGACGCACTGCTGAACAGCGGCGCCATCAACTGCATCTGGAACGGCTTCACCATGGAAGGCCGTGAGGGCAACTACGCGTTCTCCGATCCGTACATGCTCAACGAGCAGGTCGTCGTCGTGAAGAAGGACTCTGGCATCGCCGACCTCGCAGGCCTCGCCGGCAAGGCCGTCATGACCCAGGCCGATTCCGCCGCCCTCGAGGTCCTCAGCGACGAAGAGGGCCAGAAGGCTCTCGCCGACACGTTCGCCAAGCTCGAGACCATCGGCGACTACAATAACGCCTTCATGCAGCTCGACTCCGGCATGGTCGATGCCGTTGCGTGCGACCTGTCCATCGCTCAGTACCAGATGTCGGCCAATCCCGACAAGTACGTCATGATCGAGGAGCCGCTGTCCTCCGAGCACTATGCGGTCGGCTTCGCCAAGGACGACACCGCCACCGCTGAAACCGTGACGGCTTCGCTCAAGGCCCTGTATGCCGATGGCACCGTCAAGACGCTCTGCGAAAAGTACGCCGAGTACGGCCTCAGCTTCGACAACTGGGTGCTCGTCTAATTCAGGTTTACGAAAAGCGCCCGTCGCAACGGCGGGCGCTTTTTTGCGCTAACGGGAAAGGAAACGCGTGGATCTTTCGACGATGATGAGCCTGCTTGGCCAGGGCCTTGTACTGACCGGGCAGATCTTCGTGGTCACGCTGCTGGGGTCGCTTCCCCTCGGCGTGCTCATCGCGCTTGGGCGCATGAGCAAGTTCAAACCCCTTGCATGGGTCATGCGCGCCTACATCTCGTTCATGCGCGGAACGCCGCTCATGCTTCAGCTCATGGCGCTCATGTTCGGGCCGTACTACCTGTTCGGCCTGCAACTCGGCAGCGACTGGAAGTTCTGGGCGTGCGATATCGGCTTCATCTTGAACTATGCGGCGTATTTCGCCGAGATTTACCGCAGCGGCATCCAATCCATTCCACGCGGCCAGTACGAGGCCGCCGAGGTGCTGGGCTATTCCCGCGCGCAGACGTTCATGCGCATCGTGCTTCCCCAGGTCATGAAGCGCATCCTGCCAGCTATGGGCAACGAGGTCATCACGCTCGTGAAGGACACGTCGCTCGCGTTCGTGCTCGGCATCATGGAGATGTTCACGCAGGCCAAGGCCATTGCGGCTAGCCAGGTCAGCATGCTGCCCTACATCATCGCCGCAGCCATTTACTGGGGCTTCACCATCGTCGTCGAATTCATCTTGAACCGCATCGAGAAGAAGCTGGATTATTACCATGACTAGCCTGGTTTCGCTGCAACACGCACGCAAGAGCTTCGGTGACGTCGAAGTCCTCAAGGACATCTCGCTCACGGTCGAACAGGGCGAGGTGCTCGCCATCATCGGCCCGAGCGGCGGCGGCAAGTCGACGCTTCTGCGGTGCTGCACGTTGCTCGAGACGCTCGATGGCGGTGCGCTTTCGTTCGGTGATTGCGTGGTCACCACCGACCAAAACGGGCATGCCGTGTACGGCGGCAAGGACGTGTTACGCCAGGCGCGCACTCACTTCGGCCTCGTGTTCCAGAACTTCAACCTGTTTCCGCACTACACGGTCATGCGCAACCTCACCGATGCGCCCGTAACCGTGCAGAAGGTCCCGAAAGAGCAGGCCGAGGCGAAAGCCCTGCAGCTGCTTGCGAAGATGGGCCTCGAGGGCAAGGAGAGCATGGTTCCCTGCGAGCTTTCGGGCGGTCAGCAGCAGCGCGTCGCCATAGCCCGCGCTCTCATGCTCGACCCGGCCGTGCTGTTCTTCGACGAGCCCACCTCTGCGCTCGATCCCGAGCTTACCAAGGGCGTTTTGAAAGTCATCCGCAGCTTGGCGGAAGAGCACATGACCATGGTCATCGTCACGCACGAGATGAAGTTCGCCCGCGATGTGGCCGACCACGTCATCTTCATGGACGGCGGCGTCATCGTCGAGCAAGGCCCTGCTGCCGATGTCATCGACAATCCGAAGCACGAGCGCACCCGCGCTTTCCTGCTTTCCGAAGAGTAAAAGATAAAAGAAGCATTCGTGGCTGCTTGAACATCACCCCAGGGGTGATGTTCAAATTTGCAGAAGCACCATCTTTGCGTTGGAGCGCTCCTTCAATTTGAACATCTTCCCTGGGGTGATGTTCAACCAGCTGCTTCCTCTTCAAGGTCAACCTTAAAGAAACCTGAAAACAAAGTTACGCAAGCATTACGGAATGCGGCGAGGCGTGACGCAATGATGACGTTCGAGTCGAGTCGTTCAAATTGGGCTGTCATGAGTGATACCCTACCTTGCAGTACACGCACCAATAATGCGAAGGAGCGAAGAAACATGACGGACCCCACATACGGATCATCCAACACGCCCTCATCGCGTCCGCCTGAGCCCCCATATCGTTCGAATGCGACGCAGCCTCTGAACGGCGGCCAGCAATCGTATGGGGCGCCTGACACGAGCGGCATCGACCGCGCGGGCGAAGTGCCTGCGACTGGCCAATACGCGCCCATCGGCAGCGATTACCCCACTGAAAGCTTCGGCAACGCGCGCATGGGGGACACGGCCACCATGCCGAATGCCGGAGCAAGTGGCAATACCGGGCGCCATAGCGCGGTCGCGCAGCATACATACCAGGCGCCTGCGCCTCAGCCTGCGAAGCAGAAGTCGGGTGCTGGAAAATCGTTCATCTTCGGGTTCCTCGGCGCCCTCGTGGCGTGCGCCCTCGCGTTTGGCGGGTTCGCCATTTGGCAGGGCACGCAGAACCCGTCATCGGCCGCGGCGGTTCTCGGAACGTCCGATCCGAGCGTCATCAACGCCGTCGACGAGGGCCAAACCATCGCCGAGGCCGTTGCCGCGAAGGCGTTGCCGTCGGTCGTCGCCGTATACAACTACCAGCAGCAGTCGAGCAGCGGCTATGGTTACGGTTTCGGGTATGGGTATGGGAATAGCTCGGACAGCTCCTCGAGCGAGCCTGTCGCCATGGGCATGGGCTCGGGCGTCGTCATATCCGATGACGGCTACATCATCACGAACTACCACGTCGTGGAGGGAGCTGATAAGCTCACCGTCACCGTCGACGGCGTCGAGCGCGACGCCGAGCTCGTAGGCTCCGACAGCAGTTCCGACATCGCGGTCGTGAAGGTGGCTGACACCGAGGGGCTCGTTGCCGCCGACATCGGCGATTCCGACAGCTTGAAGATCGGCGAATGGGTCATGACGGTCGGAGCGCCCTTGGGCCTCGAGCAGTCGGTTGCGACCGGCGTCGTGTCAGCGACGAACCGCTCTACCATCATGGATCTCAACTCGTCGTCCGATGAGTACAGCTACTATTACGGTTACGGGTACGGGTCTTACACGCCGCAGTACGCGTATTATCCCAACATGATTCAGACCGACGCCCTCATCAACCCCGGCAATTCGGGCGGTGCGCTCGTCGACGCCGACGGAAAGCTCGTGGGCATAAACTCGATGCTCTCGTCGTATTCTGGCGACTACGCGGGCGTCGGTTTCGCCATTCCCATCAACTACGCTATCGGCTTGGCGGAGGACATCATCGCCGGCAACGAGCCTTCTCATGCGGCTCTCGGCGTTTCCATCTCCCAGGTGAACAGTCAAACCGCTCAGCGTTACAGCCTGTCGGCAACGTCTGGCGCCTACATTGCGGGCATTTACGAGGGTTCTGGCGCTGCTGATTCCGACTTGCAGGTGGGCGACATCATCACGGCGATTAACGGCAAGGCCGTCACGTCGACGACCGACGTCACGCTCGACGTGCGCGGTTACAATGTCGGTGAAACGGTTACGGTGACCGTCAACCGCAACGGCGAGACGCTCGACATCCCCGTCGTGCTCATGTCCGACCAGCTGCTCGATTCGTCCAGCAACGATTCGACTCAGCAGCAACAGCAGCAATCGCCTTACGACAATGGCGGCGGGACGGAAGACGAGTACAGCATGGAAGACCTCGAACGGTTCCTGCGCATGCTCGGCATGTAGCGAGATTCCGCAACGGAACGTTCTTCGAAGGGCGGCTTTCGGGCCGCCCTTCTTCTTGTGGGGTAAGGAACAGCGCGCCAGCCCAGGTGTTCCAAAAGGAGGGATTCGCGATATGCAGTTCCTCATTGTTTTGGAACACCCGGGCTGGCGCGCTGTTCCACATTACGCGCTGTTCCACGTGCAAATCGGTTAATATGGAACGCGATGGAAAACACCTTGGCGGGAGGAGACGTCCATGGCCGACGACTACAAGTACAAGCGCGTGTTGCTGAAGCTTTCGGGCGAGGCGCTGGCGGGCGATTTAGGATACGGCATCGACCCGAAAGTCGTCGACGACCTTGCCGAGCAAATCGCCGAGGTCGTGCATGACGGCGTGCAGGTCGCGGTCGTCGTGGGCGGCGGCAACATCTTCCGCGGCTTGGCAGGTTCCGCCGAGGGCATGGACCGCGCTCAGGCCGACTACATCGGCATGCTTGCGACGGTCATGAACTCGCTTGCGCTGCAGGATGCCTTCGAGCGACATGGCATCGCGAGCCGCGTGCAATCCGCCATCAACATGATGCAGGTTTCCGAGCCCTACATCCGCCGTCGTGCCGAACGCCACCTCGAGAAGGGCCGCGTCGTCATCTTGGCTGCCGGCACGGGCAATCCGTATTTCACGACGGACACCACGGCTGCTTTGCGTGCATGCGAGCTCAACGTCGATTGCCTGATGAAGGCCACGAAGGTCGACGGCGTGTACGATTCCGACCCGAAGAAGAACCCCGATGCGAAGAAGTTCGACAACATCTCGTATCTGGAGGTGCTGAACAGGGGCCTGAACGTCATGGACGCCACGGCAACGTCGCTTTGCATGGACAACAACATGCCCATGATCGTGTTCGACTTGACGGTTCGCGGTAACATCGCTCGAGCCCTGAAGGGCGAGAACGTCGGCACTACGGTGGAATAGGAGACGAGGATGGATTACGACGAGATCATGATGAACGCCGAGGAGCGTATGGAAAGCGCCCTCGAAGCACTTGGCTCTGCTTTTGCAAGCGTGCGAACGGGTCGCGCGAACGCGCGCGTGCTCGACCGCATCAAGGTTGATTACTACGGCGCCGCCACGCCGATTAACCAACTCGCCGGCGTGAAGACCCCCGATGCGCGTTTGCTCGTCATCGAGCCGTGGGACAAGAGCGCGCTCAAGGCCATCGAGAAGGCTATTCAGGAAAGCGATCTGGGCGTGACGCCGAGCAACGACGGTGCCGTCATCCGCCTGCCGTTCCCCGAGCTTACCGAGGAGCGCCGCCGCGAGCTTGCCAAGCAATGCAAGGGCTACGCGGAAGATGCCCGCGTGTCGGTGCGCAATGCCCGCCGCGATGCCAACACGGCGCTTTCCAAGGCCGAGAAGGCTGCCGAGATCACAGAAGACGACCTGCGTGGCGGCGAAGCCGAAGTTCAGAAGCTCACTGACAAGTACATCGCCAAGATCGACGATGCCTTCAAGGCCAAAGAAGCCGAGCTGATGGAAGTTTAAGGTTCCGCATGTTCGCGAAGCCGATTCAGGACATATACCCGAATCCGCCAGCCGGGCTCGATCCGCATGAGCTCGACGAGGCACGTGTGCCCAAACACGTCGCCGTCATCATGGACGGCAACGGCCGCTGGGCGAAAAAGCGCGCGCTCAACCGCCTTCGCGGCCACAAGGCCGGCATCGAAGCCGTACGCGAAACGATCCGCGCGGCGAGCGATTCGGGTGTCCGGTTCCTCACCATTTACTCGTTTTCGACAGAAAACTGGAAGCGCCCCGACGAAGAAGTCGAGGGCCTGATGGAGCTGTTCGCGAAGACTATGCTCGCCGAAGTCGACGGCCTTCACGAAGAGCATGTCCGCGTGAAGACCATCGGCGACATGTCGCGTCTTCCGGCCGACACGCGCGAGGCGTTCGAGGAAGCGTGGGAGAAGACGCGCAACAATGACGGCATGACGCTCGTCGTGGCCGTGAATTACGGCTCGCGTCAGGAAATCCTGCATGCTGTCGAGCGCATTGCCTCTCAGGCCGCGAGCGACGGCGCCGTTCCCGCCATCACCGAAGAAGCGTTCGAACGCGGGCTCTACACCGCCGATATACCCGATCCCGAGCTGCTCATCCGCACGTCGGGCGAGATGCGCGTGTCGAACTTCCTGTTGTGGCAGCTCGCTTACACAGAGTTCTACTGCACCGATGTGCTCTGGCCCGATTTCGACCGCTACGAGTTTCTGCGGGCGTTGCTTTCCTATCAGCAGCGCGACCGTCGTTTCGGGGCGGTGTAGCGCATGGCCGAGCGGTTTGACGAAGAACTCGAGGAACGCCAAGCGTCTCATAGGCGCAGGAGGACGCCTGAGCAAGCTGAGCCGCAATTCGCGCCCGAGCCTCTGAAGACGACGCGCACGGGCGAGCCGAAGGAAACGAAACACCGCGCACGCAAGGTGAAGGAGAAGGCGTACGAGAAGACGCCCGATCGCTTCAAGAACGCGAGTTCTTTCCAGGTGAGGTTGCGCACGGGCGTCGTGTACGTGGGCCTCAACGTCATATGCATCTTGCTGAGCGATATCACGACCATGCTCATTTTGGCGGCGACGGCGGGCGTTTGCGCGGGCGAGTTCTATTACATGCTCCGCTCAGACGCGAAGATGCCCAACGAGTTCATCGGCATCATAGCCGCAGTGCTGTATCCCGTTTCCGCATTCTTCCTCGGAGTGACGGGTTTGCTTTACGTGACGCTCGCGTTCCTGCTGGCTGTCACCATATGGTACGTATACTGGTTGCGCGCCCGCGTGTCAGATGTTGGCGTGTGCTTGTTTGGCGCCATGTACACGGGCTTGCAGCTGTCGGGCTTGCTGTTCATCCGCATGGCCGTAGGTGGCATCTGGGGTGGCGTGCTCGTGCTCGTCATTTTCGCGAGCATATGGTTCAACGACGCCGGGGCCTACCTTGTCGGTTCCCGTATCGGCAAACACAAGCTTGCGCCGCGCACGTCACCTAACAAGAGTTGGGAGGGCTTCATCTTCGGGCTTATCGTCTCGATGGGGTTCTGGTGCATCTTGCTTGTGATTCCCGGCGTGAACATCGAGTTGTGGCAATGCCTCGTGTTCGGCTTGATTTGCGGTCTCACGAGCGTGCTTGGCGACCTGTGCGAGAGCCGCATAAAGCGCTCGGTCGGCTTCAAGGATTCCGGCACCATCATGCCCGGCCATGGCGGCTTGTTCGACCGTTGCGATTCGCTCATGCCCACGGCGGTCGCTTCCGCCGTCCTCCTTTTCGGCGCCGGCTGCCTTCCCATGCCGTTCTAGCGCACGAGAATTGAACATCATCCCAGGGGTGACGTTCAAATTGAAGGAATGCCCCTGCCCAAATATAGGGCATCACCAAATTTGAACGCTCACCCCTGGGATGATGTTCAATCCGAAGGCTATTGCTTACAGGTTGTCGTGGAAAATGTGGCGGGCTTTGCCTGCACGCTTGGCTTCGTACAGTGCGTCATCGGCGTGCTTCACGGCCTCGTCGACGCCCAGCCCGTTCTTCTGAGACGAGACGCCGATACTCGCGGTAAGCATGATGGGGCATTGCTCGGCCGTCCATTCCTGCAGCGTGCGCTGGAACTCGTGTAGGTTGTCGTCTTCGACAAGCTCGCTTGCCTTGTTCGAGACCACGACGATGAACTCGTCGCCGCCCCAACGGATGACCGGGCACTCGGGGAAGCACTTGTGCAGAGCGCCCGTCGTGACGAGCAGCGCGTTATCGCCTTCGTCATGTCCGCTGCCATCGTTGATGTCCTTGAAGTTGTCGAGGTCGATAAGCGCGAACGACACGGGTCCTTCGTCCTTGTGCTCTTCGAGGTACTCGTAGAAGTAGCGGCGGTTGTACAGGCCGGTGAGGTAGTCAGTGCGGGCGTTCAGCCATGCCAAATGCTTCAGTTCGCGTTCGACCGTGACGTCGTGCGCGAAACCAGAGGTGCCCAGGATCGTGCCATCCTCGTCGTAGATGGGCGTCTTGTACGTGTCGAACGTGCGGATCTCGCCATGCGTGCTTACAAGCTCGTCGCAGCGCGTTGTGGTGCCGGCGTTGATGGCCACGTTGTCGGACTCCTGGCACGTGAGCTCTGCCTTGTCCCAGTCTTCCTCGGGGACGCTCCAAATGTAGTTATGGAATTGGCCGGTCACGTCTTCGCGGGTCTTGTCGACGATGTCGCAGAAATACGAGTTCACCTTCACATGCTCGCCATCGATGGCCTTGAACCAGATCATCTCGGGAGCGGAGTCGATCAGCGTGTCGAGGTACGCGCCCGTGATGTACGAATCGGCTTGATGCTTTGCACGTTCGACGACGTGGCTGAACTCGAATTCAGCGCATGCGGGGGAGAGCGGAGATGGCCAAAGTGCGTCGACGAGCGCAAATTGCTCGGGCGTCCAGTCGGCGATATCGTCGTGCGTCACGACGAGCGCGAGGCCATGGTAGCCGTACTTGCCCTCGCGTGTGGCAGCTGAGAGCTCTTCGAGCGACGCGCCTCCAAGCGCATCGAGCGCGGCGATTACGATGGAACACGATTGCGCGGTTTCTAGGTCGACCTCGTCGGCACGCTTGAATTCGAACGTGAAGCGATGAGGCGCCGCGTGCGACTCGATGGCATTGGCAACCGAGTCGTCGAGCCCGAACAGTGCAATTCTGAGTGTGCGGTTGTACATGGAACACTCCTAAAGATTCTGGTTATAACTACGTTAATCATACGCTTGAATTCTGAAAAGTGCTTGAATACGCGGCCGTCGGTTGCAATTGTTGAGCTTTAGACATTTTCAGGCGGTTAATCATGGCCGCCGTTTGCCATCCTCTGAAAACGAAGATGCGATATACAATGCAAAGGATGGCTCACGCGCATTGCCCAAACGTATATCGGAGGTGCTCTCATGGTGCGCAATATCGCGCTACTCGGCTCGACGGGTTCAATAGGCACGCAAACGCTCGACGTTGCTCGCCGTCATCCTGACAAGGTCAAGGTTGTCGCATTGGCGGCTGGTCGGCGCGGCGCCGAGGCACTTGCGCAGGCGAAAGAATTCGGAGTGCGATCTGTGGCCCTCGGGAAAGAGTCGCCTGGGCTTGAAGTTCCTGCCGGCGTGGATGTCTCCTATGGCGCCCAAGCCGTTGCCGACCTGGTCGCGCTGCCCGAGGTCGATGTCGTCGTGAACGCGCTCGTGGGCGCGGCGGGTTTGCGCGCGAGCTACGAAACGCTGCGCGCCGGCAAGGTGCTGGCGTTGGCCAACAAGGAATCGCTCGTGGTGGGAGGCGACCTCATCATGCCGCTTGCCGCCCAAGTCGACGAGCAACGCCGTATCGAGGGACTCGCGCCCGCACATGGGCCAGCTGGCGCTCTCATGCCCATCGATTCAGAGCACGGCGCAATTTACCAATGCCTCATCGGTGAGGCGAAGAGGGAAGTGGCGCGCCTGTGGGTGACGGCCTCCGGCGGTCCCTTTAGGGGCCGCACGCGTGAGGACCTGCGTGACATCACGGCAGCGCAGGCGCTTGCGCATCCGACGTGGAACATGGGGCCGAAGATTACCATCGATTCGTCTACCCTCATGAACAAGGGCCTCGAGGTCATCGAAGCCCATCATTTGTTCGATATGCCCTACGATCGCATCAGCGTCGTCGTGCAGCCGCAAAGCGCCATCCATTCCATGGTCGAGTTCACCGACGGTTCGGTGAAGGCGCACCTGGGGACGACCGACATGCGCATCCCCATTCAGTACGCGCTGTCATATCCCGAGCGCTGGGACGCTCCGGTCGAGCCTCTCGATTTCACGGCGTTGGGAAGCTTGGAGTTCGCAGCTCCCGATACGGACACGTTCAAATGCCTGGCGCTTGCCCGTGCGGCAGGCGAACGCGGAGGCACGCTGCCCTGCGCCATGAACGCCGCAAACGAGGTTGCCGTAGCCGCGTTCCTCGAGGGAAAAGGCTCCTACCTGGGCATCGCCGAATGCGTCGAGGCGGTCATGGAGACCCATGACGTCGAAGCGGTAGAATCAATCGACCAGCTTCTCGAAATCGACGCCTGGGCCCGCCGCATAGCAGCTGAGAACGTATGCTAGTGAGTTAAGAAAAGGGTTTGGCGGAGGATGGGGTGAGCGCGATTCCGCAGCCGGATCTGCTTTCAACCACGATACCCATGCGAGCGAGGACAAGCGCGATCCCCATCTTCCGCCAAACCCGACAGTTTGATTTGTGATTCCAACGGCGTTTTCCAACCGTTGAGTTTGACTCGAAACGCACGCCTATAATGAAGCTCATGGATATCCTGCTCACAGTGCTCTCCGCAGTTGTCGTGCTCGCGTTCCTCGTGTTCATTCACGAGGGCGGGCATTTCGTGGCCGCGCGTGCGTTCGGCGTGCGCGTCACCGAGTTCATGATCGGGCTTCCCGGCCCGAGCGCAGGCGTGAAGCGCGGCGAGACGACGTTCGGCGTGACGGCCATCCCCCTTGGCGGCTATGCGCGCGTGTGCGGCATGGAGCCTGGCGAGATGAGCCCGTACCTTCAAGCGGCCATGGCAAGCGTGTATGCTCGCGGCACGGCTCTTATGGAAGACGTGGCGCGCGATTGCGGCATTTCCGATGACGAAGCATACGAGGCTCTCGAAGAGCTGGTGGAATGGGGCACGGTCACGGGGCCCAAGAAAACAGACGAGTACAACGTGTACCGCACGCCCGGCTTCAAGCCGACGGGGCGCATGCGCCGCAAGGCTTTGCAGGCGGGGATCGTTGCCCCGACGTACGCAGAGGGCCAGCCGCGGCCGTTGGAGAACCCAGCCGAGTCGTTCAAGCGCGAGTACTCGCAGCAATACCGATCGCTTCCGTTCTGGAAGCGCTCGGTCATCCTCGTTGCGGGTCCTGGTGTGAACCTGCTGTTCGCCATTCTGGCGTTCGTGCTCATCTACTCGGTTATCGGGTTCGATTACCAAGATGCCGCGACGGGCGACGTCTCGCACATCACCGTGTCTCCTTTACGCGCCATCCAAGCCGGGTTCATGTACATCGGCATGGTCGTGCAGGCTGTCGCGGGCCTGTTCAATCCGCAAACCGCCGCCGAGACGGTCTCGCAGTCCACTTCGGTCGTCGGCATCGCCGTCATGTCGCGAAGCGCATTCGAGGCGGGGCTCACTGACGCGCTGTTCTTCACGGCGATGCTTTCCGTGTCGCTCGGCATCATGAACCTGCTGCCCATTCCGCCTCTCGACGGTGGGAAGTTCGTCATCGAGTTGTACCAGCGCATCCGCCGAAAGGTCGTGTCGTTGCGGGCCGTGAATTACATATCATGGGCGGGCGTGGCCTTGTTCACGCTGTTCTTCATCATCATGATGAATCAAGACATACAACGATTCGTTTTCGGAAACTGGTCCTAACCAGAAGGGGATGCTTTGAAACCGAACGAGCATACGCGCCAAGTGCGGGTAGGGTCGGTGCCGGTGGGCGGCGGCGCGCCCGTCGCCGTGCAGTCGATGCTGAACATGCCGCCTGACGATGTCGAAGCCAACGTGAGGCAAATCGAAGAACTCGCCGCTGCGGGTTGCGAGATCGTGCGCATGGCGATTCCGAACCGGGCGAGCCTCGACACATTCGAGGCAGTGTGCGCGCGTTCGCCGCTTCCCGTGGTGGCCGATGTCCATTTCGACCCCGTCATCGCCATCGAGGCGGCGCATCGCGGCGCTGCTAAGCTGCGCATCAACCCCGGCAACGTCGGAGGGCTTGAGGCGACCATGCCCATTCTCGATGCGGCAAACGAGACGGGCATACCCATCCGCATCGGCGTGAACGCTGGGTCGCTCGACCAGGAGCTCGCCTCGCGCGATGACCTCACGCTTCCCGAGAAGCTTGCGACATCGGCAGCCCAATATGCGAGCTTTTGCGAAGAGTACGGCTTCCATGATCTGGTGATTTCCGCGAAAGCACATGACGTCATGACCACGGTGAGCACGTATCGGCTGCTCGCCCGCGAGGTGCCGCGCATTCCGCTGCATATCGGCGTGACCGAGGCGGGCACGCAGTTCCAAGGCATCATAAAGTCTGCGAGCGGGCTGGGCGTCTTGCTCGAAGAGGGCATTGGCGATACCATGCGCATTTCGCTGACCGACGACCCCGTGAACGAAATCCGCGCTTGCTGGACGCTCCTGGCTGCGCTCGATTTACGTCGCCGCGGTCCGGAAATCATAAGCTGTCCCACGTGCGGACGTTGCCAGGTGAACCTGATAGAATTGGCCGGGCAGGTCGAAGAACGCCTGCGTGCCGTGAAGGCGCCTGTGAAGGTCGCCGTCATGGGATGCGTGGTGAACGGGCCGGGCGAAGCGCGCGACGCCGATATCGGCGTGGCGTGCGGAGCGGGCTCGGGCGCCGTGTTCGCAAAGGGAGAAGTCGTCCGCAAGGTCGCCGAAACCGATATCGTGGACGCGCTGATGGAAGAGATTGCAAAACTGTGATCAAGCAAAAGGCCCCAGGCCGCTTGTTTTCGAGAAGAGGGGAAGGACAACCGCAATGAACATCCTCCGCATGAGCAAGATGTACATGCCGACGTTGAAGGAAGACCCGGCTGACGCCGAGCTTGCAAGCCATCGCTTGTTGCTCCGTGCCGGCATGATGCGTAAGAACGCAGCCGGCCTGTACACGTTCTTGCCGCTTGGCATGCGCGTGCTGAACAAGGTCGAGGGAATCGTCAACGAGGAAATGGACAACATCGGCGCCGAGCAGATCCTCATGCCGTTCGTCCAACCTGCCGAGATTTGGCACGAATCGGGTCGTTGGGACGATTACGGCCCCGAGCTTGCGCGTGTGACCGACCGTCACGGCGTCGAGTACTGCCTCGGGCCCACGCACGAAGAGCTCATCACCTCGCTCGTGCGCAACGAGCTGCGCTCTTACAAGCAGCTGCCGGCGTACCTGTACCAGACGCAGGTAAAGTTCCGCGACGAGATCCGTCCCCGCTTCGGCCTTATGCGCAGCCGCGAGTTCATGATGAAGGACGGTTACAGCTTCCACGCAACGCAGGAATCGCTGCAGCAGACCTACGACGAGACGAGCGAGGCGTATGCGCGCATGTGCGACCGCATGGGCTTGGAGTGGCGCGCTGTCGAGGCCGATTCCGGCCAGATCGGCGGCAAGGTCACCACCGAGTTCATGGCGCTCGCCGAATACGGCGAGGCGGAAATCGTGCACTGCACGTGCGGTTACGCGGCCGACGCCGAGGCTGGCGAATGCATCTGCGAGGTCACGCAATACGAGCGTGACGCGATGGAGAAGATCTCCACGCCGGGCGTCCACACCATCGAAGAGCTCGCCGAATTCCTGGGCATCCCCAACACGTCGTGCGTGAAGGCGCTGTCGGGCAAGGACGCCGACGGCAACATCGTCGTGTTCTTCATTCCCGGCAACCACGAACTCAACGACATCAAGGCAAATCGCGCCGTAGCCGGCTTCGAGCTGCTTACCGATGATGAAATGGTCAATGCCGGCCTGTTCAAGGGCTCGATGGGGCCGGTGGGCTTGCCTGCTGGCACACGCATTATCGCCGACGTGAACCTGAAGGACATCCCCCAGTGGGCGGTCGGGGCCAACGAAGACGGCTTCCATTACGTAGGCGCGCGCCTCGGCGAGGATTTCCAGGTCGATGGCTGGGCGGACCTCTGCCAGGTGAAACCCGGCGACAAGTGCCCGCAGTGCGGCCTTCCGCTCGACGGAGCCCGCGGCATCGAGGTGTCGCAGGTCTTCCAGCTCGGAACGAAGTACTCCGAGAGCATGGGCGCCACGTTCATGGACGAAGACGGCACCGAAAAGCCGTTCATCATGGGATGCTACGGCGTGGGGGTCACGCGTTCGATGGCCGCCATCGTCGAGCAGCACCACGATGAGAACGGCATCTGCTGGCCGCTGTCCGTCGCGCCGGCGCATGTGTGCGTCATCCCGCTGACGGTTGGCGACGACGTGGTGCAGCCTGCTGCCGAAAAGCTTGCAAAGGAACTTGCCGACCTCGGCATCGAGGTGGCCATCGACGACCGCTCCGAACGAGCGGGCGTGAAGTTCGCGGATGCCGACCTCATCGGCTGGCCGCTGCAGGTGGTCATCGGCAAGCGCGGCCTGGCCGAAGGCAACGTGGAAGTGAAGCTGCGCCGTACGGGCCAGAAGCGCGATGTCAGCCTCGATGCCGTGGCCGAGATGATCCGTTTCGCGCATCGCGTCGATTTCAAGGCGGGCGCGGGTTACGGCGCGTTCGACTCCATCTTCGAATAGGACCGCACATGGCAGATTACGTAGAGGGCAAGCGCCCGGTCATCGAGGCGCTCAAAACCGATGTGCCGCTGAAGAAAATCCTGCTCGCCGACAACGCCAGGCGCGAGCCGATGATCGAGGATATCCTGCGCAAGGCGCGTCAGCGCGACTTGCCGGTCATCGAAGTGCCGCGCGCAGAGCTCGACCAGAAGTCGGCGCGGGGAAGCCATCAGGGAGTCATGGCCGAGACGAAACCGTTTCCCTACAAGGGCATTGGCGACATCGTCGGCGCGGCTGAGGAATATGCTGCCGAGCACGACGGACGGGCGCTCGTCGTGGTGTGCGATCACCTCACCGATGCCGGCAACCTGGGCGCGATCATCCGCAGCGCAGAGTCGGTCGGCGCGTCGGGTCTGATCATTCCCAACAAGCGAAGCGCGCGCGTCGAGGCGTCCACGTACAAGAGCTCGGCGGGGGCCGTGGCGCATCTGCCCATCGCCCAGACATCGAACATCGTGAACGCCCTGAACCGCTTTCAGAAGGAAGGTTTCTGGGTGTGCGCCGCCACCGAGCATTCTTCCAACGAGATGTGGGACGTGAACCTGAAGGGCAAGATCGTGCTCGTGCTCGGCAATGAGAACGAGGGCGTCTCGCATCTCGTGCTCGAGAATTGCGACATGGCCGGCCGTCTTCCCATGCTCGGCAACGTGGAATCGCTCAACGTCGCCCAATCCGCCACTGCGTGCATGTACGAGTGGCTGCGCCAGAACTGGTAATGAGTAGCAGAATGAGCAGCAGGACGTTCCTGCTACTCATTTTCAGGGCGGTGTCTTAGCTGGCATTGTGGTATTGCAAATGAGTAGCAGGAACGTCCTGCTACTCATTCGAACGGGAGAATTCGATGAAAGACCGCAAGCGCATACTCATCGTGGATGGCTTCAACGTGCTGCGTTCGGGCAGCCGTTACAAGAACATCTCGCTGAACATGCCTGACTACGACCATGATTGGTTCAACCGGGCGCGCGAGATGCTCATCAACGACGTCGTACACTACGCTGGGCGCGAATACCGTGCGACGGTGGTGTTCGACGGCGGCGGCAATGTGGAATCGACGGGCGAGGAGCAGAAGGTCGGCGGCGTGAGCGTCGTCTTCTCGCCTGCGGGCAGCTCCGCCGACAAGGTCATCGAGAAGCTCGCGCACGAAGGCCGTGAAAACGGTTGCGAAGTGCTCGTCGTCACGAGCGACGCGACCATCCAGGACACCGTGTTCGGTTTGGGCGTCGACCGCATGTCGGCCGAGGGCTTCAGCATCGAGCTCGACCGCTACTACCACGATGCCATACTCGACGAAACCCCGAAAGTCGCCGAGAAGCGCACCATCGCCGGGCGCATCGATTCCGAAACCCTCGCCAAGCTCAAGGCCCTGCGCGATAACAGCTGAACAACATTCGCCGACAACCAAACTCAGGAAGAGTACAATAGCCCCGATGAACGTATTGGAAACGACGGCAAGGAGGCTGTCATGACGAACATCGGCGATGGGTTCAAGAACATCTTCCTGGCGGGCATCGGCGCAATGGCCTATACCGGCGAAAAGGGCAAGGAAATCATCGATCAGCTCGTCGAGAAGGGCGAGATCACGCTCGATCAGGGCAAGGAGCTCAACGAAGAGCTGAAGCGCAAGGCCGACGCAACGACCGTCAGCATGCGCGAGAGCGCGCTCGAGGCGCGCATGAAGATGATGACGCCCGAAGAGCGCGAAGCGTTCGCTGCCAAGGCCGCCGAATTCGCAGCTGAGCAGAATGCCGCCGACGCTGCCAAGGCAGCCGAGGTCGAGGCCGAGGTCATTGCCGAAGAGGTCGTGGAAGCAGAAGAGGTAGCCGAGGAGGCTGCCGAAGAATCTGCCGAATAATCGTTCGCAGGGGGCGCGATTCGTCGTGCCCGCTGCCGTTGGCGGATGTGTTAGCGAATGCTGATATCGACGCTTCGTGGCACGGGCGCAATGAATTGCGCCCCTACGGTATATCGAAGGCACCATCACCATGGCCCGCAATTCGCTGTACAAGCACTTCTTCGGGCATAGCGCCGAGGTCGATCCGGAAGACCAGTTCGACCTCAGCCGCAAGTCGCGTTCGCGGCGCCTGAGGGAGATATACTCCATTCTCTCCAAGCACCATGTGCTCTCTGGCTTCACGCCCGCAGAGTTTCGCACGGTGCTGGAGGACTTGGGTCCCAGTTTCGTGAAAATCGGGCAGACGCTTTCCACGCGTTCGGAAATCCTACCTGAGGCATATCGCGACGAGCTGGCGAAACTGCAAACCGAATGCGATCCGCTGCCGTTCGACCAAGTCAAAGACGCACTTAAAGACATCTTCGGCCCAGATCTCGATTCCATTTTCGCGGAAATCGACGAGCATCCGCTCGGAAGCGCCTCGCTTGCGCAGGTGCACAAGGCGCGCCTCGTGAACGGGGACGTCGTGGCCGTGAAGGTGCAACGCCCGGGCGTCAAGGGCACCATGGCCCAGGACATCGACATCATGCGGCTTATGGCCCGTCGCGCCACGCGCTTCGTCAAGGGCGAGCAGATGCTCGACTTCGACGACGTCATCGAGGAGATGTGGCGCACGTTCCTCGAGGAGACCGACTTCGCCCGCGAGGCGGAAAACCTCGCCCTATTCCGCGAGCAGAACGCGAATACCGCATTCATCGACTGCCCGCGGGTGTACCCGGAGTATTGCAGCGAGTACTGCCTCGTCATGGAATACATCGAGGGCATTCCCATTTACAAGCACGACGAGCTTGTCGAGGCAGGGTACGACCTTGCCGAAATCGGCGAGAAGATGATCGACAACTACGCGACCCAGATCCTCGAGCACGGGTTCTTCCACGCCGATCCCCATCCGGGCAACATCATGGTGCGAGATGGCAAGGTCGTCTACATCGACTTGGGCATCATGGGCCGCCTCACGCCCGCCGAGCGCGCGACGTTCGGCACGATGATCGAGGCCGTCGGCCTGCAGGACACGGGAAAGCTGAAAGAGGCGCTGCTGTCGTTCGCGGTCGTGAAGGACAACGCGCTCATCGACCACGCGAAGATGCTCGCCGACTTGGACTTGCTGCTTGCCAGCTACGCGTCGGTTGACGTCGCCGACCTGGACATCGGCAAGATGCTCGCCGACGTCATGGCGCTCATGCGCTCGAGCCGCGTCACGTTGCCAACGGCCGTTACGAACGTTTCGCGCGGCATCGTCACAATCGAGGGCACCATCGAGGACTTCATCCCCAACGAGAGCATCATGCACATCATCAACGCGCACATCATGCGCTCGGGCGATCCCATAGAACGGGTGAAAGACGAACTCACGGACATCGCCATCGACGTGCGCAAGGCTGCCGAAGGGGCGGGGCAGGCCGCTGCGTATTCGGGCGAAGCGCTGCGCATGCTCACGCGTGGCCAGATCAAGGTGAACATGGAGATGCTCGGATCCGATGCGCCGATGGCCGGCCTGTCGAAGATCATGAACCGCCTGACCATCGGCATCATCATCGCCGGCCTCTTCATCGGCTCGAGCATGCTCTCAGATGTCGAAGGCCAGGTTCTCGTATTCGGCGTTCCGTTCATGTCGTTCTTCGGGTTCCTCGGCGCCTTCGTCCTTTCCGTTTGGGTGATCGTAGACATCTGGCGGAGAAAGTGACGGAATGCAGCCTGCGCGGGCGTGACCGTATCCGATGATTGCACGAGAAGGGCGGGAGTAACGGGGAATGGCTTCGGGTGCGAAGACAAACGCGTTGCCCATCATCATCGCCGGTCTCGTCGTATGCGGGCTGCCGGCCTACGTTCTGGCGACGCTCTTCGGCGCCGGTCCTGTCGCCATGATTGCGATGATGGTATCGCTGTTCACCTTCATCTCGATCATAGGCGGCTCGCTCGTCGCCGACATGAAGGTGGCAGCCGTCCTTGCCCCGCTCATATTCGTGGCCGCGACGGTTCCGCGCATCGTTTCGGAGTGGAATGCCATCGCAGGCGCCGTGGTGGCATGTGCGTTCATGCTCGTCGTCGTGTTACTGCCCTTGCACGATGAGCGCCTTGGCAACGCGCGCATGGGTGCCGGTATGGCGGTCATCTTCTCGTATGCGATGGCATTGCCCGGCGAATTCAATGCGCTGCAGTTCGTGGCGGCGATTGCGGTGGCCGTGGTTTGGCCGGTTTTGCTGCGACTGGTAATGGGGGCTCGCGACCCCGATAAAGCCACGCGCGAAAGCATCGCGGGCCTGCTCGATGCCGAAGAGCCAGATTTGGAAGGGGCGTTGCATGCATGGCTGCTTGGGGGCCGAAAGCTCTGGCAGGCGAAAGTCATAGCGGCAGCGTGCCGGTCGCGCGGCGGCATGCACATGCTTCGACTGCTTGGGCTTTCCGATAACAAGTTCGAGGGCCTTATCTCGGAATATGGGGCATGCGCAGCTCAAGTAGCTGACCAGGTTCGTGCCAAGGCGCCTGACGAAAGCCGCGTGCTCGAATTGCCCGAAACCGATTTGAGCGGCGAAGAGCGGCGCATGGCGGATAAGGTCTCAGATGGCCTCGCCGAAGCGCATGCAGCCGCCGTCGAACGTCCTGCCGGCACCACGACGCGTCCGACGCGCGAGTCGCTGCGGGCGATTGCCGGTAAGCCGATGCTGCGCGAGCGAAAGGTGCAGATTCGGCATGCTGTGCGCACGTTCATAGGCATGAGCGTCATGATCGTGCTCACGACCGTGCTTCTTCCCCCGGGCGGTTCGCTTAAGGCGTCGGCTTTGCTGTGCACGTTCGCCATATTGCAGTCAAGCTGGCATGCGACGCTTGCTAAGTCGAAGGCGCGCATCATCGGCGTATCGCTGGGGATGGTGGCTTCGGCCGCGCTCACCGCCGTGTTGACCGCTGAAGCGCTCATGCCCGTCGCCATGGTCTGCATGCTGCTCGGCATGTGGTTCATGCTTTCCAATCCCACCTTGGCGTATTTCTTCATGGCGGTCATGTCGATCGGTATGGCGGTGGGCACAAGGGGAGTCGACCCCGGAACGTACATCGTCGAGTACCTCGTCGTCATTGCCGCCGCCATCGTCGTGGGCGTCATCGGAGGGTTCGCAATCGTTCGCCCCGTGCCGCATCCGTCTTTGCGTGAAAGCGTCGACACCATGTGGGGCTCTGTTATCTGCGTTCTCGAGACCTTGCGGGACAATGCCGATCGCCCCATTGTATTGACCGAAGCGTTCACCGAGTTTTCTGCCGCCTCCGACGAACTGAGGTGCGAACATGCGGGCAGCTCGGCCGAATCCGGCCAACGGGAGCAAGTCGACCGGTTCGCTCTCGCATGCCTTAACCTCGTTCTCTTCGGCATCGACGACGTCCTCGTCGGGCGCGGGGCCATCGGGGAGATGGTGGCACGTGCAAAGCGGGTGTCGTTCGACGGTTCAGCCGATGCTCCGCCGCATGCCGGGCAGCTGGATGCAGCGGGCCTTGTGGCCCATGCCGATCAACTTGGTGCCCTTTTATATTCACAGCAAAGATAATTGCTTGCAAATTGCCTGATAAAACAGCGAATTACCACATCTTCTAAAAAAAGTTCTTGACGCTGCCCCTACGGGGCAGTATTTTTAGAAACTGTGCATTTTTGCGGAAAATCGCGTATTACGTGAGGAGGAGCAAGCTCGTGGCTAAAAGCAAAAAAACAGCTTCCACCAGCACTTATAGGGAGAGGCGGTCGTTCGCCAAGATCCCGGACGTCATGGACGTCCCGAATCTGATCGGCATCCAGATCGACAGCTTCGAATGGTTCAAGACCGAGGGCCTGTCGCAGGCGTTTGCCGACATCAGCCCCATCGAGAACTCGACGAAGGACATGGCGGTCGAATTCGGCGCGCATCATTTCGGCGAGCCGAAGTACTCGGTCGACGAATGCAAGGAAAAGGACGTCAGCTACCAGGCGCCCCTGTTCGTCGAAATCCGCTTCATCAACAAGGAGACCGGCGAGATCAAGGAGCAGGAGGTGTTCGTGGGCGACTTCCCGCTCATGACGCCGCGCGGCACCTTCATCATCAACGGCACCGAGCGCGTCGTCGTGTCGCAGCTCGTCCGTTCGCCCGGCGTGTACTTCGCCGCCGAGCCGGACAAGACGTCCGACCGCACTATATATAATGCCAAGGTCATTCCGAGCCGCGGTGCATGGCTCGAGTTCGAGACCGACAAGCGCGATGTGCTGCACGTGCGCATCGACCGCAAGCGCAAGCAGCCGGCAACGCTGCTCGTCCGCGCGCTCGGCTTGGCCGAAACCCGCGACGAGATCATCGACCTGCTCGGTTCGTCCGACATGATCCTGCGCACGCTCGACCGCGACCCGGCCACCACGCGCGAGGAATCGCTCATCGAGCTGTACAAGCGCTTCCGCCCGGGCGAGCCGCCTACGCTCGATTCCGCCCGCACGCTCCTCGACGGCCTGTTCTTCAACCCGCAGCGCTACGACTTGGCGAAGGTCGGCCGTTACAAGATCAACAAGAAGCTCGGCGAAGACCCCGAGAACGACTCCTCCACGCTCACCGATGACGACATCGTGCGCACCATGCGCTACATCACGGCGCTGCACAACGGGGAAGAGGGCGTGTCGGTCGACGACATCGACCACTTCGGCAACCGCCGCATCCGCACGGTCGGCGAGCTCATCCAGAACCAGTTCCGCATCGGCTTGTCGCGCATGGAGCGCGTCGTGCGCGAGCGCATGAGCATGCAGGAGCCCGACGACATCACGCCGCAGAGCCTCGTGAACATCCGCCCGATCGTGGCTTCCATCAAGGAGTTCTTCGGAAGCTCGCAGCTCTCGCAGTTCATGGACCAGACCAACCCCGCCGCCGGCATCACGCACAAGCGCCGCCTGTCGGCACTCGGCCCCGGTGGCCTGTCGCGCGAGCGCGCAGGTTTCGAGGTCCGCGACGTCCACACCTCGCACTACGGCCGCATGTGCCCCATCGAGACGCCTGAAGGCCCGAACATCGGCCTGATCGGCTCGCTGGCCACGTATGCGCGCGTGAACCCCTACGGCTTCATCGAGACGCCGTACCGCCGCGTCGTCGACGGCAAGGTCACCGACGACATCGACTACCTGACGGCCGACGAGGAAGAGAACTACACCATCGCCCAGGCCAACGAGGAATTCGACCTGAAGACCCGCGTGTTCGGCCACATGGTTGACGGCAAGTTCGTCGCCTCGAACCGCGTGCTCTGCCGCACGAAGGACCCGAACACGGGCGCCTTCGGCGAGCCCGACGAGGTCGCGCCCGAGAACGTCCAGTACATGGACGTGTCTCCGCGCCAGATGACCTCCGTCGCCACTTCGCTCATCCCGTTCCTCGAGCACGACGACGCGAATCGCGCCCTCATGGGCTCGAACATGCAGCGCCAGGCCGTGCCGCTGCTGCGCCCGACGGCGCCGCTGGTGGGCACTGGCATCGAGCACCGCATCGCAGTCGACTCCGGCGAGATCCTCGTCGCGCAGAACGGCGGCGTGGTCGATTACGTCGACGGTCAGACCATCATCATCCTGAATGACGACGGCGAGTACGACGAGTACCTCGTGCCGAAGTTCCAGCGCTCCAACCAGAGCGGCTGCATCAACCACCGCCCGATCGTCCGCAAGGACGACCGCGTGGAAGCTGGCGACGTGCTGGCTGACGGCCCGAGCTGCGATCACGGCGAGCTCGCCCTCGGCCAGAACCTCATGATCGCCTACATGCCGTGGGAAGGCTACAACTACGAGGACGCCATCGTCATCTCCGAGCGCGTCGTCGCAGAGGACCTGCTCACGTCCATCCACATCGCCGAGTACGAGGTCGACGCGCGCGACACGAAGCTCGGCCCCGAGGAGATTACCCGCGAGATCCCGAACATCTCCGAGGACCTCATCAGCGACCTCGATGCCGACGGCATCATTCGCATCGGCGCCGAGGTGTTCCCGGGCGACGTCCTGGTCGGCAAGGTCACCCCGAAGGGCGAAACCGAGCAGACCGCCGAGGAGCGCCTGCTGCGCGCCATCTTCGGCGAGAAGGCCCGCGAGGTCCGCGACACGTCCCTGAAGGTGCCGCACGGCGCCGGCGGACGCGTCATCGGCGTCATCCGCTTCAGCCGCGATGCCGGCGACGAGCTGGCGCCGGGCGTCAACGAGCTCGTCCGCATCTACGTCGCCCAGAAGCGCAAGGTGCAGCAGGGCGACAAGCTCTCCGGCCGTCATGGCAACAAGGGCGTCATCTCCCGCGTGCTGCCGGTCGAGGACATGCCGTACCTCGCTGACGGCACTCCGATCGACGTCATCCTGAACCCGCTGGGCGTTCCGTCCCGTATGAACGTCGGCCAGCTGCTCGAGAACCACCTCGGCTGGGCTGCCAAGTGGGGCTGGGACGACAAGGACGATTCCGACGAGGTCGTGGAAGGCCCGTTCTTCGTGGCGACGCCGGTCTTCGACGGCGCGCACGAGGACGAGATCTCCGACTGCATCGAGCGCGCTAACCGCAACCTCATCAACATGAACCATGCCAAGTACGGCGACCTCGCGCGCGACGAGTTCGTGCCGCAGCTGTCCCGCACGGGCAAGACGTGGCTCTACGACGGCCGCACGGGCGAGATGTTCCGCGAGCCCATCACGGTCGGCCAGACCTACATGCTGAAACTCGGCCACATGGTCGACGACAAGATCCATGCCCGTTCGACCGGCCCTTACAGCCTCATCACGCAGCAGCCTCTTGGCGGCAAGGCCCAGTTCGGCGGCCAGCGCTTCGGCGAGATGGAGGTGTGGGCGCTGTATGCGTACGGCGCTTCCAACGTGCTGCAGGAGATCCTCACCGTGAAATCCGACGACACGTCGGGCCGCGTGAAATCCTACGAGTCCATCGTCAAGGGCGAGAACATCCCGGCTGCCGAGGTGCCCGAGTCCTTCAAGGTGCTCGTCAAGGAAATGAGGTCGCTGTGCCTGAACATCGAGCTCGAAGGCCATGACATGAAGCCGGTCGACATGGACGCCGACATCGAGTCCGACGAGGACGCCACGCTGTACGAGGCGCTCGCAGGCGATGCGGCCAAGACCGAGAAGGAAGAGCACGACGACATCCTCGACAGCATCGCCGCCGAACTCGGCGATCTGATCGGTGGCCTCGAGCCAATCGGAGCCGGCTCGTCCGACAACGAACTCATCGGTGAGGGGGAGGAGAACTAATGACGACTGAATTCGACGTCACGAATTTCGACGCTATCCGCATTTCCCTCGCGTCCGCCGAGGATATTCGCAGCTGGTCCCGTGGCGAGGTCAAGAAGCCCGAGACCATCAACTACCGCACGCTCAAGCCCGAGAAGGACGGCCTGTTCTGCGAGAAGATCTTCGGCCCGACGAAGGATTGGGAGTGCGCCTGCGGCAAGTACAAGCGCATCCGCTTCAAGGGCATCGTGTGCGAACGCTGCGGCGTGGAAGTAACGCGCGCCAAGGTGCGCCGCGAGCGCATGGGCCATATCGAGCTGGCGGCTCCCGTCAGCCACATTTGGTACTTCAAGGGCAGCCCGAGCCGCTTGGGCTACCTGCTCGACATTTCCCCGAAGGACCTCGAGAAGGTGCTGTACTTCGCGAGCTCCATCATCACGTCGGTCGACACGCAAGCCCGCGAGGAGGACCTCGACGAGCTGCGCGACGAGCTGGCCGCCGACCTCGAGGAACTCGACGCCGAGCGCGACCGCATCATCGAGTCGACGCGCCGCCTGTCCACGGCCTACGTGCCCGAGGAAGACGAGTTCGTCGACGACATCGACGATGACGAGCGCATGAGCCCCGAAGAGGTAGAAGAGGAAATCGCCGACATCTACGAGGAGTTCAACGAGCGCAAGGCGCTGCGTGCCGACGCGTTCGACGCGTTCCAGAAGATCGAGGCCAAGCAGCTCGTCTCCGACGAGGCGCTGTACCGCGAGATGCGCCTGAACTACCGCGATTACTTCACGGGCGGCATGGGCGCCGAGGCCGTACGCGACCTGCTGGCCGCCATCGACCTCGAGGCCACGGCCGAAGAGCTTTCCGACATCATCGAGAACGGCAAGGGCCAGAAGCGTGCCAAGGCAATCAAGCGCCTTAAGGTCGTCGACGCCTTCCTGAAGTCGGAAAACAAGCCGACGGACATGATCCTCGACGTCATTCCGGTCATCCCGCCCGACCTGCGCCCGATGGTGCAGCTCGACGGCGGCCGTTTCGCGACGAGCGACCTGAACGACCTGTATCGCCGTGTCATCAACCGCAACAACCGCCTGAAGCGCCTGCTCGACCTCGGTGCTCCCGAGATCATCGTGAACAACGAGAAGCGCATGCTCCAGGAAGCCGTCGACAGCCTGTTCGACAACGGCCGCCGCGGCCGTCCCGTCACGGGCCCGGGCAACCGTTCTTTGAAGTCGCTCTCCGACATGCTGAAGGGCAAGCAGGGCCGCTTCCGTCAGAATCTGCTCGGCAAGCGCGTCGACTACTCTGGCCGTTCGGTCATCGTCGTCGGCCCCGAGCTGAAGATGCACCAGTGCGGCCTGCCGAACAACATGGCGCTCGAGCTGTTCAAGCCGTTCGTCATGAAGCGCCTGGTCGAGCTCGAGTACTCGGCCAACATCAAGGCCGCCAAGCGCGCCGTCGACCGTGGCGCCAGCTACGTGTGGGACGTGCTCGAGGAGGTCATCACCGAGCATCCGGTGCTGCTGAACCGCGCACCCACCCTGCACCGCCTGGGCATCCAGGCCTTCGAGCCGGTGCTGGTCGAAGGCAAGGCCATCAAGCTGCACCCGCTGGTCTGCACCGCGTTCAACGCCGACTTCGACGGCGACCAGATGGCCGTGCACGTGCCGCTGTCCGGCGCTGCGCAGGCCGAGGCCCGCGTGCTCATGCTGTCCACCAACAACATCAAGTCGCCGGCCCATGGCCGTCCGCTCACCATCCCGACGCAGGACATGATCATCGGCTTGTACTACCTCACCGCCGCCCGCGACGGGTTCCCGGGCGAGGGTAGGGCGTTCGTCGACTTCAAGGACGCGCTCAACGCCTACGATGCGCGCGCCGACGTCGACCTGCAGGCCAAGATCGAAGTGCGCCTGACGAAGGACACCATGGTCGCCACGGCGTTCAACGAGATGACCGAGTACAAGGCGGGTTCTCGTCTTGAAACCACCATCGGCCGCATCACGTTCAACGAGGTTCTGCCCGACGATTACCCGTTCCTGAACTATGGCATGAACAAATCCGAGATCAGCCGCCTGGTCGAGGACATCACGAACCGCTACGCCACCTCCGAAGTGCCGCCGATCCTCGACGGCCTGAAGGCCGCCGGCTTCCATTACGCCACGCGCGCAGGCGTCACCGTGTCGGTGTACGACGCCACCATCCCGCCTTCGAAGGGCGAGATCCTGGCCGCCGCCGACGAGAAGGTCGCCGCCATCGACGAGGATTACGAGATGGGCCTCATGAGCCCCGAAGAGCGTCACCGCCAGGTGGTCGACATCTGGAACGAGGCCAACGAGGAGGTCGGCGACGCCATGGCCGACAACTTCGACCGCTTCAACCCGATTTACATGATGGCCTTCTCCGGCGCCCGCGGTAACATCAAGCAGATCCGCCAGCTCGCCGGCATGCGCGGCCTGATGTCCGACCCGAAGGGCGAGATCATCGACCGTCCGATTAAGGCGAACTTCCGCGAGGGCCTGTCCGTACTCGAGTACTTCATCTCGACGCACGGCGCCCGCAAGGGCCTGGCCGACACGGCCCTGCGTACTGCCGACTCCGGTTACCTGACCCGTCGTCTGGTCGACGTCGCGCAAGACGTCATCATCCGCGAAATCGACTGCGGCACCACCGACGGCGTTCCGTACGCGCTGCGCAACGAGAAGGGCGACCTCGACGAGAACCTCATCGGCCGCTGCCTGCTCGAGGCCGCTGTCGACGAGAACGGCGAGATCCTGCTCGACGCCGAGGAGTATATCGACTCCATGGCAACGCTGCGCAAGCTCGACGAAGCCGGCATCACCGAGGTCATCGTCCGCACCATCATGACCTGCCATGCCCACGAGGGCGTGTGCCAGAAGTGCTATGGTTGGGACCTCGCCACCTCGCGCCCGGTCAACATCGGCACCGCGGTCGGCATCATCGCCGCCCAGTCGATTGGCGAGCCCGGCACGCAGCTGACGATGCGTACGTTCCACACCGGCGGCGTCGCCGGCGACGACATCACGCACGGCCTGCCGCGTGTCCAAGAGCTGTTTGAGGCCCGCAAGCCCAAGGGCTTGGCAGTCTTGGCCGAGATTGCAGGCACCCTGCAGATTTCCGGCGACAAGCAGCAGAAGATCCTGACGATTCACGACGAAGAGGGCAACATCCGCGAGTACGCCGTTTCCGCGCGTGCCCAGATGCAGCCCGGCGTCGTCGACGGCTGCCAGGTCACTGTCGGCCAGCAGCTGACCAAGGGCTCCGTGAACCCGCACGATCTGCTGCGCCTTACCGACCCGAACACCACGCTGCGCTACATCGTGCAGCAGGTCCAGGGCGTGTACGTGTCCCAGGGCGTCGACATCAACGACAAGCACATCGAGGTCATCGCGCGTCAGATGCTGCGCAAGGTAACCGTCCTCGACGCCGGCGATTCCGACTACCTGCCGGGCCGCCAGGTTAACCGCTACGAGTTCCAGGATGCCGCTAACGCGCTCATCGCCGAGGGCAAGAAGCCGCCTGTGGGCCAGCCGCTGCTGCTCGGCATCACGAAGGCGTCGCTTGCGACCGATTCGTGGATGTCCGCCGCATCGTTCCAGGAAACCACCAAGGTCCTCACCGATGCCGCGATCGAAGGCAAGACGGACAACCTGAACGGCCTGAAGGAGAACGTCATCATCGGCAAGCCGATTCCGGCTGGCACGGGCCTGAAGCGCTACCGCAACGTGAAGCTGACGTACAAGGGCGAGCCCATCGAGCCCACGAGCAACGACACGCTGCCCGATTACGCGCCCGAGTTCCTGAAGGATGTCGAGGACCTGCTGCCCCAGCCGCAGGATTGGTCGCTCGACGGCGACGGCTACTTCAACATGCCCGGCTATAACAGCTACAACTATCCGTTCAGCCACCGCACGAGCATGCTTTCCGACGAGGACGCGCGCCTGTACATCTACGACGATCTGGGCGTGTCCCAGCGTTGGGCCAACAAGTTCTCCGAGGCGGGCATCGAGACGGTCGCCGACCTGCTCGGCCACACCGAAGACGACCTGCTGCGCATCGAGGGCATTGGCGCGAAGGCCATCGAGGAGCTGAAGGCCGGCCTTGAGGAGCGTAACCTGCTCTCCGTCATCGAAGACGACCTCGTGGCTTCGAGCGATGACATGTCGCAGCTGCTCGACATGGTGTTCTCGCCCGATGACAACATCCTCATCGGCGGCGATGAGCCGCCCACCTTCAACACCGAAGGTGAGGACATGCTCGGCGAGGCCCTGCCGCCGCGTTCGTACCAGCGCAATCTCGAAGAGCTCGACGCGCTGCTCGGATCCATGGACTCGTTCGGCTTCGGCCTGACGAGCCGTGAGGAAGAGGCTGCTTCCAACGAAGAGCAGTCTTCCGACGAAGAGCTGCTCGGAGGCGTCGAGGAATAGCGCCATCCTCCCATGAGGGTTGACTAAACGGCCGGAGTTCAACTCCGGCCGTTTTGCTGTAATGAGGAAAAAGAAAACGCCGCCCCGAACGGGGCGGCGTCATTCGTGAGGCGTTGTTCGCTACTTGCGGAACCGGGCGAAGAAGCCCTGCTTCTTCTCAGGCGGCATCTCGATTTCACGATGACCGCCTTCGAAGAAGCCCTGAACTTCCTCGTCAGCAGTCTTGGCGTCGTCCTGCCTGGCTTGCTCGGGGCTTTCCGGCGTTTCGGCGGCCTCGGCAACGGGGACCTGATCCTCTGCGGGCACCGCGGCATCGGCCTCAGGCGCAGGCTGCTCGTTGACAAGCTCGGACTCAACCTGTTCAGGCGTTTGGCCCTCAACTTCGAGGCTTGCAAGATGGGCTGAAAGGTCGTCTGCGGACATGGGCTCTTCGGCTTCAGGCTGAATTTCGCCCTGAGATGGGCTCTCCGATTCGAGCGTAGGCTCGTTGGGGGTTTCGACTTGCGGATTGGGGGAGAGCAAGTCCTCGAGCGTCATGTCGGTGAGCGATTCGGCAGGTTCGGCTATGGCTTCGGCGGCCTTCTCGACAACCTCGGCGGGTTCTTCGACCTGGTCGAGATTTGAAATGGGCTCGTCTTGGATAATCAGCGGAGCTTCCTGAAGAGGAACAGATTGGCCAGGGGTGGCGCTCAATTGCGCTATGAGCTCGGAGACGCGGTCTGAAGAAGGCGTGCTTTCCTGAGGTTCCTCAGGTGCCTCGCCGGTCACGATTTCGCCGAGCGTCATATCGTGAATAGAGACCTCGCCGGGAACCTCCTCGAACGGATTTGAATTCGAAGCGTGCTCGGCAGCCTCTTCAGCCGGCGTTGAAATCGCGCCGAGTTCAGCGTCAAGAGCGGACAAGTCGACCGAAGCGATGGGCACCGGTTCGACAGCGGGCTCCGTCTGCGCAGAATCGAGAGGCGCGATACCATTGTCGGCGAGCACCGACCCGAGGTCGAAATCGATGGCCTCATGGGCGGTTTCAGCCTCAGGTTCAGGCTCGGCAGCATGCTCGGCCTCTGGCTCGGACTCGGCCTCATGTTCAGGCTCGGGTTCTGACTCAAGTTCTGGTTCGGGCTTCGGCTCCGGCTCCGGCTCCGGCTCTGATTGAGGCTCTGGTTCTGGTTCGAATTCAGGCTCAGGTTCAGGCTCAAGCTCAGGCTCAGGTTCAGTTTCAGGTTCAGGTTCCGGTTCAGGTTCAGGTTCGGGCTCGGCCAGAGTCTTCTCTTCTCCTGCATCAGCGTCGACGCTGGCTTCGGCTATGCCCTCGCCATCGGCGACGGACTCCGTGGTTGCTTCAGCAACGGGCTCGTCGACCGAATCGAACGACTCGATTTCGTCGAGGCTGGGTTCAAGGGCGGACTCGTTGTCGTCAGATTGTCCGTCGTACGCCTCTGCGGCCTCATCGGGAATGGTGTTCTCAACGAGGGTGGGCTCCGGTTCGGGAATGATGGGGGCATTGGAAAGGATCTCGCCTATCGTGAGCTCCGTTAGCGGCGTGCTGGGCTCATTGGCGATTTCTTCTGCAGGTGACGGTGCTTCTTCCCAAATTGCCTCCTCAAAAGGCGATTCATCTTCGAAAATCGTCTCAGCGGAAGGGGTTTCGTCTTCGACGACGATGACGGGAATGCGCTCGGTAATCTCTCCGGGTTCGCCAAACGAGCTCATCGCCGCTTCCTCAGCTGCATCGGCAGCGCGCTTTATGAGCGTGGCTTGAGCATCGAACGAGGGCTCGGGATTTCCGTCTTCGTCGAGGTCGCAGAAAGCGCCGAGCGGCGTGTACGTTGCGTTGGGGCGCAGTTCGCGCAACTTGGCTGTGTCGCGCATGCACACGTCGATGTACGAAAGCACTTTGTTGCGGATTTCGCCGCCGGGAAGCGGCCAGGCGATTTCCACGCGCTTGTTGAGGTTGCGCGTCATCAGGTCGGCGCTCGACAAGTAGATGACGCAATCGTCGGCCGGACCGAAGCAGTAAATACGGCTATGTTCGAGCAAGCGCCCGACGATGGAGACGACGCGCACGTTTTCGGTCGCGCCTTTCACCTGGGGGATGAGGCAGCATATGCCGCGTATGAACAGCGTAATGCGAACGCCGGCGCACGAAGCCTCGGAAATCTTCTCGAGGATGTCCTTGTCGGTGATGGAATTGGCCTTCATGAACGCGCTTGCGGGCAGCCCCATGCGGGCGCGCTCGATCTGCTTGTCGAGGTTGTCGATGAGCATCGTCTTTATCTGCAGCGGGGCGACGCGCAGGATGTCGTAGTTATCCGACACGTTTTCCAGCTGCATGTTGCGGAAGAACTCGACGGCGTCGCGGCCGAATGCCTCGTCGGTCGTGATGAACGAGAAATCGGTGTAGAGCTTGGCGGTCTTCTCGTTGTAATTGCCGGTGCCGAGCTGCGTGATGTGCTGGATCGCGCCTTCGGGGGTGCGGCGCGTGATGCAGCAGATCTTCGAATGCACCTTGTAATCGCGGAAACCGTAGAGCACGTTGCAGCCGGCTTGCTCGAAGCGCTGCGACCACTCGATGTTGTTGTTCTCGTCGAAACGCGCGCGCAGCTCGAAGAGCGCCGTGACTTCCTTGCCGGCATCTGCGGCGGCGATGAGCGCTTCGGCCAGGTGAGATTGGCTTGCCAGGCGGTAGAGCGTGATCTTGATGGAGATGACGTCCGGGTCGTTTGCGGCTTCGCGCAGGAGCTGCACGAACGGGTCCATGCTCTCGTACGGATAGGACATGAGCACATCGCGTTCTGCCACTTGGTCGATGATACGGCGTTTGCGGTCGAAGCATGTGGGCCATGCCGGCGTGAACGGCGGGTTCGACAACCTTTCGCGCTTCTTGTCGGAAAGCCTGCTGCCCAGGCCCCACGTGAAGCTGAGGTCGAGCGGCACGATGGTGTCGTACATCTGGTAGCGCTTCAAGTCGAGCTTTTTCAGCATGAGCTTTTCCATGACCGGCGACAGCGGTCGCTCGCATTCGAGGCGCACGGGAGCCAGGCGTGCACGCTGCTTCAGCAGGCGCTTCATGTGTTCGCGGTAATCCTCGTCTTGCTCGTCGAAGCCTTGGTTTGCGTCGATGTCGGCGTTGCGCGTCACGCAGATGACGTTCGTGTGCTTGATCTTGTACATGCTGAAGATTTCGGGAACGAACATCTCGATGGCGTGCTCGAGGAGGATGAACTGGAATCCGCGGCCAGGCAGTTTGATGACGCGTTCACACTGGTGCGGCAGCGGGATGAGCCCGAGCACCACGCCCTCGGCGCCGCCTTTTTCCTTCTTGGACTTTTCCTTGTCCTTCTTCTTTTTCTTCTTCTTGCGCTCTTCTTCGGTCGCTTCGTCGTCGAGGCGCACGAGGATGTAGAGCTTGCCGTTTTCCAGATGGGGGAACGGGTGGCGCGAGTTGATGATCTGCGGCGAGAGGAACGGCTCGATGTTGTGCTTCACGAGGCCGAACAGGTAGTTTCGCTGCTCTTCGGAAAGGTCGTCGGGACGCAGGTGCCGCACGCCTTCCTTCGCCAATTGGCCGCGCACATGCTCGTACGTCGATTCGTGGATGGGGTAGAGCTCGTGGCAGCGCTCGTGGATGGCGCGAATCTGCTCTTTGGCCGTCATGCCCGTCTTGGAATCGACGACGGGCGGGTCGATGAACGACAGGTCGGTAAGACTGCCGACGCGGACCATGAAGAACTCTTGGAGGTTGCTCCAGAAGATCGAGATGAAGTTGAGCCTCTCGAGCAGCGGAACTGATTCGTCAGCGCCCTGGTCGAGCACACGCTCGTTGAACGTCAGCCAGGACAGCTCGCGGTTCTGCATGAAAACGCTGCCGCTGTCTTCCTCTTCCTCTTCGTCTTCATCGGCGGCAAATTCGTAGTAGGCATCGTCGCCTTCGGAGGCGCCGGCAAGGGCGGCTTCGTCGGACAGGGGTGCCAGAGGCTCGCTTGCTTGGTCGGCTTCGAACTCGCCAAATGCCGTGCCGTCGGTGATGCTCTCTTCGCTCATACGGTTTCCTCTGTTCACGATGGGTTAAAACATCATTACACTATACCTCATCAAGGTGCATATTTGGTGTATCATCGAGGCATCTTCGAGAAAGGAAACCGCATGCTCGAGCAGGTCGATTTCACGGTAGACAAGATATCCAAGGAAGACTACAAACCCCGTCACAAAGAGCTCATCAACAAGCTCGTCGTGCTGCAGCAGCAAGCGCGCGCCAAGGGAATTGGCCTCGTGGTCCTGTTCGAGGGGTGGGGCGGCGCCGGGAAGGGCAGCCGCATTTCCGACCTCATGTACGAGCTCGATGCGCGTGCGACCACGGTTCACGTGACGGAGGACTTCGATGTCGAGGCGGCACGCAAGTTCGTCGGCTCCGAATGGGGCGTTTCCGACTTCAAGCCCGTCATGCAAGAGTTTTGGCAGTCACTCGGCGAACGAGGCACCATCACGTTCTACGACCGCGGCTGGTATACGGCGGCAATTGACCAAGCCCTGTTCGAGCTTACGGGCGACAAGCCCAAAGCCGTCAAGAAGCTCGCCAAGAAGGCTAAGGGCCATCCGCTCGTGGAAGACGGCGCCTCGAAAGCCCGCGGCGAATTCCATGGCGACGTCGTTGCAAGCTACCAGCGCATCGCGCACAACTTCGAGCAGATGCTGGTCGACGACGGCTACATTGTCATCAAGCTGTTCGTTCACGTGTCGAAAGAGGCCCAGAAGAAACGCCTCGAGCGCCTGCACGACAACCCCAGCACCACGTGGCGCGTGAGCCAGGAGAAGCTCGACCAGGTGATGCACTACGATAGGGCCTACCAGCTCTACGACCGACTGCTCGAGACGAGCAACTTCGCATTCGCCCCCTGGACGCTCGTGAACGGCGAGGACAAGCGCGCCGCGAACCTGCAGGTGGCGCAAGCGCTCGTCGACGCCATCGAGCATGCGCTGGCAGCCGGTCCAGACGAAGCTACCGAAGCAGCCAAGAAGAAGGCAGCCGAGAACTCGGCGCGCGCGGCAGCCGCCATCGGCGATGGCGGAGCCGAGGAGGCGAAGGTCGACGATGCGGAAGCCGTCCGCAAGGCCGCCGAGGCCGAAGCCGCCCTGCAGCATTCTCAGGCTCCGCGCGGCTCGAACTACATCATCATGGCGGGGTATCCGCAGATCGACCATTCGAAAGCCAAGCCGACTATCGGAACCGACGAGGAATACAAGGAGCAGCTGAAGGCCGAGCAAGCGCGCTTTGCCGAGCTCGAGCTGGAAATGTACCAGAAGCGCGTGCCGCTCATGCTCATGTACGAGGGTTGGGATGCCGCCGGCAAGGGCGGAAACATCAAGCGCGTGTGCCAGGCCATCGACGCCCGCGCATATACCATATTCCCGTCGCCCGCGCCCACCAAGCCCGAGCTCATGCATCCGCATTTGTGGCGCTACTGGATCCGCCTTCCCAAGGCCGGCCATGTCGGCATCTACGACCGCAGCTGGTACGGACGGGTGCTCGTGGAACGCGTCGAGGGGTTCTCGTCGACCGACCAATGGTCCCGCGCCTACGATGAGATCAACGCCTTCGAGTACGAGCTCGTGCAGTGGGGTGCGATCCTGCTGAAGTTCTGGGTCGACATCACCCCCGAAGAGCAGCTGCGCCGATTCGAGGCGCGTCAAGCCGATCCGAACAAGATTTGGAAGATCACCGACGAGGATTGGCGCAACCGCGACAAGTACCCCCAGTACAAGCAGGCCGTCGACGATATGTTCCGGCTGACATCCACCACGTTCGCGCCGTGGATCGTGCTCGAGAGCGATGACAAGCGTTACGCCCGCGTTCAGGCGTTGCGCGCAATCAACGAGGCGCTCGAGGAGCGCATGCACAAGTAAGATACAAGGATGCGGGTTCGGTGAGCCCTGCAGGGGCGCGATTCATCGCGCCCGCTGCGCGCAGCGTGGTGCGTTCCAATTGAGGGAATTGAAGGAAACATGGCGAGGTACGATACAGGACAGAAGCGTAAAGGCAGCCGTGCATGGCGCGTCGTCTTCGTCATAGCGCTCGTCGTCCTCGTCGCCTCGCTTGCTGCGCTCGGGGTCATAGCGTTCAGCTATTTCCAAGGCCAAATGAAATACGACAAGGTTGCCGACGATTCCGGGTTCGATCCGAACGACGCGGTCTCGAATGTGGCCGAGCTGCATGTCGATTGGGATGCTTTGCGAGCTGTCAACGAGGACACGGTGGCGTGGCTGTACGTGCCGAACTCCAACATAAACTATCCCGTTGTGCGCGGAAGTGACAACGAATACTACCTCACGCACGATTTCGACGGAGCGCAGGGCTGGTTGGCGAATTACGGAGCGGTCTTCATGGATTGCCGCAACAATCCCGATTGGTCCGACGATGCGTACTTCATGTACGGCCACCACATGAACGACGGCTCGATGTTCGCAGACGTCGCCGCGATGACCGATCAGCAGAGGTTCGACGAGTGCCGGACCATGTACCTGCTCAGCCCATCGGGCAATTTCAAGCTGAGGACGTTCGCCCTCGTGCATGCCGCCGCTGACGATCCTCTGGTTCAAGTTGCGTTCGCCACGCCCGAGGACATGACGGCTTACGTTCAGGACAAGATCAACCGTTCGGTTGTGGAGCCCGGCACGCTGCCTAAGGCTTCGAAGATGACGAAGGCGTTCGCGCTCGCAACGTGCGATAACCTGTACAGCGACGGACGATACGTCCTTTACGCGTATATCGAGGAAACGTCTGCCGAAGGACTTTCCGGCGATTTGGGCATTACGGCAGACGATGGGCAGGCAAACGGGTTCGTGAACGATTTGATGGTCGAGGAATAGGAGAGGTCATGGCCGAAGGCAAGCAGGTTACATACGCTCAAGCTGGCGTCGATATCGAAGAGGGCGCCCGAGCCGTAGACGCCATCAAGGGCATCGTCCATTCCACGTACCGCGCAGAGGTGGTGGGCGATATCGGCGGGTTCGGCGGCCTGTTCTCGATTGCCGCCGCCAAAGACATGGAAGACCCGCTTCTGGTCTCCGGCACCGACGGCGTCGGCACGAAGCTCAAGATCGCCCAGATGCTGGGCAAGCACGATACGGTCGGCATCGACCTCGTCGCCATGTGCGCGAACGACATCCTCGCGACGGGCGCCGAACCGCTGTTCTTCCTCGATTACGTCGCGGTGGGCAAGCTCGATTCGAAAGCCATGGCCGAAATCGTCTCGGGCATCGGCGAAGGCTGCAGGCAAGCTGGCTGCTCGCTCATCGGCGGCGAAATGGCGGAGCACCCTGGCGTCATGGATCCTTCCGACTACGATTTGTCGGGGTTCTGCGTCGGCATCGTCGACCGTCCCAAGATGCTCAACCCCGAAGCCGTGAAACCCGGCGATTTGCTCGTGGGCCTCATGTCGAGCGGCCTGCATTCCAACGGCTACTCGCTCGCGCGCAAAGTGTGCCTGGAAGGCCGCTCCCTTGAAGAGGTCACTGCTCCGGTCGAAGAGCTCGGCGGCAAGGGCGTTGCCGAGGCTTTGCTCGAGCCAACGCGCATCTACGTGAACGGCGTGCGCCACGTCATGGAAAAGTGCCCCGACGCCATTCGCGCTTTGGCGCATATCACGGGCGGCGGTATTACCGAGAACCTCAACCGGGCCTTGAACGACCAGGTTGACGCAGTGGTCGAGCTTGGCAGCTGGGCCGTGCCTCCCATCGTCAAGTACACGTGCGATGCGGCGAGCCTTTCGGAAGAAGAGGCGCTCAAGACGTTCAACATGGGCATCGGCATGGTGCTCATCATCGATCCGTCGACGTTCGGGGCCGTGCGCCGCGCTTGCGAGCAGGCTGGCGAGGTCACGCGCCTCATCGGGCGCGTGGAAGAGGGAAGCGGCATCGTGCGTTACACGAACCAGGGAAGCTTGCTGTAAGGCGTAAGGGGTTTTCAATGGCTGATAAGCTGAAGGTTGGCGTGCTGCTTTCGGGTAGCGGCACGAACTTGCAGGCGATCATCGATGCGGCTGACGAAGGGTTGCCGATCGAGATCGCGCACGTGGTGTCATCCCGGCCCGATGCGTACGGCATCGAGCGCGCCAAAGCGGCGGGCATTCCGGTGCTCGTCTTGAACCGCGAGGTTTACGCCGATGTGCGCGCAGCCGATACGATGATCGCCGACACGCTGAAGGCGTCGGGTGTCGAGTACGTCGTCATGGCGGGGTACATGCGCATGGTCACGGGCGTGTTGCTCGACGCTTACCCGAACCGCATCTTGAACCTTCATCCGGCATTGCTGCCATCGTTCAAGGGCGCGCACGCCATACAGGACGCCTTCGATGCCGGCGTGAAGGTCACGGGCGTCACCGTTCATTTCGCGAATGCCGAGTACGACAAGGGTCCGATCGTTGCCCAACGAGCCGTCATCGTACGCGAAGACGACACGGTGGACACGCTCGAGGAGCGCATTCACGCCGTAGAGCACGAACTGTACCCGCAAGTGCTGGGCTGGCTCGCCGACGGGCGCGTGAGCGTGTCCGAAGACGGCAAGGTCCACATCAGCGAATAGGCCGCAACTTGAACGTTGTCCCAGGGACGATGTTCAAATTGAAGGAATATTTGAACATCGTCCCTGGGACAACGTTCAATTCCGAAGAAGGAATGATTTGCGCATGAACAAGGACACACTCGAGACGATAATCGAAGACTTGAAGGCGGGGAATACGCCGACAATCACGACGGCAGACGTGCCAGCGTTCAGCGAGGAGGTCACGGCGGGAAACGACCACCTGTCACCGGCTGACCTTGACGTCATCGCGAATAGTCTTACGGAAGCGGACATTCCCACTTTCGAGCGTGCGCTCAAGGCTGCCGAAGAGGGCGAGCTCGCTTGGCTCGGCTTCAAGGTCGTATACGACTCCGATGTCGCTCAGGCGAAATCGGGCATCGGCTTCACGAAAGACTACGGCGAGGTGGGTTCGGCAGATGGCGAGCCTCTCGTGTTCTTCTGCAACGATGCAAAGGAAATCGTCAGTTCGCGCGAGCCGTCGAAGCGCGATTTGTTCCAGATGAAGGACGTCACGCGCGGGCCCTCGATGCACAACGAGCAATTCGAGGGGCTCACTTGGGCGAGCGTAGCGCTCTTCGAGCCCATTCGCGTGTGGCTTCTCGGAGCGTCTGATGTGGCAGTCGAACTCGTCCCGCTCGCGCGCAAGGTCGGCTTCGACGTCCTTGCCGTCGATTACGACACGGCGTACCTCAATGCCGACAGGTTTCCGGATGCGCACCGCATCTTGCTCGACGGCGAGGGCTTCGACGCGCTGTTCGAGCTGCATGCCAAGCCCGAGGACTACGTGTGCGTGCTGACGCGCGGGCACATGCACGATCCTGACGGCTGCATATGGGCTTCGCGCGAGGGCGTGCATTATATCGGCATGATGGGCTGCAAGGGCAAGAACGAGGGCATTCACGACCTCATCATCGAAGGCGGCGTTTCCGAAGAGCAATGGAATGCGATCAAGAGGCCGATCGGCCTGAAATTCGGCGCGAAGACGCCAGCGGAACTCGCCATAGCCATCGTGGCCGAGCTTATCGACGTGCGTTACAAGCAACGGTATCCAGAAGCCGCTCGCAAGAGGCACGAGGATTCGTTGGGGCGTTAGCGTTGCAAAACACATTATGTTGCGTTTTCTGTTTGTCATGACCACATAAAGCTGCTAACATGCACATGAAGGCCGTCTAAACAACGGGAAAAGGAAGCAAGGGCGGCGAAACCGGAAGGATTACCTCATGGACGAAACTGGAGTTTTGGGTCTGCTCGACGAGCTTTCCATCCTGCTCGAAGATTCTAAGCCGGTCGGGTTCGGCCGTAACAACAACCTGCGCCAGGTCGATATCGCCGCCGCGTTCGAGATCATGGACGACATCCGCGACACGTTCCCGAGCGAATTCGCGCAGGCGCGCCAGATCGTGCGCGAACGCCAGGGCTTGCTCGACGATGCCGACGCCGAGGCTAACCGCATGGTCGAAGATGCGCGTTCGCAGGCCATGACCATCGCCAGCGAGCAGGAGATCGTCCGCATCTCCCAGCAGCAGGCAGACCAGATCATGGCTGACGCCCGCGAGCTCGAGCGCCAGACGCGCGCTGGGGCGGAAGATTACGCCGACGAAGTGTTCAGCCATGTCGAGCAGAGCCTCGATACGCTGCTGAACAACGTGCGCCGCTGCCGCGATCGCCTGAACGCGACGTCGCAGCTTCGCTAAGCGATTCATGTCTGAAACAACCATCAAGATACCTGCGGAACTCTTCGCTTTGGCGGAGAGTTCCCATTTTGAGGGCGCGTACGATTTGCCGGAGCTTGCGATAGGCCCTGACGACTACGTGTTCGCAGGGCCCCTTGCCTGGCAAGTCGACATCACGAACACCGGCTCGGCGCTTCTCGTGGAAGGAAGCATTGCGGGAGAGGGCACATGCGCTTGCTCGCGCTGCCTCGAAGATGTCAGCCACGATTTCCAAGGCACGGTCGAGGGGTATTTCCTCATCGGCGATGCGGGCAATGCGTTCGACGAGGACGAAGAGGAAATTGGGGAAGACGAGTTCGAGGTGCTTCCCGACGACCACATGCTCGACCTCGCGCCGCTCTTGCAAGCCGCGCTCGTCATCGACGCGCCCGACATGCCCTTGTGCCGCGAAGACTGCGCGGGCTTGTGCCCCCAATGCGGCGCAAATCTCAACGAAGGCGATTGTGGCTGTGGGGAAGACCCCGAACTAGCGGCGTTCGAGCAAGAAGCCAACCCGTTCTCCGCCCTCGCAAACTTCAAGTTCGAATGAGTAGCAGAATGAGTAGCAGGACGTTCCTGCTACTCATTTTCTCAGAGTGCTCCAACTCTTGGACCCGCTTACTGGAAATGAGTAGCAGGAACGTCCTGCTACTCATTCGCGTCTTTGAGAAGTTTTGATGGGGACGGAATACCTGCTTGAACAGTGGTGGGCTGTTTGCTACTATACCGTTTTGCGTGTTTACAACGTGAACGCCGTATTTCGATACGAATACATAGAAGGAGCTTGAGGAACATGGCAGTACCTAAACAACGAATGGGTCGTATCCGCACTCATACCCGTCGCAGCACCCACGACCGCATCGACGCCCCTGCGCGTAGCACCTGCCCGCAGTGCGGCGAGGCTAAGCTGCCGCATCGCGTGTGCCCGAACTGCGGCTACTACAAGAACCGTGAAATCGTCGAGACCGAATAACGCGACGAAACAGGGTATGCTGAGAGCCTTCCGTTAGCGCGGAGGGCTCTTTTATTAGGTTGGAAATGTCGAGCACAGAAGCTCCCCTCGGGAGCCTGAGGCGAGGAGGCAGGCATGGCAGATAAGGTTACGATTTCCGTCGACGCCCTTGGCGGTGACAACGCCCCGAAGGTAGTGCTCGAAGGCGTCGAACAAGCGCTTGCCGAAGATGGAGACCTTTCGGTCATCCTGTGCGGGCCTGCTGAAGTCGTCGAGCCTTTTGCCGCCGCGCATGATAGGTGCGTTGCGCGTGCGACGACCGAGGAGATCTCGATGGCCGAGCATCCTGCAAACGCCGTTCGCAAGAAAAAGGATTCGTCGATTGTGGTGGGGTGCCGCCTCGTGAAAGAAGGGGAGGCCCAAGGTTTCTTCTCTGCGGGCTCCACGGGGGCCTGCCTTGCCGCCGGCACGCTCGTCATAGGGCGTATCAAGGGGGTGGCGCGTCCTGCGCTCGCAACGCTCGTGCCGTCTCCGGCAAAGCCCGTCGTGCTGTGCGATGTCGGAGCTAACGCCGACTGCAAGCCCGAATACCTCGTGCAGTTCGCTGAAATGGCAAGCATTTACGCCCGCAAGATCCTCGGCGTCGCAGACCCCAAGGTGGGTTTGCTGAACATCGGCGAGGAAGAGGAGAAGGGCTCGCAATTCGCACAGGAAGCGCATGCGCTGCTCAAGGAGAAGGTTGCGAACTTCGGCGGCAATGCGGAGGGCCGAGATGTCATGGATGGCCCGTTCGACGTCGTCGTGTGCGACGGGTTCACCGGCAACGTCTGCCTGAAGACCATCGAGGGTACGGCGAAGGTGCTGTTCGGCGAGTTGAAGTCGATCATGATGTCGTCGCTTAAGACCAAGCTCGGGGCCATGGCCCTTAAAGGCGGCCTGAAGGGGCTCATGGGCAAGATCGATCCAGACGCCATGGGCGGCGCGCCGCTCCTCGGCTGCAAAGGCGCCTGCATCGTCGGCCATGGTTCCTCGAATGCGCGCGCTATTAAAAACGGCGTTCTGGCGTCGGCCGCTTACGTTCGCTCGGGCGTTAGTGAATTAATCGCGGAAGCCGTGCAAAAGTAAGCCCGCTCCCTTACTTTCAAGTACAATACGGAAATGCGCAACCGGCATGGCCGGTGGCGTAAGCATGCACGGAATCGCGAGTAACATGGCCGAAGCGCACGCACGGCGCGCCCTTCGTCCAGGTTGATTCGCAGGCACTATGCTCGAATCGAGGCTTGGATAACTTGAACGAAGAACAGCGAAAGAAATTCGAGAAGGCGCAAGCCATCATCGGATACGAATTCAAAGACCCGCAGTACCTCCTTTCCGCCATTACGCATCCGTCAGCGAACGAGGGCCGCTCCATTAGGTTTTCGTACGAGCGCCTGGAGTTCTTGGGCGATAGCGTGCTCGGCGGCATCGTGGCGTCGGCCGCTTTCAACCGTTTCCATCAACTTGACGAAGGCGGTTTGACGCGCGTGAAGGTGGCACTCGTATCGGGGTCGAGCCTTGCCGACGTGGCTGAAGGGCTCGGTTTCGCCGACGTCATCGTGTTCGGCTCATCAGAGCAGGGCACGGGCCGCCGCGGTCTTCATTCCGCTTTGGAAAACGTGTACGAGGCGGTGGTCGCTGCCTTGTACCTCGACGGCGGCCTCGAAGCAGCGGAGCGGTTCGTCGAGAGCACGCTCATAAAGCGCATGTCCATAGATTTGGCGCGCGAGCCCGAGAATCCCAAGAGCGCGCTGCAGGAAAAGCTGCAGGAAGACGGCATCACGCCGACGTACAAGCTCGTGGAGACGCAGGGTCCCCCGCATGACCGCACGTTCGTCGCGCAAGTGTTCGCGGGCGACCAGGGCCTCGCGCAAGGTACGGGCCGCACGAAGAAGGAAGCCGAAAGCCAGGCCGCGAAGAGCACCTTGGCCCGTTTAGGCGAGTTCTTCGGATTGGGCCTTTCCGATGACGAGCGGCTCGAGCGTGTAACCGCGCAGCAGCAGGCCAAGGCCGAGAAGGTCATCTCGCAGGCTCAGGCGACCATCGACAAGGTATCCGCGCAGCAGCAGGCCAAGGCAGAGAAGGCAGCCGCGCGTGCTGCCGAGCGAATCCAGGCCGAGCGCAAGAAGTCCGAACGTCGCCAGCGCGGCGCCGACGACGAGGGCTAAGGTGGAACCGTGTATCTGAAGTCGCTCGTCCTGAAGGGGTTCAAGTCGTTTGCAGACCGCAGCGTCCTGTCGCTCGAACCGGGCATCACGGCCATCGTCGGTCCCAACGGCTCGGGCAAGTCGAACATATCGGACGCTGTCCTGTGGGTGCTCGGCGAGCGCAATGCGCGCAACTTGCGCGGCCAAGCGATGGAAGACATCATCTTCTCGGGCTCAGCTGCCCGCAAGGCGGTTTCAGTGGCCGAAGTCGACCTGGTGCTCGACAATTCGGATCACACGCTTCCCGTTGAATTCGACGAGGTCGTCATCACGCGGCGCATGTTCAGGTCGGGAGAGTCGGAATACCTCGTGAACGGCGTCGTCTCACGACGCCTCGACGTGCTCGACATCCTGCATGACACCGGATTGGGGACGGGCACTCATTCCATCATCTCGCAGGGAAGCCTCGATTCCATCCTCCAATCGAAACCCGAGGACCGCCGTGCGCTCATCGAGGAAGCGGCGGGCGTTCTCAAGCACAAGCAGCGTAAGGAGAAATCCGCGCGCAAGCTCGCTTCGATGGATAACCATCTCGCGCGCGTGCGGGATGTGGCTGGCGAGGTCGCCCGTCAGCTTGGCCCGCTCGAGCGGAAGGCCAAGCGCGCTGCTGCCTACCAGGAAGCCCACGCTTCGCTTACCGAGCTGAAGCTTGCGTTGGCAGTCGACGACCTGCGTCGGCTGCAACGCGAATGGGATGCCATTTGCTCCGCCGAGAAGCAGGCGAACGCCGAAATCGAGGCGCGTCGCGCGAGCGTCACATCTGCTGAGCAAAGGGTGAACGACCTGCAAGAGCTGATCAGGCGCGAGTCGGAAGACGCCGGCGAGCTCTCTCGTAAGCACCGAAGGGCCGAGAACCTTGCTGAAAGGCTCGACAGCGCTGACATGCTGGTGCGCGAGCGCCGCCGCGCGGCCATCGGATACGAGGCCGACATGCGCACATCGCTCGATGGTTCCGAAACGCGCAGGGCCGATGCGCTGCGCGAACTGGAAAGCGCGCAAGCGCAGCTTGCCGAAGTAAGCGAGTCGTGCTCCTTGGCTGACAAGAGGGTCGATGAGCTGGCGGGCGAGCGCGCGGCGATCGACGAAAAGCGCCGTGCAGTCGAAGCGCGCTTAGAAGAGCTCGTGGTAGCTGTGCGTGCGTGCGAGCAAGCTGCTGACGAGGCTAAGAGGAACAAGGCGCTGCTGCAGGAAAGCCTCTCGAACGGTCTTGCGCATGTGAAGCTCGTTGAAGCCCGCAACGTCGAGCTTGGCGCCGACGTCGAGCGCGCCCGCGAGGAATACGAAAAGCGATCCGCAGACACGAAAGCGGCAAAAGACGCGCTCGACGATCTAGAGAAACGCGAAGCCGTTGCGCAGGAAGCCGTGGTGGCGCGGTTTACCGATCGTGAGCAAGCCCGCGAGGCGCGCGAGCGTTCTGAAGAGGCCGTGCGTCTCATCGAATCGGAAATACGCGTGCTCGAGCAGGCACGTCGTGCTGCAAGCGAAGACGATCCGGCGTTGGTGTGGCTCATGGACAACGCCGAACGGTTCGGGGGAGTCCCCGTTGCCCAGACGGTGAAGGCGTCAGCGGGAATCGAGAGCCTCGTCGAGCGGTTGCTCGGCGACGACGTCGCCGCGCTTGCGGTCGAGGACCCGCAGCGCGCTGAAGAAGTGGCATCGGCCATCATCGACGGAGCGTTGTCGGGCGACGTTACCATGGTTGCGCGCTCTGACGCAGGAGCGAAGCGCGCCGTTGCCGCACGCGCTTCGAGCGTCGGTCATCCGCTGGTCGACGATCTCGTGTATTCCGAGCAGGCGGCTCCTGTCATCGAGGCGCTTTTGGGCGACGTCGTCGTGTGCAAGACGCGCGAAGAGGCGTTCGCCGCGCACGTAAACGATAAAGAAGGCTTGCGTTTCGTATCGCCCGATGGGTGCGCGATTTGGCCTAACGGCAAGGTACGCGTATACGGCGCCGCCGCTTCTGGCGACGAGGGCGTGCTTGCGCGCGAACGTCATCTCGACGAATTAAGGGAGCGGCTCGAGAAGGCCGTTGAAGAACGCGGTGCCGCAACGAAGGCTTCCGAGGCCGCCGAAGAGGCGTACCGCGAAGCGCAGGCGGCAGGCCTGAAGTTGAGCCAGGAACTTGCGAATGGCAAGGGCGTGCATGCAGCTGCCGCCGCCGAGGAAGAACGCGCCAAGGTGCGCATGTCGGCGGTTGCGAATGAATTGGAAGACCTGACATACCAGCTCGACACGGCGCGCAAGTCGGTCGAGGACCTTCGCCCCGACCTCGAGGCATGCACGAAGCAGCTCGAGGAGCACGAGGCCAAGCACGCCGAGCTTGTGAAAGAGCGCGATGAGCGCACAAGCGAGGCGGAACCGCTTCGCGGGGAGGCTGCCCGCATCGCAGAGCAGCTGTCCGAGGCGAAGCTATCAGCTGCCACGTTCGCCGAGCGCAGGACGTATGCCGAGCGCATCGTCGTTGCCCGCCAGCGCGATATCGAGACGATCGACTCTGCCGCGGTGGAAGCCCGCAAGTCCCTCGCCGTGAAGGCGGCTGCGGCGAAACGAGGCGAAGAGCTGCTCGAGGTATTCGCGCGGCTGTCTGCCGGCATGCAGCGACGCGTCAAGGTGCTCGACGATGCCGTGAGCGCTTCGGAATCGTCTTCGAGCACGGTTCATTCCGACGCCGCTGAAGCGCGCGATGCGGCGCGCAAGGCTCATGACGATTACGATGCCGCGAGCGAGAGGGCCACTCAGGTCCGCGTGGAGAAGAGCCGCCTGGAAGTTCAGGTGGAAGCGGCCGTGAACGCCGTCGTCGTCGATTTGGGCACGCCCCTTGACCGGGTCGAGGACCTGCCGCCCGTGGAAGACCGCGCAGCCGTCGAAGACGAAGTGTTCAAGCTGCAGCGTCGTATAAAGTCGATGGGGACCATCAACCCGGATGCCGCCGAAGAGTACGCTGCGCTCAAGGAACGATACGACTTCCTCGCGGGGCAGCTTGCCGATGTGGAAGCCGCACGTCGTTCGCTCGCTCGAATCGTGCGCGTCATCGACAACCGCATGAAGGACGATTTCGCTCGTACGTTTGAAGAGGTGAACGAAAACTTCAACGAGATCTTCGGCGTGCTGTTCCCCGGCGGGTCGGCATACCTGTCGCTCGTCGACCCGGACGACATAGACAATTCCGGTGTCGAAGTGACCGCCCAGCCCCGCGGCAAGCGCATCACCAAGATGATGCTCATGAGCGGCGGCGAGAAATCGCTCACGGCGCTCGCGTTGCTGTTTGCCGTGTACAAGACGCGCACGACCCCGTTCTACATCCTCGACGAGGTCGAAGCGGCGCTTGACGACACGAACCTGCGCCGCCTCACGTCCTACATCGACACGCTCCGCGAGACGACGCAGCTCATAATGATCACCCATCAAAGGCGCACGATGGAAATGGCCGACGTGCTGTTCGGCGTTTCCATGCAAGCCGACGGAGTCACTCAAGTCATCAGCCAGAAACTCGAGCGCGCGCTCGAGCATGCGGAGTAGAGGAGGACGCATGGGCCTGTTCAACCGCTTCAAGGAAGGGCTTTCGCGCACGCGCGAGGCGTTCCAAGAAGACGTTAACCTGCTGCTCGACCGCAGCCCCGACGTCGATGACGAGTTCTGGGACGGCCTCGAAGAGGCGCTCATCATGTCCGACATGGGCGGCTATTCGGCTTCCACCATCGTGGACAAGCTGCGCAGCGAAGCCACGCGCAAGGGTTACCGCACCGCGCGCGACGTGCTCGGGGCGCTTAACGAGGAAATTGCCGCCGAATTCGTGGAAGGCGGCGAGGAGATTCTCGGCGGAGCGCCTTCGATCGTGCTCTTCGTGGGCGTGAACGGCTCGGGCAAGACGACGACGACGGGCAAGATCGCGAAAGAGGCGAAGGATGCTGGCCGTACCGTCATCCTCGGATGCGGTGACACGTTCCGCGCTGCCGCCATCGAGCAGCTCGAGGTGTGGTCGAAGCGGGCAGACGTTGAGATTTGCGCACGCGAGCGCGGCAGCGATCCCGCCAGCGTGTGCTTCGAGACCATCGAGCGCGGCGAGGAAATCGGAGCCGATCTCGTGCTCATCGACACGGCGGGGCGCCTTCACACGTCCGCCGACCTCATGCGCGAGCTCGAGAAAGTTGTCGCCGTGGTGCGCAAACGCGCGAACCTACCCGTGCACCTCGTGCTCGTCATCGATGCGACGACGGGCCAGAACGGCTTGCAGCAAGCCCGCGAATTCAACGATGCGCTCGATTTGGACGGCGTCATCATCACGAAGCTCGACGGCACGGCGAAAGGCGGCATAGCCGTCGCCGTGGCGCATTACCTGAAGCTGCCCATCATCAAGCTGGGAGTTGGCGAGGGACTCGAGGACCTGAAAGACTTCGACGCTCATGAATACGCTGCCAGCCTCGTCGGCGATTTCGGACAGGAGTAGCTGCGGCGTTTAGGGGTGCTGACGTTGCCGCCTGCTCGCGGCCGTTCATAAGGTGCGCCATTCCGAACGAAGCGAGGAATCTCCCCGCGTAACTTCCGATTTTCGCCAATTGAACAACGCCATTGGCGAAAACAGAAGCTTACGCGTGATGCGAAACCAGCATGAACTGTGGTTTTACTGGTGCCACCCTAAAGTCGCTATCGAAAATGCCCGCGCGACTTTGATTTTTCGCCATCGTGATTTGAATAATTGAGAAAACGACCGCGAAACCTCCGATTACCTCCAGTAGGAATTTCAGAATTGGGAATATGTCCGCGCAATCACGATTTCTTTCCAGCTTACGAGATATATCGGTTAATCCATAGGGGCACACGATGTACGACCGCTGTCGCAGTGGGCAAGAACTGTAGGGGCGTTCCTTGAGTGCGCACGATGCGAAATCGGGCTGAGGCTCATCAATCTAAACCAAATTCCAGGTTGAGGAATCGGGAAGTCTCGTCTAGAATAATGCCTGCAAATCAAGCGAAAAGTGGGCTCGCAACCAAAAGACAAACGCACGCGTGAGACACAACCCTGGCTGGAAGACAACCGGAAGGCGCCTTCCAGCCAGTGTTGTGGTGTATGTGCGGTGGGAAAGCGGGCAAGGTAGCGACAGCAGGGGAGACTTTCATGGCGAAGATGAAGAACACGATGCGGAAGCTGACCGCGATGCTCGCGGCCGTGGCGCTGACAGTCGGCCTGTGCCCGGCTGGCGCCTTCGCAGTTGCGGGGGGGGGTACGCTGATTCCTCGCTAAACGACACCAACGCCATTACGGAGCAAGATAACGAGGCCGACGCCCAAGACGAGGGTGTTGGCCTCGGTGCTGATTCCAACTTGCAAGTGCAAGGCGGAATGACTGCACAGGCGATGAACGATCCGGATAATCCAGTGTATTGGAAATACGATTCCGCTACGTCTACCTTGTATCTCGGTGGATCAAAAGAAGGGATTCTAGAAGACGCGAACGAGTTCAGGGCTACCAAGACGAATAACACAATTTGGGCATTTCAAGAGCCTAACGTATCGGGATCGGGCGGGTGGTTTACTGGGGACATGGCAACCCAAGTTCGTAATGCAAAAAGCGTGAAGGTGGTCAATCCCCTAACAACTAAAAGCATCCACGGATGGTTTAAGAACATGACGCAACTTACTGATGTCGATTTGGAGGGCTACACGCCCATGGTGTCGAACTACTCTGTCGATTACGTATCGGCATTTGAGGGTTGCACGTCTTTGGTAACGCTTAATGTGAAGCCCCTCTTTTACCATCCCGACCCGAACGAATACTACGTTTCCGTCTTCTATGATCGCATGTTCTACAATTGCTCTTCGCTTACGACGCTGCTTTTTCCGTCTGAGTACGTGCACTACGCTTGGGATCCGGGCGGTTCGAATCCAATCGAATACTACTACTATGCCAAGCGCGGAGGCGGGAACATAGAATCCAGTCGTCTGTCGGCTGAAAAAATGACGTTTTACGGCTGCACTAAGCTTATCGGCGGCGAGGGGACGACGGTGGAAGCGCAAGTGTCACGTTTCGGAGGCACGGGGACGACTTTTCCTGAAACCATGGAAGGGTGCTTGGGGGTTGCGAACCTGTTTCAGATTGACGGGACTATCGACGATCAAACTCCGTTTGCTGGCAGTTACGGGGTGTTCACGGCGTCGTCTTACGGCCTTGTTTACGACTCTAATGATGGGTCGCATCAAAGCAAGTCATACGATATCGCGCTAAATGCGAAGCCGACATTGGCATCAGCATCTTTCTTGGGGTTCAATTCGAGCGACCTGGTGTTTATTGGGTGGAACACCAAGGCTGACGGCTCGGGCACGTCATACGAGGTTGGCACTGAACTGGAAATGAGCCGAGCGACCATACTATACGCCCAATGGGCCTATCCTGTTATCTATGATGCTAACGGCGGCAAGGCGGGCACGGCTCCTGAAGACCAGATGAAAGAGCCCGGCAAGAACCTCACCCTGCATTCCGGCAAGCCTTCGCGCGACCCGGACCTGACACCCGTCACGACCACGCTGGCCTACAACGACGGCAGCGATGCCACGTCTGAGCTGAAAACCAATCGCACCGAGGAGTGGGAGTTCAAGGGCTGGACCACTGAAGACACGGTAAGCGCCAGGAAGGGTGTCGTGACCGATGCGGAGTGGGATGCCTTGGAATCTTCGAAAAAGTATGCTCCGGGCGATACGTATTCAACTGACGCCGAGCTGACGCTATATGCGCAGTGGAAGGCGAAAAACCCCTTGTATGCTTCTGTGGCATTGCCGAAGCCGGCCGATCGCGAAGGGTACGATTTTCTCGGGTGGTACACGGCTGCTGAGGGCGGTACCAAGGTCGGCGATGCGGGCGCGACCATCACGCCCGAGACCGATGCGACCCTGTACGCGCATTGGGCGAAGAAGTCCTATGAGGTCACCTACGATGCGAACGGCGGCGCAGGCACGCTCGAATCCGATACGAAGACCTATGGAGATACGCTCACACTGAAGAGCTCGGGCGTTTCGCGCGATAACGAGTCGGGTAAGGTCACGCTAACGCTCAACTACAAGGGCGGCTCGTATCAGGCGGGGAAGGACTCCGATTACTGGGCGTCTAAGAGTTCGGATGAGGCTACGACCACCACTACGTTCACGTTCACGGGCTGGAGCAGCAGCGCAGACGCCGAGACTGCGGAGTATTCTGCTTCCAACTCGTGGGCCTACACGGCCAACGCGGCTGCGAACCTGTACGCCGTCTGGTCCTCGAACACAACCGGCTACTCGTCGTACACGCTTCCTGATGCGACGCATCCCCAGACTGGCGACAAGACGCACACGTTCAAGGGCTGGACGACTGCGCAGTACATCTCGACAGAATGGGGCAGCATCCCTGAAAGCTCGAGGTGGGAGGCGGGCGCGAGCTACGGCCCCGTAGAGGCCGACACTACACTCTACGCCGTATGGGATCCGCCGGCTTACGCTATCGAGTACGATGCCAACGCGGGCGACGATACGGTATCCGGCGACCTCAGCGCGCAGAGCTATACGGCTGATGTGAACGTGCAGCTGCACGCTGCCCTCACGCGCACTCCTAAGGATGCCTCCTTCACCGTGACTTTCGACGCCAACGGCGGCGCGGTGTCTCCCGAGTCTGAGACGGCGACTAACTCGACCACGTACACGTTTAAGAAGTGGAACACGCAAGCCGACGGCGGCGGCACGGCATATGATGCGAGTGCCCAATATACGATCAACGCCGATGTGAAGTTGTATGCCCAATGGGAGAAGGGCGGGTCGGTTGCGTCCGTCAATCTGCCGACGCCCACGCGCGACGGCTACAACTTCCTCGGCTGGACCGAAGCAGCTGATGGATCTGGCAATAAGCTGACTGGAACTTACACGCCGTCAGACGATGTGACGCTGTACGCCCAGTGGGAGGCGAAGACCTACGCCGTGACGTATGACGTCAACGGCGGCGATGCGGACAGCAAGCCGGCCGATGCGACGAAGACTCACGGGGTCGACCTCGAGGTTGGGGCGGCTGCCACGCACGCGTATACGACTGGCGTCGTAACCGTGAAGTTCGACGGGCATGAGGGAACGGCGGCCTCAGGCTCGTCGCTTGACGACGCGAGTGCGCACTACAAGGTGGAGTACACGTTCCTGCGCTGGCAGGTCGGTGAATCCACTGCGTATGCCCCCGGCTCGCTGTATAAGAAGAACCAGGCCGCCACGCTAACCGCACAGTGGGCTGAGGAGACCTCGTTCACAGGTGTCGTGGAGCTGCCGACCGTGGAGCGCGAGGGCTACGACTTCCTCGGCTGGTACGACGGAGCTGGCAATGATGCCAACCTCATCGGCGATGCGGGAAGCGAGTACACGCCCGATGCCACTACGCCCGTGACGGTTACCTTGCATGCGAAGTGGAAGGTGAAGGAGTACGACGTCACATACAACGCCAACACCGATCAGACGGTGACGGGCCTGCCCGATGCGGAGAAGAAGACGCATGGCGAAACGTACACAGTTAGCTCCAACACGCCGACGCGCTCCGACACCGAGACGCACAGAATCACCGTAACCTACGACAGCCGCGGTGGAGCGACGACCCCTGACCCGAGCACTCTTGACGCCACGGTCGGCTACGTGTTTGACAAGTGGAACACGGCAGCTGACGGTAGCGGAACGGGGTACGCGCCTGGTGCTTCGTACACGGACAACGACGAACTCGCGCTTTATGCCCAGTGGAACGAGAGCCTGTCCGGCAACACGGTGACGCTCCCCGCCGGGCCGACGCATTCCGTGGCCGGCTTCACGTTCCAGGGCTGGACGACCGACGATTACAAGACCACCGCGTGGGATAGCATTCCCAACGAGTCGAAATGGACGGCTGGCGCGGACTATAGCCCCACATCGAATATCACGCTCTATGCTGTGTGGAACCCGCCGGTTTACGAGGTGTCCTACGACGCCAACGGCGGCGCGAGCGCTCCCGACAAGCAGTACAAGAAATACGACGAGGGCCTGACTTTGTCATCCGAGGAGCCGACCTGGAACAACTCCACTGAAAGCATTGCCGTCACCTACAACGGCAATGGGGGTAGCGCGGAGCGCGGTTCCGACACGGTTACCGCCACGACAGGCTACATGTTCGAGAAGTGGACCGACCGGCAAGACGGCGACGGCACCGAGTATCAGCCGTCCGGCTCGTACACGCCCAATGCCGACGTGACGCTGTACGCGCAGTGGACCGAGTCGACCACATACGAGCCGGAGAAGGTGAAGCTCCCTGCTGCCGACCGGCCGGGCTACACGTTCCTGGGCTGGTACACCGCAGCCGACGGTGGCGAGTTCGTCGGCGATGCAGGCGCCGAGATCGCGGCGCCCGAGGAGACTACGACGTATTACGCGCAGTGGCAGGCATACGAGGAGCCGTCTGACCCCGTGTCGTATACGGTGGTCTTCCAGGTCCCCGATGACACGGATGGCGGTTCGGTCGGGAAGGACAGCCAGGAGTTCACGTTCGGCGAATCGCAGGCGTTAGACGCAGGAACCATCACGCCGCCTGCGGGCAAGGTGTTCTCGCACTGGGCTTCGGAAGGCGGCACAACCTACACGCAGAAGCAGCTCGTGAGTAACCTGACGAACGTCGACGGCGGGGAGGTAGTGCTGACGGCCGTGTGGAAGGATGCGCCCGCTGACGGCTCGCAGACATACACCATTCAGTACTACGAGCAGGGGACGGATGGTTCGACCTACGCTATGGAAAGCGAGGAGACGATAGTCGAGGCGGTAGACACAGAGGTCTCTGTGCCCGAATCCGCAAAGCTGGCGCCTCTCGGATTCCATTACGATGAGACGAATTCCGCCCCGTCTGGCACGGTTGAAGCCAACAGCTCCACGGTGCTCACCGTTTACTGGGCGCGCAATCAGTTTGACGTCACGTTCGAGAAGGGTGCTGACGATGCTACCGGCTCGATGGATGGGCAGCATTTCGTCTGGGCTTCCGGCGAGGCGCTTACGCCTAATGCCTTCTCTCGCGCAGGCTGGAAGTTTACTGGCTGGAAGGTCACCGAGCAGAACGGTATGACGGCACAGGGCGAGAGCCTCATGAGCGCTCAGTCAAACGACGTTGTTGCAATGGTTGCGCAGGCGGTCGGCGATATGGTTGCTGACAAGGCCGACGGTTCACGACTTACGTGGGAAGATAACGGGACTGTTACGCTGACAGCGCAGTGGGTGAAGGATTCGAGCGGCGGGGATGACCCAGATAATCCAGGTGGTGATGACCCAGACAATCCGGGCGGCGACGACCCTGATAATCCGAACAAACCCGGAGGCGATAAACCTGGTGGTGGTTCTGGCGACGCGGATGGTGAGTCCGGCAGTATCGAGAAAGCTGATTTTGTCCGCGAAGCAGCCAATAATAACTCGAACGCCAATGACAAGGCTCCCAGTACAGGCGATTCTAATAAGCTCATTGTCGAGGGCTTGGCCGTCATGGCGCTTCTTGCCGCTGTTGTGATGGCGCTGTCGCTTCGACAGTCACGTAAGCGCGCACACGTAGTTGGCACCTGGTCGGCTCCGGCTCGTCAAGCCGCCGCAAAGCGCCCAACGCCTCGCAAGACGACGCGTGGAAGGCATGTCAAGCGGTAATGTCGTAGAACAAATGCAGAAGAACAATCATTCACGCTACGACATGTGAACCATTATGCGCCGCCTCGTTTAACGGGGCGGCGCTGTCGTATGCGCACGCTTCAGATTCTGCGGTGGTATGGATTTTCTTAGGTCAATAATCGCTGTTCGTGAGCTTCGTTAGGAATGCATTCTCGATATGCTGGCTGTGGAAAACGATCGCTCTCGCGAACGCGAAAGCTCATTTTCAAGCCATGTTTGCTTGTTTTTTACGGAAACATCGTTTGTTGGTGTCGCTGATTCTCTGAATTAACCGCAAAACGTTGCGAAAAGCCGACGAAAAGTCGTCCGAGAAGCTACGCGAATTCTCAAAACACAAGCTTTGACGTGCGAAAACGCGTGCATTACAATCCGCCCATGGTTTTCGTATTCGATGCGATAACGGCTTTGGAATTCTATCGGTCGATCTATCCGACGGAGCGATCGCCTGTGCGCTTTGAGAATATCCCAGCCTGGGAAGAATGCGCGGTTACCGAAGAAGACGTGTGGAGCATGGCGCCAGCCTTCGTCACGCCGTCGTTTCTCGAGTGCGTAGGCGGTGTCATTCATGTGACGTCATTCGATCCGACCAGAAGGTTGAAATCGAAAACCCATCAGACCCATGCGTGGGCAGGGCGTATTCCCAAGGATTCATTTTGCCAATTCGATGTCGGTGTGTTTCTTCCGTCGCCACAGTTCATCTTCCTGCAGGCGGCTTCGCGATTGAACCTTGCTCAGCTCATTGCTCTCGGAGACGAACTGTGCGGCACGTATTCTTTCGATAAGTCCAAGGCGCGGGGACTACGACAGCGAGAGGTGCCGCTTACCAGCGTTCATGTGCTTGACGCTTACCTCTCGTACGCGAAAGGCTGCAGAGGTTACAACAGGGCAAAAAGAGCTCTCGGGCATATCGTTGACGGGAGCGCGTCGCCAGCTGAAACGCGTGACGAGATGGAATTATGCCTTCCGCATAAGCTCGGCGGATATGCGCTTGAAAAGCCGAAGATGAACGAACAGATAATCCTTTCTCGACAAGCGTCCGTAGTGGCAAAAAAGACGTTCTGTCGCGCTGATTTGCTCTGGAAACGAGACAGTCCGAATGATTCCACCATCATCGAGCACCAAGGCGAGTTCGACCATATGGAAAGTAATCGCTTCAACGACGATCGCGCACGCGTAAACGCGCTGAGGCTCATGGGCTATGAAGTTATAGAACTAACAAGGTCGCAAGTCTGGGATCTTCGCGTATTCGAGGAAATCGCCCTGGAAATTGCAAAGCGCACTGGAAAGCGCATTCGAACTGAGAACAGGGGGCTCACACCTCAGCGAAAAGAGCTTCGTTCGATTCTCGCTGATTGGAATGCTTCGTATGGAAGAAAGATGTGATAGGGATTAGCTCGGCGGTATCACGGCATTCCAATTTCCATGTATTGAGACATTGACGCAAAAAGGCACTCACGCGCCCGTTTCGCAGAATTTGAATTCAAGGTTGGCAATAATTCCATGATACGCGTTTGTGGTCTAATGCGTGAACTGGGCGAATGTAAGAACGCTATGTTCTTAACCATCGATTTCGGACGCGAAACATCTCGTTTTCGCCATTAGCCTAAGCTCAATTCATCAAAACGAACGCATACCCCCCATTTCTTTCCAAGCATTCAATTTGGATACGTCAAATCCCTTTATGTGCAAATCGAATGCAGCAGCTCAACGCGCTGGAGCGCAGACGTATAGGAACACACGCAATTGCTGAACCTGTGATGCTTTGGGACAGCTGCATCCGATTAAGATATCATCTACCTCCGAGATTAAATCCACTGAGAACCGCGAAATCAGAGTGCGATTCCGGCTATAAGGCGATAAGGAAGCGACATGTTCGACAACTTGCAAGACCAATTACAAGAGGTATTCGACGACCTTAAGGGCAAGGGCCGCCTGACCGAAGGCGATATCCAAGCCGCCATGCGCCGCGTGCGCATGGCCTTGCTCGAGGCTGACGTCAGCTACAAGGTCGTTAAGTCGTTCGTCACGAAGACGAGCGAACGGTGCATGCAAGCCGACGTGCTGGAATCGCTGACGCCTGCGCAAAACGTCATCAAGGTCGTGCTCGACGAGCTGACGGCCCTGCTCGGCGAGACCGATGCGAACATCGATCTTTCGCCCAACAAGCACCCTAACGTCATCATGCTCGTGGGCCTTCAGGGCTCCGGCAAAACGACGGCGGCTGCCAAGCTGGCTTATCTGCTGAAGCGCGAGGGCCACAATCCTCTGCTCGTGGCTTGCGATGTGTACCGTCCCGCCGCAGCCGACCAGCTGCAGACGCTCGGCGGCGAAATCGGCGTGCGCGTGTACCGGGAAGGCGAGGATAGCAAAGACCCCGTCGCAATTGCGAAAGCCGGCATTCGCAACGCCGTCGACAACCTGTGCGATGTCGCCATCATCGACACGGCTGGCCGCTTGCACGTCGACGAGGAGATGATGGAGGAAGCCGAGTCGATCAAGGCCGCCGTCGAGCCTGACGAGGTGCTCATGGTGGTCGACGCCATGACCGGTCAGGACGTCGTGAACGTGGTCGAAACGTTCAGCCAGCGCGTTGAATTCGACGGCGTCATCATGTCGAAGATGGACGGCGACGCCCGCGGCGGCGGCGCTCTCTCCATCCGCGAATCGACGGGCAAGCCCATCAAGTTCATCAGCTCTGGCGAGAAGCCCGATTCGCTCGAGGTGTTCCATCCCGACCGCATGGCTCGCCGTATCCTCGGCATGGGCGATGTGGTCAGCCTCATCGAAAGCGCCGTGAAGGTCCAGCAGGAAGAGGAAGAGCGCGAGGCGAGCGAGCGTCTGCGGCGCATGGACCTGAACCTCAACGACTTCTTGGACATGAACCGCCAGATCCGCAAGATGGGCGGCGTTGGCAAGCTTGTCAGCGCCCTGCCCGGCGGCGACAAGATGATGGCCCAAGGCCAGGTCGACGAGCATGCGCTCGACAAGATGGAGACCATCATCAACTCCATGACCAAGGCCGAACGCGAAAAGCCCGACATCATCAACGGCAGCCGCCGCGCGCGCATTGCGAGCGGCGCCGGCGTCACCGTGCAAGCCGTGAACCAGCTGCTGAAGCAGTATTCCGATACGCGCAAGCAGGTTAAGAAGATGATGGCCGCCTACGGTCTGGACGAGGTTCCCACGAAGAAGGGGCGTCCCAAAAAGGGCGGCAAGAAGAACAAGAACAAGCGTCGCGGCGGTCGCGCGGGCATGCCCGGCATGGGCGGCATGAGCATGGCCGACCTTAAGAAAATCCAGAGCATGTTGGAATAGCGACGTGGCAGGAGATTTCACGATAACGCTGGAATCCTACGACGGAACCGACAAAGATGTCGTCGTAGCCGCCGGCGTAGATAAAATCGGGCACCGGGCGTTCACGAACAATCGGTACGTGCATTCGATAACGTTGCCTGAAGGCGTCGAGGTCATCGAAGACGAGGCCTTCTCAGCGTGCGTGAACCTCCGCTCCATCAACATTCCCTCTACCGTGCGAGCAATTGGCGCTGGCGCATTCAAAGGCTGCTGGCGGCTTGAGGAGGTTCATGTTCCCGAAGGCGTTGAGACCCTTGGCCTGAAGACGTTCGCGCGATGCCGTTCGCTCAAGACGCTCACGCTGCCCACGACATTGCGTTCGATTGGCGAGGCATGCTTCCAGCATTGCGGCGACTTGGAAACGCTCGTCCTGCCCGATGCGCTCGAGAGCATCGGGACGAGCGCCTTCTACAACTGCAAGACGCTGAAGGACGTCGCCTGGCCCTCGGCTCTTGAAGTAGTCGAAAACGAGGCGTTCCGCGGATGCGCTGCTCTAGAAGAAGTCGAGATGCCCGAGTCGGTTGGCTGGATGGGGCAGCGGTGCTTCAAGGATTGCGCATCGCTCGCATCTGCCGCCTTGCCGCCGAACATCGAGTTCATCGAGGAGGGCATGTTCGAGGGTTGCTCGGCGCTCGATGCCGTGGTGGTTCCCAACGATTTGTCTCATGTCGAATCTCGCGCGTTTGCCGACAGCGGCTTATCGCAGGACGACATCGCGTTCCCGGAGGACTGCCACATAGCCCCCGACGCCTTCGCGCAATCGGAGCCGAAAGAAGTGACCGGCCGCGCCGAGTGGGATCCCGAATCATGATTGAACGGCAGGGAGTTGAACATCACCCCAGGGAAGATGTTCAATTTGAGGGCGATTAGTCCTCGGAAAATTGAACATCTTCCCTGGGGTGATGTTCAACCACTACGGTTGTGCGGTTTGGTTGAAGTGAGTTTCCAGGCTTGTCAAACGCCGATTCGGGACATATCATACTGTGTTGCTGTTTTTGAAGCATGACAAAAGCTAAAGGAGTTCGTTTACATGGCAGTTAAGATTCGCCTCGCACGTCACGGCGCAAAGAAGCGCCCGTACTACCGCATCGTCGTCGCCGATTCGCGCAAGCAGCGCGACGGCCGTTTCATCGAGGAAGTTGGCCGTTACAACCCGTGCGTCTCCCCGTCGTTCGTGTCCTTCGACAAGGAGCGCGTCGACTACTGGCTGAGCGTTGGCGCCCAGCCCACCGACACGGTTGCGCGTCTGCTCAAGAACGAGCAGGAATAAACGATGTCGGAGCCTAACGACATCGCGGGTCTGGTCGACTGCGTCGTCCGCCCCCTCGTCGACTACGAAGAGGACCTTCAGATCACTTCTCGCGAGGAGGACGGCGCTGTTCTCATCGAGATCAGCGTCAACGAGGAAGACACCGGCAAGATCATTGGCCGTCAGGGCCGCGTCATCAAGGCCATCCGCACGTTGGTGCGTGCGGCAGCGTCGCGCAACGACATGCGCGTCGAAGTTGAGATCCTCGACTAAATGCACGCTTGGGCCGACGTAGCGGTTCTCGCCAAGACAAAGAACCTGAAGGGAAGGTTCGTCGCATATGCTGCGGCGGGCCTTCCTTTTTTGCTTGAAGATGGAGACGAGGTGGCGTTCGTGCCGCCGCAGCTCGACGTGCCGAGAAAGGCTGTCGTATCGTACGTCAACCTGCTTGACGACCATACGGCTGAAATCGAGTTCGATGGTGTCGATGGCGATGCGGCAAGCGTTCTCGCGGGGTCGCATTGCCTTATTCCGAGAAACGTCATTGACGAATCGGTATACGAAGAGGCTCCGGTGACATGGGAGGGGTGGACGGTCGTCGACGTGTCAGCTGATCAAATCGGAGTCGTCGCTGGCCTCCTCGACAATCCCGGACAGGCCCTTCTCGAAGTTGAGCGCGAGGACGGCTCGACCACGCTCGTTCCCGTTGTCGATGAAATCATCCGCGGGGTCGATGTCGAAGATAGGACGGTCCTTGTCGACCTTCCGAACGGCCTGCTTGATTTGTAGGTGCTGCCATGATCATCGAAACGCTGTCAACCTTCCCGAACATGTACGATTCCGTCATGGGTTCGTCGATGATGCGAATCGCGCAAGACAAGGGCCTGCTCGAGTTCCGCGCGTACGATTTGCGCGATTGGACGCATGATCGCCACCGCACGACCGACGACGACCCATATGGCGGCGGAGCCGGCCTCGTGATGAAATGCGAGCCCATTTTCGAGGCATATCAGGCAATCACGGGAATCGACTTGGGACTTGGCGTTTCGGAAACCGGGAACGAGCAGCCGCATACTGGGCCTGTGCCCGAGCATGCAGACGGCCCTCGTCCCACGACCGTGTTCCTCACTCCGTGCGGTAGGCGCTTCGATGACGAGTTGGCGCTCGAGCTGTCCGCCAAAGACAGGCTGCTGTTCGTATGCGGTCATTACGAGGGCATCGACGAGCGCGCTTACAAGCTCGCCGATTACCAGATTTCGCTTGGCGATTACGTGCTGACGAGCGGCGAGCTTGCATCTATGGTCGTCATCGACGCAGTTGTGCGCAAGATCGACGGAGTCCTCGGCGCCGAGGATGGCGCGTCGGACGAAAGCTTCGCAAAGGGCCTGCTCGAGCACCCCCAGTACACGCGGCCAAGCGAGTTCCTCGGAATGCGCGTTCCCGATGTGTTGCTGTCTGGGGATCATGGCGCAATTGCCGCGTGGAAGCGCGAGCAGAGCCTGCTGAGGACGAAAGAGCTCAGGCCCGAGCTGATCGACAAGGCGGAGTTGTCGGAAGGCGATTTGAAGTTTCTGAAAAGTTTAGCCGAGTAACCGCAGTTCACATGCTTAGCGGTATCATATAAGTTCGCGTTTTAAGTAAGCATGTCATCGGATTTTTGAACAGGGGAAAACGTGCAGGTCGTGGATTCCGGACAACACGCAGCTGAGAGGCCGCATAGCGCTTTGCGGTCGTTTCTCAGCATCGTGATCATGGTCGCCGTTGTGGCGATCATCACGGTGTTGCTCCGCCTGTTCGTGTTCGTGCCCTACGAGATACCGTCCGGTTCGATGGAGGAAACCATCATGACCGGGGACATGGTGTTCTCGGAGAAGGTCACCTATTATTTCCGGGAACCGCAACGAGGTGACATCGTTACGTTCGACGACCCCGAGGTTGCGGGCCGCACGCTCATCAAGCGCGTCATCGCGGTCGGCGGGCAGACGGTCGACCTCGTCGATGGAAAGGTCGTCGTGGACGGCGTCACTGTCGACGAGCCGTACACCAACGGCAAGGAATCGTATCCGCTCAGCCGTACCGCCACTGACGTTACCGTCGAGTTTCCCTACACCGTGCCCAGCGGATACGTGTGGGTAATGGGCGACAACCGAACAAGTTCGCAGGATTCGCGTTATTTCGGGGCGATACCGGTTAGCTCGATCACCGGTCGCGCCGCACTGGTGTATTGGCCTTTCAGCGATTTCGGCTTGCTGTCGTAAACGCGCGTTGCCGTGTGCAAGCCGCATGGCGCGCCGATGAAGGAGATGAAGGAGAACATGGCAAACAGGACAGAGACGGCTCCCACGTTCCAGGACGTCATCATGAACCTGCAACGGTATTGGGCCGACCAGGGCTGCGTTGTGTTGCAGCCTTACGACAACGAGGTCGGTGCTGGCACGTTCCACACGGCCACCACGCTGCGGTCGCTGGGTCCGGGGGTGTGGCGCACGGCATACGTGCAACCGTCGCGTCGCCCGACAGACGGACGCTACGGCGAGAACCCCAACCGCCTGCAGCATTACTACCAGTTCCAAGTCATCCTGAAGCCGTCTCCCGATGACGTGCAGCAGCTGTACCTCGACTCGCTGCGCGCCATCGGAATCGACATCGACGAACACGATGTGCGCTTCGTCGAGGACGACTGGGAGTCCCCGACGCTTGGCGCCTGGGGCCTCGGCTGGGAGGTTTGGATCGACGGCATGGAAGTCACGCAGTTCACCTACTTCCAGCAGGTCGGCGGCTTCGAATGCAGCCCGGTTCCAGCCGAGATCACGTACGGGCTCGAGCGTCTGACCATGTACATCCAAGGCGTCGACAGCGTCTATGACATCGTCTGGTCACGCGGCGAGGACGGCACCGTGTTCACATATGGCGACGTGTTCCTCGAGAACGAGCGCGAGTTCTCGGCGTACAACTTCGAAGTCGCCGATACCGATTTCCTGTTCGGAGAGTTCGACCGTTACGAGCGCGAATGCAACCGCGTGCTCGAGGCGGGCCTTCCGCTGCCGGCGTACGACTATGTGCTGAAGTGCAGCCATGCATTCAACCTGCTCGATGCGCGCGGCGTCATCTCGCAGACCGAGCGCATGGGCTACATCTTGCGCGTGCGCACCATCGCCAAGGCGTGCTGCGCGAGCTATCTCGAGCATGTCGTGGGCGAGAGTACCTCGACCGAGGGGAAGGGGGCCGAAGATGGCGAATAAGACGCTTGCCTTTGAAATCGGCACCGAGGAGCTGCCCGCATTCGATTTGCATGCCGCAACCGAGAAACTCGGCGATTTGGCTTCTACGGCGCTTGACGGCGCAAAGATTCCGCATGGCGACGTTTCCGTGTACACCACGCCGCGCCGCCTCATCGTCATCGTCGCCGATGTTCCCGAGGCTACCGAAGCCGCCGTTGAAGAGTTCCGTGGCCCTGCTGCCAAGATCGCGTTCGACGAGAGCGGCGAGCCGACGAAGGCTGCCATCGGTTTTGCACGCGGCAAGGGCGTCGACCCTGCGAGCCTCGAGCGCCGCGACGAGAACGGCACCGAGTACGTGTACGCCGTGAAGGAGACCCCTTCGCTTGACGTGGTCGCATTGCTGCCCGACTTGCTCGGCAACCTCATCACGGCTATCTCTTGGCCTAAATCGCAGCGCTGGGGAAGCCGCCGCGAGCAGTTCAGCCGTCCGGTGCGCTGGATCCTCGCGATGCTCGGCGAGACGGTCGTGCCCGTCGAGTTCGCTGGCCTCGTAGCCGGGAACACGACGCGCGGCCACCGGTTCTTGAACCCCGGTCCGCATGAGGTTGCGTCGGCTGAGAAGCTCATCGACGTGTTGCGTGCTGCGAACGTCGTTCCGAGCGAAGCAGAGCGCGAGAGCTCGATTCGCGAGCAGGTGAGAGCCATCGAGGCCGAAACGGGGCTCGTCGCCGAGCTTCCCGCGAAGACGATGGAAGAGGTTGTGAACCTGACCGAATTCCCTACTGTCATGGTCGGCGAGTTCGACGAGCTGTTCCTGGCCGTGCCGAAGGAGATCACGGTTGACGCCATGCTCGTTCATCAGCGTTACTTCCCGCTGTTCAATGCAGACGGCACGCTTTCCAACAAGTTCCTCATCACGTCGAACGGCAATCCCGATTTCCGCGAGAACATCGTCGACGGCAACCAGCGCGTTGTCGCCGCGCGCCTCTATGACGCGAAGTTCTTCTATGACGAGGACCTGAAGAAACCGCTCGAGGCATATGTCGAGCGCTTGGGCGAGGTCGTGTTCCAGGAATCCCTCGGCACGACGCGCGCCAAGACCGACCGCATCGTCGAGCTTGCGAAGCGCCTTGCTGCAGATGCGGGGCTCGCGGGCCAAGACGCCGCAGATGCCGAGCGAGCAGCTTATCTGTGCAAGGCAGACCTTGTCACTGGCGCGGTGGTCGAGTTCACGAGCGTTCAGGGCATCATGGGCCGCTACTATGCGAAGGCTGCAGGCGAGACCGACCAGGTTGCTGAAGCCATCGCAGACCATTACCGTCCGCGATTCGCAGGGGACGACACGCCGGCCAGCATGGTGGGCAAAGTTGTTGCCGCAGCTGACAAGCTCGACACGATTTGCGGCCTGTTCGCTGTGGGGCAAGGCCCGACTGGCTCTTCCGACCCGTTTGCCTTGCGCCGTTCCGCCATCGGCATTTTGGCGATGCTCGAAGACGGCCTCGACATCTCGCTCATCGACGCCATCGACTCCGCGCTCGACATTTACGAGCAAGGCGGATTGAAGTTCGACCGTGAAGCCGTGCGTGCCGAAGTCGTCGATTTCTTCGTTACGCGCACCAAGGTCATGTTGCGCGATTCCGGCATAGCAGCCGATACCGTCGACGCCGTTCTCGCATCTGGCGTTGCCGAGCCTATGGTCATCATGGGCCGTGCCCGCGCGCTTGAAAGCGCCCGAGCCAACGACAAGGAAACGTTCGACGATTTGGCCACGGCTTACGCGCGCGCGAACAACCTACGCGATGCCGAGCTTGGCGCCGATGTCGACGAGTCGCTTTTCGGCGATGAGGAGAAGGCGCTGAACGCTGCCGTGGCAGCCGCCGAATCCGCCGTTGCCAATGCGCTCGCTGCCGATGATTACCCGCAGGCTCTGTCTGTGCTCGCTGGTTTGCGCGGGCCTATCGATGCGTTCTTCGAGAACGTCATGGTGATGGATGAGGACGACAAGGTGCGCGCCAACCGCCTGAAGCTCCTCAACCGCTTCGTCGGCGTGTTCGGGAACGTCGCGGACTTCGGGAAGATGTCGAAGAGCAAGTAACCGATGAGTAGCAGGACTGTCCTGCTACTCATTTTCTAGCAACCAACCGTGCTCGCAGACTGTCATAGGAAATGAGTAGCAAGACAGTCCTGCTACTCATTTTTTACGAAGCGCGCTGCATGTCCTCTAAGCCGTAGCCTGGTGATGGCTGGATCAGGGTTTCGGTATTCATGGCGCGCTCCTTGGATGTGGGGATGCGGTAAATCGAGACCTTGCCGGAATCGGTTTTGCGCACTTGGACGGCGCCTTGTTCGGCGAGGACGCGCTTGTAGGCATTTCCGTATTTCGAGAAGGAACGCGGGTAAGCTCCAACCGACGAGAGAAGCTCGCAGAGCCATACAGGGTAGCCGCCTGCGCACTTGATCTCCATGATCACCTGATCGGGCGCAGTGACGGGGCGGCGTTGAACCGAGCCTTCCTCCATAAGGTCGACGTAGCAGATGTCTTCGTCGAACGTGATGCGGTCGACGCAGTCTTCGTCTGCCGGGTCGATCTTGCACCACGCTTCTCGCAAGCAGCTGATGAGCATCGACGGTTTCAGGCCTTCGTAGCGGTCGAAGAACGCATCGAGCTCGCGTGCGATTTGCACTTTGCCGGGGAGCAGCTCCTTGCTGCCATCTGTTCCGGGAATGGGGAGCTGCGTTTGCGCGTCCTCGTAGGACATGCCGTTGATGTAGGCTCGCGCGCCTTCGGCGCTCATGCGCACGCGGCGTTTGTACACGATGCCCTTGAACTTCTTCTTGATCTCGACGAATACCGACTCTGCTTCTGAAAACGGGCCGTAGCTGCGGATGCGCAGCTTCTCTTTGTAAAGGGGCTTTTCAAGCGATCTGCAGATCAGCGAGCGGTCGGGCGTGTCCAAATAAAGGCTGTCGATGCGCGTCGCCCCGTAGTCGTCGAGGCGCATGTGGGCGGCGAGCCCTGCCTTGATGGCCTCGCATTGCCCGGTCGTTATGAGGTACTTCTTCTCTTTGCGTTCAAAGGTGTCTGCTGCAGTAGCCATGTTGGGCTTCCTTTCCCTTGTGCCATGAGCATGGTACGCGTCGCACCTGAATCGAAGCTGAAAGAGCGTTTTCAGGCAGGTTTCAGCTTCTCGGCTAGAATGGGCTTGTACGCGGAAAGGCGGAACCAATGCAGATACTCATCGTTGAAGACGACATTCGGCTGGCCCAGGCAGTTGGGAAAATCCTCGAGGAAAACGACTATCAAGTCGATATGGTGCACGATGGGCAATCAGGTCTCGATTACGCCGAGTCGGGCATTTACGACGTGGTGATCCTCGACGTCATGTTGCCGAAGATGGACGGGTTCGAGGTGTCGAAGCAGCTGCGCCGCAAGGGCGTAGACACGCCGGTGCTCATGCTTACGGCACGCGCCCAGATTCCCGACAAGATCGAAGGGCTCGATTCGGGCGCAGACGACTACATGACCAAGCCGTTTTCGCCGGCAGAGTTGCTGGCGCACCTGAGGGCTCTCACGCGGCGCACAGGTCAGGTCGTGTTCGAGACCCTTGCGTTTTCCGACCTCGAGCTGAACCTCGAAAGCCACGATTTGAAATGCGGCAGCAAGTCCATCAACCTGTCGTACAAAGAGTTCTCGCTCATAAACATCCTCATGACCAACCATGGGCAAATCGTGTCGAAAGAAACCCTCATCTCGAAAGTCTGGGGCGTGGAGTCAACCGCCGTCGATAATAATGTGGAAGCATACGTGTCGTTCTTGCGCAAGAAGCTGAAGTTCCTCGGTTCGAAGGCGCAAATCGAGACGATCAGGAAAGTGGGATACCGCCTGACCGACGAGGGTTAGCATGCTGAAAAAACTTCGCATCAAGTTCGTGGCGATCATCATGGCCTCGGTGGCCGTGGTGCTCGCCATCGTGTTCACGGGAATCTGCGTATCCGAATACCAACGCAGCATGTCGACGGTGAGCGAAGCGCTGAGCACTTCGATCGACAGGGCGAGTAACGACGGCCTTAATGCACCCGATCCGTTCATGAAGGGCGGCATGCGGTTTGACATCGAAAGCGCTTTCGAGGACTTCGATGATGTTGACGAGCTGTCCGACATGGTGAACGAGTTCATCGATGAACGCGAATTCGGAGGCCCGCGCATTGGTGGAGGCCGCGAGGAAGAACGCTCTCTTGTGCCAGTGGCCGTGTACGTACTCGATTCCTCCGGGACCTACACCGCCGTATCCCGCTACACCACCGCTTATATCGAGGAGGATGTGCTTACGTCTGCTTCAAGCCAGCTTGTAAGCGTTGGGGAGGGGAGCGGTGAGCTTTCGAGCCTGGGGCTCGTGTACGAGAAGCGCTCGGTTGAAGGATTCACCTATGTCGCCTTCGCCGATGCATCGTATGCGTCGAGCTGGCAATCGCTCGCAGTTTCGCTTCTAATTGCGGGAATCCTCACCCTTGCCGTGTTCTTCGTGATCGCGCTATTGCTCTCGAAGTGGGCGCTCAAACCCGTTGAAGAGGCGTGGACCGCGCAACGTCAATTCGTGGCCGACGCATCTCATGAGCTGAAGACCCCGCTAACGGTCGTTCTGGCGAACACGTCTATCCTGCTGAAGCACCCAGAGTCCACCATCGCGAACCAAAGCCAGTGGATCGAGAGCACCCAAGTGGAAGCCGAGAGCATGCAAGGGCTCGTGAACGAGATGCTTGAACTTGCCCAGGTCGAATCGCGGGCAAATGTGCAGCATGAAGAATTCGATTTCAGCGATATGGTGGCCGGCGAGACGCTGCAGTTCGAGTCTGTCGCCTACGAGCGCGGCTGCCGGTTCGAGGAATCGGTTGCCGAGGGAATCACGGTTTCCGGAGACGCCCAACGCCTGCGCAAGATGACCTCGACCCTTATCGAGAACGCCTTGAAGTACGTCGATGAGGGCGGGTTGGTCGAAGTGAAGCTGGAAGCCAAAGGCGACATAGCCCATATGACCATTCACAACACTGGCTCGACAATAGCGCCCGAGGATCTTCCGCATATCTTCGACCGTTTCTACCGCACCGACAAGGCGCGCACATCCGGTACCGGCGGCTTCGGCCTCGGCCTCGCCATCGCCCGCGAAATCGCCCGCGAGCACGACGGCGACATAACCTGCGACAGCAACGAATCAGGTACCACTTTTACTGCAACCCTCCCGATAGCTTAAAAAGTAAAAGAGAGTAGCCCACTGCAGAGGGAAGGGGGTGAGGGCGATTCCGCAGCTACGCGAGGCGGCAAGTTGAACGTTACCCCAGGGACGATGTTCAAATTGAAAGAACGCTTTAACGCAAAGTTGAAGTTTCAACAAATTTGAACATCGTCCCTGGGGTAACGTTCAACTAGCTGGTGAGTCTGCGAGGACAAGCCCGAAACCCCCTTCCCTCAACCCGGAGCGGACAGAAGGACAAACGCATCCTTTCAGCATCTTTTAAGTTTCCTTTCCTACTATTTGCCTATCAACGGGAAACCTTTGGGAAAGGAAACCAATCATGGATGCATTGTTCACTTCGGTGCTCGGCACGACCGAGTCGGCTATGACGACGGTGACGACCGCCGGCTTCATGTGGTGCACGCTCGCGTCGATCGTCCTCGGCTTGGTGTGCGCGCTCATCTACATGTACAAGCACGACTACTCGAAGAACTTCGTCGTGACGCTGGCGCTCATGCCCGTCATCGTGCAGATGGTCATCACTCTCGTCAACGGAAACCTTGGCGCGGGCGTCGCAGTCATGGGCGTGTTCAACCTCGTGCGCTTCCGCTCGATAGCGGGTACGGCAAAGGACATCGGAAGCGTGTTCCTGGCAATGGCCATCGGCCTCGCGACCGGTATGGGCTATATCGGCGTTGCCGCCATCCTCACGGTCGTCGTGGGCGTGTTCAACATCATTTACGTCACGACTCCGTTCGGAAGCCCGCGTGAGTCCGCCAAGAAGAAGCAGCTGAAGATCACGGTTCCCGAGGACCTCGAGTTCGAAGGCGCGTTCGACGAAGTGCTCGCGAACTACACGGCGACGTGCGAGCTGCAGAACGTCTCGACGAGCAACATGGGCAGCTTGTACCAGCTTGAGTACTTGGTTTCCATGAAGGCTGACGGGCTCGAGAAGCGCATGATCGACGAGCTGCGCTGCCTGAACGGCAACCTGAAGATCTCGCTGGGGTCTCCGCAGATGAAACGCGAAGTCCTGTAAGACGCTGGTGTGGGGTTGGTGGGCGATTCCGGAGCGAAATGCTTCAAGGCGACCAAAGCATCGTCCATCCGCGGAAAAACGACCCAGGTGGTTATCCATCTGGGTCGTTTTGCGTTACTATTGGATTCGTAACAAGCGAGTGTCCTTCTGGCGCTCGTTTCCGTGTTGGTTTCAGCATAAATGCAGCATCGAGTGGAGGAGTGCAAAGTGGCTGAGGCAGTCAAGCGCGTCTACAAATTCGGCAAGGACGCACGGGGCAACAACGTAACCGAAGGCAATACCGACATGAAATACGTGCTCGGCGGCAAGGGCGCGAACCTCGCCGAGATGGCCAACATCGGCCTGCCGGTGCCTCCGGGATTCACCATCACGTGCCAGACGTGCATGGAGTATGCAAATGCCGACAACACCTGGCCGGAAGGCGCTCTCGACGAAATCGCCGAGTACCGTGCCGACCTGGAAGAGCGCATGGGCAAGCGCATCGGCGACGACGCCGACCCGCTGCTCGTTTCCGTCCGCTCGGGCGCTCCCATGTCGATGCCCGGCATGATGGACACCGTCCTCAACCTCGGCCTGAACGACCGTTCCATCAACGGCCTCATTGCCCAGACCGAGAATCCCCGTTTCGCATGGGACAGCTACCGCCGCTTCATCCAGATGTTCTCCAACGTGGTCATGGGCATCGACGGCGACAAGTTCGAGCATGCCATCACGGCCGCCAAGGACGCCAAGGGCGTCAAGGAAGACACCGAGCTCGACGCCGCCGACCTCGAAGCGCTCGTAGCCACTTTCAAGGGCATCTTCTCCGACAGCGTCGACGCTGCCGAGTACCCCGAGCTCGTCGTTGACGGCAAGGTTCAGTTCCCGCAGGACCCGATGGCCCAGCTGAAGCTCGCCATCGAGGCCGTGTTCGGCTCTTGGAACAACCCGCGCGCAACGCTCTACCGCAAGCAGAACAAGATTGCCGACGACCTCGGCACCGCCGTCAACGTGCAGTGCATGGTGTTCGGCAACAAGGGCGACACATCCGCCACGGGCGTTGCCTTCACGCGTAACGCCGCCGACGGCACCAAGGAATTCTACGGCGACTACCTCGTTAACGCCCAGGGCGAAGACGTCGTCGCCGGCATCCGCAACACCTCGCCGATCTCCGAGCTGAAGCACGTCTCCGGCCTCGAGACCGCCGGCCAGGAGCTTGAGGACATCTTCGTGCTGCTCGAGAACCACTTCCGCGACATGATGGACATCGAGTTCACCATCGAGCAGGGCAAGCTGTTCATGCTGCAGACCCGCGTCGGCAAGCGCACCGCCGCCGCCGCGCTGAAGATCGCCATCGACATGGAGAAGGAAGGCCTCATCACCAAGGAAGAGGCCGTCATGCGCGTCGCTCCCGAGCAGCTCGACCAGCTGCTGCATCCGCAGTTCGACAAGAGCGCCAAATACGACGTCGTGGCCCGCGGCCTGAACGCTTCTCCTGGCGCTGCCGTCGGCGCTGCCGTGTTCTCGGCTGAAGCCGCCGTTGCCGCCGCCGAGGAAGGCAAGAAGACCGTCCTCGTGCGTTGGGAGACCACGCCCGACGACCTCGCCGGCATGATCGCCGCCGAGGGCATCCTCACCTCGCATGGCGGCAAGACCTCGCACGCGGCCGTCATCGCCCGCGGCATGGGCGCTCCGTGCGTCTGCGGCGTCGAAGCCTTGAAGATCGACGCTGAGAAGAAGGAAGCCGCCATCGCCGGCACCGACATCGTCATCAAGGAAGGCGACCTCATCTCGCTCGACGGCACCACGGGCATCGTGGTCCTGGGCGCGGTCGACCTGGTGCAGCCCGAGCTCACCGGCGACCTCGACACCATCCTCGAGTGGGCTGACGAGTTCCGCACCCTCGGCGTTCGCGCCAATGCCGACAACCCGGCCGACGCGCAGCTTTCGCGCGACTTCGGCGCGCAGGGCATCGGCCTGTGCCGCACTGAGCACATGTTCCTGGGCGACCGCAAGCAGATCGTGGCCGACATGATCCTCGCCGAGTCGGAGAGCCCCGAGTATTACGCGGCGCTTGACAAGCTGTACGATGCACAGCAGGGCGACTACTACGAGATGCTGAAGGCCATGGACGGCCTGCCCGTCATCATCCGCCTGCTCGACCCTCCTCTGCACGAGTTCCTTCCCTCGGCCCAAGAGCTCGCCATCAAGGTTGCTGTCGACGCCGTGAAGGGCGAACACGACCCCGCGATCAAGAGGCTGCTCAACGCTGCCGAGAACATGGCGGAAATGAACCCGATGCTCGGCCTGCGCGGCTGCCGCCTCGGCATCGTCATGCCCGGCCTGTCTGCCATGCAGGTGCGCGCCATCGCCACTGCCACGGCGAAGCTGATCAAGGAAGGCTTCGACCCGAAGCCCGAGGTCATGATTCCGCTTGTCTCGATGGAAAACGAGCTCATCTACGTCCGCAACGAGGCCGAGAAGGCCATCAAGGAAGTCGAAGAGCGCGACGGCGTCGACCTGTCCTTCATCGAAATCGGCACCATGATCGAGTTGCCGCGTGCGGCTATCACCGCTGACGAGATCGCCGAGAAGGCCGACTTCTTCTCCTTCGGTACCAATGACCTCACGCAGACGACGTTCGGCTTCAGCCGCGACGACGTCGAGGGCAAGTTCTTCAAGGACTACGAGAACCTGGGCATCATGAAGGTGAACCCGTTCGCGACAGTCGACGACGGCGTCGTGAAGCTGATCGACATCGCCGTCAAGGGCGGCCGTTCCACGAACCCCGAACTCGTGACCGGCGTCTGCGGCGAGCACGGTGGCGATCCGGACTCCATTCACAAGTTCCACAAGGTCGGCCTGACCTATGTGTCCTGCTCGCCGTACCGCGTGCCGGTTGCTCGCCTTGCCGCTGCTCAGGCTGCGCTCGAGAAGTAAACCTGCACAACAGCGTTTGCAAAGGAGCCTCGCAACTATGCGAGGCTCCTTTTCATTGTCCGATGAGTGGCAGGATGAGTAGCAGGACGTTCCTGCGACTCATTTCCCAGATGTAGTCCAGGCAGTATCGTGTTGCGGAAAATGAGTCGCAGGAACGACCTGCTACTCATCCTGTTATAGTGCCGCCGCAGATGACGGTGTCGTCGTCGTAGACGACAGCCGCCTGGCCGGGAGCGCAGGCACGTTGGGGTTCGTCGAACTTGATGCGAATCGAGGTTTCGTTGGTTTGCTCGACGGTTGCCGGACGCGCTGTTTGGCGGTAATGGGATTTCACGGTGAGCCGCTCAGGTTGGGAGAGCGCTGCGCGGGCGATGAAGTTCACGTCTTCGACTTCGATAGAGGTGCATAACGTGTTCGCGTCTGTGTCGACCACGAGCTCGTTGCGAAGCGGGTCTTTCGCGAAAACGTAGAGCGGCTCGGAAGCGGCAACCCCTATGCCTTTCCGCTGGCCGATCGTGTAGTGAATGAGGCCTGCATGCTCGCCGAGGATTTTACCCTCGCGGTTCACGATGGCGCCTGGCTCGAATGTCTCGCCCGTGCGCTTCGCGATGAACGATGCGTAATCTCCGTCGGGCACGAAGCATATATCTTGGCTTTCGGCTTTCTGTGCGTTGATGAAGCCATGCGATTCGGCGAGTTCGCGCACATGCGGCTTCGTGAGCTCGCCCAAGGGGAAGAGCATGTGGGCGAGGGTGTCCTGAGTTAGGTGGAACAGGACGTAGCTTTGGTCCTTGTTGGCGTCGATGCCGCGTTTAAGCTCGTAGCGGTTCGTTTCCTCGTTAAAGCAGCGTCGGGCGTAATGGCCCGTGGCGACGTAATCAAAACGAAGTTCCCGGCGTCGCTCTTGAAGCGCCTCGAATTTCACGTATCGATTGCAGTCGATGCAGGGGTTAGGAGTCAGGCAATTCAAGTAGCTCTTGCAGAAGCGGTCGATGACGGCTTCGTTGAACGTGCGTGTGAAGTTGTACACGAAATGTGGTATGCCCAGTTCCAGGCAAACCTGCCGTGCGTCCTCGGCGTCTTTGAGCGAGCAGCACGATTTCTCGTCGACGACGCAAGCGTCATCGTTGTCGAACAGCTTCAGCGTGACGCCTTCCACATCGTAGCCCGCATCACGCAAAACAAGCGCCGACACAGAACTGTCGACACCCCCGCTCATTGCCATGAGCACTCGTTTGTTCGATGTACCGCTCATACCTAAATCTTACTTGTCGACGTTGTGAAACGGTTCGGCGAATTGAACATCACCCCAGGGGTGATGTTCAAATTAGAAGTCGAATAACGGCGTGGAAAGGTAGCGCTCTCCCGTATCGGGGAGGATCACCACGATGAGCTTGCCTTCGCTTTCGGGACGTTCGGCGACCTTGCGCGCAGCGCTAACGGCGGCGCCTGCGGAGATTCCGACGAGCAAACCGTCCTTTGCGGAAAGCTCGCGTGCGGCTTCGTAGGCCTCCTCCTCTTGAATGGCGATGACCTCATCGTAGATGGTAGTGTCCAGCGTCTCGGGCACGAATCCTGCACCGATGCCCTGAAGGCCATGGCTTCCAGCGTTTCCGCCAGACAACACAGGCGAGTTCGCGGGTTCGACGGCGATGACTTTCACATCGGGGTTTTGCCCTTTCAGGTAGCGGCCGACGCCCGTCAGGGTACCGCCAGTGCCGACGCCGGCGACGAAGAGGTCAACCTTGCCCTCGGTATCGCGCCAGATTTCAGGGCCTGTCGTGAACTCGTGCGTGGAAGGGTTGGCGGGGTTGGTGAACTGGCTCGGTATGAACGAGTTTTCGATCTCCGCGCATAGCTCGTTCGCCTTGTCGATGGCGCCCTTCATGCCAGCAGACCCATCGGTCAGGACAATCTCGGCACCGTAAGCCTTGGCGAGGTTTCGGCGCTCGACAGACATCGTCTCGGGCATCGTCAGGATAAGCCGCATGCCGTGCGTGGCCGCAATGGCGGCGAGCCCGATGCCGGTGTTGCCCGACGTCGGCTCGATGAGCGTCGTGCTCTCGTTGATGCGCCCGGCGGCGAGGGCCGCGTCGAGCATCGACTTGGCGATGCGGTCTTTGACGGAACCAGCAGGATTGAAGAATTCGACCTTGCCGACTATGGTGGCTTTCAGGCTGTGGTTCTGCTCGTAATGCGTCAACTCGACGAGCGGGGTGTTGCCGATGAGCTCGGCAATGCTTTTGTGAATCGACATCCCTCATCCTCCCTCTCATCGGCTCGCCGCCGATGTGCCCGTAGATATGCCAATCGTGAATGTGCGCCCAATATTGTACTGGTCTGGGATAATGCGGGAAAGCGAATTCACGTAAAGCCCCACGGGAAGGCGGAAGCGTTCATGGAACTTCATCTTGATAGGCTCCCTCGTTCGGTTGAGCTCGTGCGCGATGGGGAAGGGCCGCTATTCCGTTATGTTGACGAGCGCCTTCTGCCACACGAGGTCTCGATTTCCGAAACGCGGGATTGGCAATCGGTCATAGAGGCAATAAAATGCCTTGCGGTGCGAGGGGCGCCGGCAATCGGCATTGCGGGCGCTGCGGCGATGGCGCTTTGGTCGGCTTACGACGGAAAAGACGTCGAGCAGGCTGCGGCTGAAATCGCTTCAGCACGACCCACCGCCGTCAATTTGCGGTGGGGGGTCAACCGCGCGCTCGAAAAATCCTCTGGGATCGAAGGCGATGCGCAAACCGAAATGCTCTACACGCTCGTCAAGCTCATGGAAGCTGAAGACGAGGAGACCAACCGCGCAATCGGGCGGAATGGTTCCGCCCTCATCGATCCCGGCTCGCGCATTCTCACGCATTGCAACGCGGGCAGCCTTGCGACATGCTATTTCGGAACGGCTCTCGGCGTCGTGTACAGCGCCGCTGCCGAGGGGAAGGTCGAACGCGTCTATGCCGACGAGACGAGGCCAGTTGGGCAGGGGGCCAGGCTCACGGCATGGGAACTTGCCCAAGTCGGCATACCCGTAACCCTCATATGCGACAACATGGCGGCGAGCCTCATGGCCGCCGGCAACGTCGACGCCGTTATCGTGGGCGCTGACAGGATTGCCCGAAATGGCGACGCGGCCAACAAGATCGGCACGTACGGCGTGGCCATTCTCGCAAAAGAGCACGGCATTCCCTTTTACGTTGCAGCGCCGTTTTCGACTGTCGACGCGCAACTTGCGGACGGCTCGGGCATCGTCATCGAGCAACGACCTGCGCAAGAGGTGTTACCCGAACCGATTGACGGCGTCGATGTTTGGAACCCGGCTTTCGACGTGACCCCAGCGCGCTACATCACCAAGATTGTTACGGAAAAAGGCGCATTCTCGCCCGAGGAGCTCGAAGCGCGGCTATAATCGCAATTCGTGTTCACGCTCGATAACATACAATCCGCCTTCAAAGCGGCGATTCCCATCATGCTCGGTTATGTCGCCATCGGCATACCGTGCGGAATCCTCTCGGCTTCAATAGGCATGAACGCCTTGCAAGTCTTCATGATGTGCGCGTTGTTCTACTCGGGAGCCGGCCAGTTCATGATTCCGAACATGTGGCTCGCTGGCGCGCCGATCGCCTCCATCATTCTCTCGGTTTCGTTTGTGAACACCCGGCAGATGCTCTACTCCGCAGCGTTCGCGCCCTGGTTCGAGAAGGCGTCGAAGAAGCTTGCCTTTTGGTTCGCCGCTACCGTCACGGATGAGAGCTTCGGCGTGAACATGCAGCAGTTCGAGCAAGGCGGCTGGACGCCCCAGCGCGCCACGCTCGTGAACTTGTTCTCCCAGACGTCGTGGACGGTCTCATGCGTCGTGGGGGTGTTCGTCGGCAACGCCATCGGCATTCCGCTTGCAATTGCGGCGTTTGCCATGACGTCGATTTTCATATGCCTGCTCGTCACGCAAGAGCTGACGCCTGCCAACATCGTCGCCGCCGTGTGCGCCATGATCGGCGTGTTCGCCTGCAAGCTCGTCGGCCTGTCGGGCCCTGCCATTTTCATCGGAGCGATCGTGGGCGTGGCGTGTGCCATCCTCTTCTCGCGCGTGAGGGAGAGGTTGTGAGCATGCAGCCGATTACCTGGACGGGCTTTTGGATCGTGTTCATCGTCTGCGCGCTGACGATGCTCGCATGCCGCGTGCTGCCGTTATTCCTGCTCAAGGGCCGCGAACTTCCCGAGCGCGTGACGGAAGCGCTCGGTTTTATCCCGCCTGCCGCGTTCGCGGCGCTCGTCGCAAACGACTTGCTCACGCCCGGCATGTTCGATGCGGGCTTCTGGCCTGCGGGGGCGCCACTTGTCGCAGCGCTCATCGTCGTGGTCGTCGCCCGCTTCACCAAATCGCTCCTCCTGTCTGCCATTGCGGGCGTTGCGGCATATGCGCTGCTTGTGATGATTTAGGGCATGAGGAAATCATCCTTGCAACGCTGTTGAGGTGGAGATATACTAGCTAATCGCGTCTAGAGACAATTACCGTTGCACGTTTGGTTTTGAGGGCATAGAAGGAAGACGAAATGGATATCATTCGCGCTATCGAAGAGCAGCAGAAGAAGCAGGACATTCCCGAGTTCCACGTTGGCGACAACGTGAAGGTTCACTATCGCATCACCGAGGGCAACCGTGAGCGCATCCAGGTGTTCCAGGGCGACGTCATCCGCCGCCATGGTCACTCCAGCCGCGAGACGTTCACCGTCCGCAAGGTCAGCTTCTCGGTCGGCGTCGAGCGCACGTTCCCGGTTCATTCGCCGAAGATCGACAAGATCGAGGTCACGCGTCGTGGCGACGTTCGCCGTGCAAAGCTGTACTACCTGCGCGACAAGGTCGGCAAGGCCGCCAAGATCAAGGAGAAGGCGTACCGCTAATTCTCAGCTGCGAGAACTTCAAGGCCCGCTGCGAGCGGGCCTTTTTCATGCCCGCAATGCGATAATGGGGGCATCGAAACAAACTAGAACGAACAAAGTGGGGCGTTCATGGCAATGACGGTGCCTGAAATACGGGAAATGCTGCGCGGGGCCGACGAGCAAGGTCTCGCCGCGCTTGAGCGCTCGCTTGCAGCCGATACGCGTAAGGGCGTGAAAGCGGCCATCGAAGCAGCTCGCAAGCGCTTGGAGGGCGAGAAGGCCGAATGCGCGCGCGTTGCGGCGCTGTACTCGTTCGAGAAGTCGCTGCTCGATTCCGGGCAGTCGGTCATCGTTGGGCTCGATGAAGTCGGGCGCGGCGCCGTTGCTGGTCCGCTAGCAGTGGGCGCCGTGGTGCTCCCGCCAGAGCCGATGGTCATGGGGCTGAACGACTCCAAGAAGCTCACGCCCGAGCAGCGCGAGGCCATAGCGCAAGAGGTGAAAACGCACGCGCTGGCATGGGCGGTCGAGTACGTAGCTCCCGAAGACATCGACCGCGATGGGATGACCGCGTCGCTTAAGCGCGCGTTCAAGGGAGCCCTCGACCAAGTCGACCGCATTCTGCCATGCGATCTGGTGATCGTCGACGGGAATCCGATTCACATCGACCCGCGCGAGAAGAACGTGATTAAAGGCGATGCGAAATGCGCGAGCATCGCTGCGGCATCGATTGTCGCGAAAGTGACGCGAGACGCGCTCATGCGCGATATGGCAGCCGATTATCCTGAATACGACTTCGGTGGAAACAAGGGGTATGGTTCTGCACAGCATATCGACGCGATAAAGGCCCATGGTCTTTCTCCCGTGCATCGCAAAAGCTTCTGCAGGTCGTTCATGCAGGAGAGCCTCTTCTAGCATATCTCGAGAATAGTTTTGCGCATCAGGCGCGGCTTAAAGCCGAATCGGCGACGATTCGGTTAGGCGAAGTGCGGCACTTCCGGCGAAAAGAGCGGCTGCGTACACGTCGGCCGCGTCATTGAAACGCGCAAAGGCGCAAGCCTCTCGGCAGCTGTCCTCGCGTGACGTCCCTTTTATCATCGCATCCCATCAGTGAAAACAAGGGCGCGAATACGCGTCCGGGTGACAAGGCTTCGAATGGCGAAGCTGAAGGGAGTTGCAGATGGGAAAGAGCAAGGGAAAGAAACACAACAAGGTTCTCGGAAGAAGGGGCGAAGAGGCCGCGGCGCGGTACCTCGAGCTCAAGGGGTACGAGATCCTCGAGCGAAACTGGGCATGCCCGATGGGTGAAGCCGACATCATCGCCCGAGATGGATGCACGGTCGTGTTCGTAGAGGTTAAGACGCGAACGAGCATCGACAAGGGGTTGCCGTCGGAGGCGGTCAGCCCGCAGAAGCGTGCGCGTTACGAGAAGATCGCCTGCTGGTATCTCAGCGATTACGAATACGTAGACGTGCCGGTGCGCTTCGACGTCATCGCCTTGTTGGTGAGCGCTCCCGACCGTGCCCTCATGCGTCATTACGTCAACGCGTTCCAGGCAGGGTGGTGACCGTGGCGAGGCGCTGCTGCATCCATAGCGCAGTGCTTCGGGGCGTTGAGGCCATACCGATTGACGTGGAAGTGGCGGTCACGCAAGGCATGCCTGCTTTCAATATCGTCGGGATGGTCGACGCTGCGGTGCAGGAGTCGAGAGAGCGCGTTAAGGCTGCGCTGAAGGCCTCGGGCTTCGCAATGCCCGGTGATCGCGTGTTGGTGAGTTTGGCGCCGAGCTCGCTCAGGAAAAGCGGTTCCGGCTTCGATTTGCCCATCGCGGTCGGCATTCTCGTCGCGACAGGGCAAATCGATCCAAGCTTGGCAGACGCCATGCTGTTCGTGGGAGAGCTCTCGCTCGACGGAGCGGTTCGTCCAGTCTCGGGTTTGCTCGCCTACGCGCTTTGCGCGCGGGATTACGGCTTCGAGCTCATCTGCTCTGACGATGCTGACGGGTTGGTCGATGTCGAAGGCCTGCGCCAACGGGGGTTGAAGTCGGTTGGAAGCTTGCGCGAGCCTTCGTTCACGTCATTCGAGGGCAGGTACCTCGTCGATGACGAACGCGCGCTGGATTACAGGGACGTCGCAGGGCATGATATCGCCAAGCGCGCGTTTCAAATCGCCGCTGCAGGCAATCACGGGCTGCTCATGATGGGGCCACCCGGGTCGGGAAAGACGATGCTCGCCTCGCGCATGCCCTCGATCTTGCCGCCTCTTACGGAAGACGAGATGCTTCAGGCGGCATTGATACACTCCGTTGCGGGGGAGAACATCGCGCCGATACTCGCGGGCGTGCGCCCGTTTCGGGCGCCGCATCATTCCGCTACGGCTGCCGGGCTTATCGGAGGCGGCTCGCCGATTCGTCCCGGAGAGATATCGCTCGCGCACCTGGGCGCGCTTTTCTTGGATGAAATATCAGAGTTCAAGCCTTCGGTGCTCCAGCAGATACGCCAGCCCATCGAATCAGGTCAGGTGTGCATAACGCGCGCTGATGGAAGCGTTGCGTTCCCCTCGCGATTCCTGCTCGTGGCTGCGAGTAATCCATGCGCTTGCGGATACTACGGAGACCCCGATAGGCCTTGCACGTGTTCGGTGAAGCAGGTTCGCGATTACCAGAACCGTATAGGCGGGCCGTTAATGGACCGCATCGACCTGCACCTCGACGTGAGGCGAATCGAGCCGTCCGAAGTCCTTTCCGTTCAAGGCGGTACTTCGTCCGCTGAATTGAGGGAAGGCGTCATGCTGGGGCGCGCTTACGCCTCATGGCGCAAGGAGCGGGATACCTTCGAGCCGACAACGCGCGGGCTGGTTCGTTCGTGCAAGCTCTCTTCCGAAGATGCCGATTTCTTCGAGAAGACGGCGGCGGTGAGCCATATGAGCGGAAGGGCGATAGTCCGGGTCTTGTCGGTTGCGCGGACAATCGCCGACATTGCCGAACGAGAGTCGGTGGGAAGGGCAGACTTGTGCGAGGCGATTAGCTTCAGGATCAGGGACGGGGTGGGGCGATGACAGATGAAATCCAAGGGCCACGGCATGTTGTCGATGCGCGCAGCGAATCGTTCCCCGAAGCCCTGAAAACGATTCCGCGACCGCCGCAAAAGCTGTACGTCATAGGGGCGCTCGAATCGCTCGTTCCAGGCCTTGCCGTCATCGGAGCGCGCAAGGCGACGCCGTACGGGCTCAGTTGCGCCCGCAGGTTCGCGCGGTTGGCGGCGGAAAAGGGCGTCTTGATCATTTCGGGCGGAGCGCGGGGTTGTGATTCAGAGGCCCACTGGGCTGCGCTCAAGGCCGAGAGCCCCACGGTCGTGTTCCTCGGGGGCGGCTGCGATGTGGTGTATCCGCCCGAGCACGCCCAGCTGTTCCAGCGGATCGTCGATTCTGGAGGGGCGATCGTCAGCGAGCGGAGTTGGGCAACGCCTCCCAAGCCGTTCATGTTCCGAGAGCGAAACAGGCTCATCGCCGGCTTGGCCGATGCGGTGCTCATCGTCGAAGCGGGGTTGCCGTCGGGCACGTTCTCGACCGCGGACGAGGCGCTCGATGCCGGAAAGGAAGTGCTGGTGGTTCCAGGGGCTATTACGAGCGAGGCGTCATATGGCTCGAACAGGCTCCTGTTCCAGGGCGCCTCGCCCATCATCGACGACGAGAGCTTCGAGGATGCGCTCTTCAGGTCTTGCGGCGTGCTGAAGCGCTTGAAGGGGAATGGCGATGACGCGCCTGAAGAAGACCCGATCGTGCGATGCGTCCTGGCGCAGCCGATCGACAGCGAGGCGCTGTACGGGCTGGCGGTTGAGGAGTACGGCGCAGATGGGGCGCGTGCGAAGCTCATGGAAGTCCTCGTGGAGGCGGAGGCCCGTGGCGTCATTGCGCGCCAGGGCGATGGGAGGTGGGGCCCCGTCGTCCGCTCATAAGGTAAACTGACACCATGATGAATCCTGTTTCCATAGCGGGAGCAGGCCTCGCCGGAAGCGAGGCTGCCCTTCAGCTCGCAAAGCGCGGGTTTCCCGTCGTGCTCCATGAAATGCGGCCGATGCGCGAAACGGCGGTTCATAAAACGGGGTTGTGCGCGGAGCTCGTCTGCTCGAACTCCCTCAAGAGCACCAAGTTGGCAAGCGCTGCAGGCATGTTGAAAGCCGAGCTCGAAGAACTCGGGTCGTTTCTTTACGAAGCCGCCCTCGAAAACGCCGTTCCAGCTGGCGGGGCATTGGCGGTGAACCGCGACTCGTTCGCAAGGCGCATCACGGAGCTCGTCGAGAACGATCCGCTCATCGACCTTAGGCGCGATGAGGTGACAAGCGTCGAGGAGCTTGCACAGGACTCGAGCGCGGTCGTCTTGGCAACCGGCCCCCTGACGAGCGAGTCGCTTGCGGCCTCGCTTCAAATACTCGTCGGCGACTACCTCGCCTTCTACGATGCGGCGGCGCCCATCGTCATGGCTGATTCGCTCGACATGGGCGTGTTGTTCCGGCAAAGCAGATACGAAGACGCCGAAAGCGCCGATGGTGTATCGCAGGGCGATTATCTGAACGCCCCCTTTTCGAAAGAGGAATACGACGGGTTCATCGACGAGCTTCTCGCTGCGGAAAAGGTGATTGCCCGGGATTTCGAATCGAAAGACCTGTTCCAAGCCTGCCAGCCTATCGAGGAAATAGCGCGCGCTGGCCATGACGCGCCACGGTTCGGCCCCTTGAAGCCGGTTGGCCTCACCGACCCGCGGACGGGGAAGCGCCCATGGGCTGCGCTGCAGTTGCGAGCGGAAGACGCCGATCTGACCAGCTACAACCTCGTCGGATTCCAGACGAACCTCAAATTCGGCGAGCAGGCGCGGGTTTTCAGGATGATTCCGGGGTTGCAAAACGCCGAGTTCGCGCGCTATGGCGTCATGCACCGCAACACGTTCATCGATGCCCCGCGCCTGCTTGATCGTAATTTGCGCCTGAAAGCGGCTGCAGCCCAAGGCGTGCAAACGCCCGTGTTCGTCGCGGGACAGCTTGGCGGGACGGAGGGTTACTGCGAGGCGATCCGGTCCGGATTGCATGTGGCTCTGAGCATTTCCGCCTTGCTTGAGGAAGTGGATGCGCCGCGCCTTCCCCGGGAGACTGCGTTCGGCGCGCTCCTCGCTCATGCGACCGATGCGAACACGGTCGGTTACCAGCCTATGCACGTGAATTTCGGGGTCATGCCGCCTCTCGACCAGCCTGTTCGGAACAAGGGGAAACGCTATGAAGCGTATTCCGAAAGGGGATTGGCCGCCCTTGGCTCGTACAAGGGAGAACTTGCCGCTTGCGGTCTTTTGGAGGGCTAGCCCATGGCTCGGAAGGTCATGACGAGGGCGCCGAAAAGGCCCTTGCAGAAAGAGGTCGCGGACGATGAGCGCGTGTACGACGATTCACGCGTCACGGTCCTCGTGGACGGGTTCATCGGGTACCTGAGGGCGGAACGCGGGTTCTCGGAGCACACCATTAGGAACTATGGCGTAGACCTCGGTTCGTTCCTCAGGTGGTGCGCCCGCCATGACGTCGACCCCCTGAATGCGACGCATCGGCAGCTGCGTGCGTACCTGGGGGAAATGGACGCTGCCCGCTATTCGCGGGCAACCGTGAACCGGCGGCTTTCGTCGCTGCGCGGCTTTTACCGCTGGATGAACCTCGTGGGCGCCATGGACGCCGACCCGGCTGAGGCGCTGAGCGGCCCGAAACGCGGCAAGCACTTGCCGCATGTGCTGAAACAAGACGAAATGGACCGGTTGTTGGCGCTGAATGCGCCCATGGGCCCAGATGGCGGGCCGCGCGAGAGAACGCCGGAGGAGGTTCGAGACCAAGCCATGCTCGAGTTCCTGTATGCCAGCGGCGCGCGCATATCGGAAGCGGCGAATCTCAGGGTCGGCGACGTTGATTTCAACTCGAACCTCGTGAAGTTGTTCGGCAAGGGCAGCAAAGAGCGCATCGTTCCATTGCACGATTTATGCGTTGACGCGATGAAGTGCTACCTTGACGAGGCTCGGCCGGCTCTTTTGAAGGGAAAGTCCGCGACAGACCGGTTCTTCATCTCGAAACGGGGAAACCCCATGAGCGCGGATGCCATGCGCGTGCGCTTCAAAGCCCTGGTACGGCAAGCTGGGATTGACGGCAAGCTGACACCGCATGACATGCGCCATACGTTCGCGACCGACCTGCTCGACGGGGACGCCGACCTGCGTTCGGTTCAGGAGATGCTCGGCCATGCGAGCCTATCGACGACTCAGGTGTACACGCACCTTTCCACGACGCGCCTGAAGGACGCACATCACCAAGCCCACCCTCGCGCGTAAATCTTTATGGCGAACAAATGTTTTATTCTGAATGTGCCGGACGGTCTAGTAGAATACTGCTTCGACACATGAAAGCGGGGAGCTATGGGACAGAATTCCATTGTCATTAAAGGTGCGCGCCAGCACAACCTGAAAGACATCGACCTTGAGATACCGCGCGACAAGCTCGTGGTCATAACGGGCTTGTCGGGGTCGGGCAAGTCATCGCTTGCATTCGACACGATGTATGCGGAAGGGCAACGGCGCTATGTCGAAAGCCTGTCGAGCTATGCGCGCATGTTCCTCGGGCAGATGAGCAAACCCGATCTCGACAGCATCGACGGCTTGTCGCCTGCCGTGTCCATCGACCAGAAGACCACGAGCCGCAACCCGCGTTCCACCGTGGGAACCACTACCGAGATTTACGATTACCTGCGCCTGCTGTTCGCGCGGACCGGCGTCCCGCATTGCCCCGAATGCGGGCGCGTCATCAAGAAGCAAACGACCGATCAGGTTACTGATGAAATCCTGAAGCTCGGAAACGAAGACGGCACGACGAAGGCCATCATCATGGCGCCTGTCGTCACGGGGCGAAAAGGCGAATTCACAAAACTCTTTGCCGATTTGGGTAAAGAGGGCTTTGCGCGCGTCCGCATCGACGGCGAAGTCGTGCGCCTAACGGGCGAGGAGATAACGCTCAACAAGAAGATAAAGCACTTCATCGACGTCGTGGTCGACCGCGTGGTGCTGAAAGGGTCTGCCACGGGGCGCATTGCCGAGTCGGTCGAAACGGCGACGACGTTGGCAGACGGGCGCGTGCTCGTGCAGCTCCTCGACGAGAAGGGCAATGCGCTTCAAGCCGATGCGCCGACGTCTTCGGGCGCCACAGGAGGGCTGCGTCCCGGCGAGCACCTGTTCTCCCTCGCGCTCGCATGCCCCGAGCATGGCCATTCCATGGACGAGCTTCAGCCTCGAGACTTCTCGTTCAACGCGCCTTACGGAGCTTGCCCCGAATGCCTCGGCATCGGCAGCCGCGACGAAGTCGACCCGCGGCTCGTCGTGCCCGACACGACGCTTTCTCTCAACGAAGGGTGCATTGCCCCGTTCAAGACGGGCAACTACTATCCGCAAGTTATGAAGGCGGTTCTCAAGCATGTCGGCGCTTCGCCTGACACGCCATGGGAAGACCTTCCCAAGAAAGCTCAAGATGCGCTGCTGAAAGGCTGCAAGGGGCGCGTGCGCGTCGATTACGTCACGGTTGACGGCCGCGAGACCTATTGGTACATCGAATGGCATGGCGTGTTGGCGGCCGTCGAGGAGAAGCTGCGCGAGGCGGGAAGCGATCGGCAGCGCGAACGCATGGAAGCGTACTTTTCGACGATTCCATGCAACACATGCGGCGGCAAGCGCCTGAAGCCCGAGATCCTCGCCGTCACAGTAGGCGGCAAGAACATCCACGAAGTATGCGAGCTATCGGCGGTTGAATCTCTCGAATTCTTCGAATCGCTCACGCTCGAAGGGCAAGACCTGCAAATCGCAGGGCCCATTGTCAAGGAAATCAAGGCGCGCTTGCGTTTTCTCGTCGACGTGGGCCTCGATTACCTCACGCTCGAGCGCGCCACGGCGACGCTTTCCGGTGGCGAAGCCCAGCGCATCAGGCTCGCCACGCAAATCGGCGCAGGGCTCATGGGAGTGCTCTACATTCTCGACGAACCGTCGATCGGTTTGCATCAACGCGACAACGAACGCCTCATCGCAACGTTGAAGCGCTTGCGCGACCTCGGCAACACCGTCATCGTGGTCGAACACGATGAAGACACCATCCGCTCTGCCGACTACGTGGTCGACATGGGGCCGGGCGCTGGCGAGAACGGCGGATACGTCGTTGCCGCGGGCACGCCCGCAAAAGTCGCAAAGGCCAAGGGGTCGGTGACGGCAGATTACCTGAGCGGCCGCAGGCGCATCGAGGTGCCGGCCGAACGTCGCAATCCAGGCCGCGGCAAAGTCGTCCTAACGGGCGCATCCGAGAACAACCTCAAGAAGATCAACGTCGAGATAGAGATTGGCACGCTCACGGTCGTGACGGGTGTCTCGGGGTCGGGGAAGTCCTCGCTTGTCACCGACACGCTGGCGCCGCTGCTTGCGAACCGCGTCAACCACGCACGACGCCGCACGGGCGAGTTCAGGAAGATTTCGGGTCTTGAGAAAATCGACAAGGCCATCAACATCGACCAAAGCCCCATCGGACGTACGCCGAGGTCGAATCCGGCAACCTACATCGGGCTATGGGACGACATCCGCGCCCTGTTCGCCTCGACGCAAGAATCAAAGGCGCGCGGGTACTCGCCTGGGCGCTTCTCCTTCAACGTCAAAGGCGGGCGTTGCGAAGCCTGCAAGGGAGACGGCCAGATAAAGATAGAAATGCACTTCCTTCCCGACATTTACGTTCCGTGCGAGGTGTGCAACGGCGACCGCTACAACCGCGAGACGCTGCAGGTCACGTACCGCGGGAAGAACATCGCCGACGTGCTCGACATGACGGTGGATGAGGCGCTCGAGTTCTTCAAGAACATCCCCGGCATCAAGCGCAAGCTCGAAACGCTGCACGATGTCGGCCTGGGGTACATCCGTCTCGGGCAGCCTGCTACGACGCTTTCCGGCGGTGAAGCGCAGCGCGTGAAGCTTTCAAGCGAACTGCAAAAGCGGCAAACGGGCAAGACGTTCTACATCCTCGACGAGCCGACGACGGGTTTGCATTTCGAAGATGTCCGCCAGTTGCTCGCCGTGTTGCAGAGGCTCGTCGACGCCGGGAACACGGTGCTGGTCATCGAGCATAACCTCGATGTCGTGAAGTCGGCAGACCGCATCATCGACCTTGGCCCCGAAGGCGGCGAGCGTGGAGGACGCATCGTGGCCACTGGAACGCCCGAAGAGGTTGCGCAGGTGAAGGAAAGCTACACCGGCCAGTTCCTGGCTCGTATGTTGTAAACGAACCTTTTTCGGAAATCGGCTTCCTCAGGCGAGTTGCAGTAAGATAGGCGCATGCAAAAACGCACGCGGGAAATAATTGCGCTCGTGCTCCTTATCGTGCTCGGCATAGCCGGCGTGAGCGCCATGGCATGGTACATCCTTGTCGGGCATAGCTGGAACGCAGCCGCGTCGCTCATCGACGATCATTTCGGTTCGATGGAGGGGTATACCGTCGTCCTCTGCGAAGGGACGATGCCCTATAACGCGAATGCCGAAGATGCCAAGGACGTGGCGCCTGAAGAGCGTGCCGTTGGCGAGCCGGTTCGCGAAATCGCATCTGACATTCCAGACGACGAGTCGCTTTCAATTGCCCATGTCGCCGAGAGCTACGTGGAAAAGGACGCGCAGGTCGTCATGGTCGACGTCGAAAACCCAAGAGATTATGCCGATCCGGTTATCGTTTCACGTAACGGCAAGCGAATCGCCGTGTTCTACGCAAGCGGCCCGAGGGCCGATCTTGCAGCGCGTCAGATGGTCAAGCAATTGCGCCATTACGCCGTCAACGTGAGCATCTGCATAACCGACGACCTCGAGGCGGTCGAGCGAGGCCTCGGGCGGGTGGACATCGCCATATGCACTGACCGCAAGGCAATCGATGAGAATGGGTACATCGGCAAGACGTATACCGTGGGGCTGCCTTATGTCGGGCAGGTCAGGGCGGTGCTGCTCGCTCCGAGCGGATACGTCTCGTCGAAGGCGATATCATCGTTATAAAGACGGCTCATGGGGCCTGGATAACAGGGCGTGAAAGACGGTGTGCCGAGCTTGGAGCAACAAGAGGAGAAAATTGCGCGCATAAAACGCGAGCTTGAAAGCGTGCCCGCCCTGCCTGGCGTGTACCTTTGGAAAGATTCGTCTGGTCAGGTAATCTACGTAGGCAAGGCGAAGCAGCTCCGAGCGCGCATGCGGCAGTACGTCAACTTCCAAGACGAACGCGCGAAGATCCCCCTCCTCGTCGACGCCATCGATTCGTTCGAGTACATCGTCGTGGAAAACGAGCATGAGTCGCTCGTGCTCGAGAAGAACCTCATCAACCAGCATTCGCCGTTCTTCAACGCTGACTTCAAGGACGACAAGTCATATCCGTTCATCGCCCTGACGATGGGCGATGCCTTTCCTGCAATCAAGTACACGCGCGAGAAGCACCGGGATGACACGAGGTATTTCGGCCCGTACACCGATAGCCGGGCCGCACGCATGATGGTCGACGCCGTGCGTCGCGTCGTGCCGATTTGCGCCGCCTCGTGCGCTGAGTGGCGCAGGCTCAAGAGGAAATACGAACGGGGCGACATCGATGCCCTTCTCTCGTCAGACGGCATGCTGCGGCCATGCTTCGATGCCCATGTGGGCTTGGGGCCGGGCGTGTGCTGCGGGCAGATAACTCCCGACGAGTACGCCGAGAACGTGCGGAGGGTCGCGCGGTTCCTCGACGGGCATCACGACGAGTTCGTGAAAGAGATGTCCGACGAGATGATGGAAGCGGCCGAAAGCCTCGATTTCGAGCGGGCAGCGCGCATAAAGGAGCGCATCGACGCCGTCGGCGCCCTTTCGGATCGGCAGCACGCAGTGTCTTCGCGCAACCTCGATGCCGACGTCATCGGCTTTTACCGCGAGGAGACGATAGCAGGTGTTCACGTGCTCATGGTGCGCGAAGGATGCATCATGAACAGCAACGAGTTCGTGTTGAACAAGGGCAGCGACGTGCCCGACGACGATCTGCTGCGCGCGTTCCTGCTTCGTTACTACGATGCCACGACTTCGATCCCGCGCGAGGTCATCGTGCGGGATGCGCCTGAAGACGCAGACGTCATGGCCGATTGGCTGACCGAGAAGCTCGATAACGCCCATGGGGCGAAGGTGAGGTTCACGGCACCTCGGAAAGGCGAGAAACACGACCTCGTCGTGATGGCGGAGCGAAACGCCAAGCACACGCTTTTAAGGTACAAGGTTCGCACGAATTACGAGGACAAGCGCGTGAACGACGCCTTGCTGCAGCTTGAGAGCGCGCTTGCGCTCGACGGGCCGCCTTATCGCATCGAGTGCTTCGACATCTCGACCATACACGGAAGCTTCACCGTCGCCTCCATGGTGGTGTTCACCAACGGCAAGCCCGATAAGAACCAATATCGGCGTTTCAAGATAAAGACGCCGCTTGACGAGGCGAACGACTTCCTCAGCATGCAGGAAGTCATGAGCCGGCGATACTCCGACGAGCGGATGGCCGACGAGCGTTTCGGGCGCAAACCAGACCTCATAATCCTCGACGGCGGCAAGCCGCAGCTCACTGCCGCCATGGAGATGTTCGAGCAGATGGGCCGAACTGATATCGCATTATGCGGCTTGGCCAAGCGCGATGAGGAAATCTTCGTGCCTTGGCAGGAAACGGGCCCAGTCGTGTTACCGGGCGGTTCCGCATCGCTGTACCTGGTCAAGCAGGTGCGTGACGAAGCGCACCGTTTCGCCATCACCTTCCATAGGGAATTGCGCGGCAAGGGCATGACGGCGAGCATCCTCGACGACGTGGCGGGCATGGGGCCGGTCCGGAAGAAAGCGCTGCTGAAGGCCTTCAAGTCGTTCAGGAACCTCAGGGCTGCGACGCTCGACGAGATAAAGGCCGCGCACGTCGTTCCCGACGAGGTCGCCGAAGAGGCGTACAAGGTGCTACAACAGTATAATGGGGCAAGCAGCAAGGATTAGACACCAAGATTGAGGGTGCCATTATGGAACAAACCACTGAAATGCCCGAGTTGGTTATCGTCAGCGGCATGAGCGGCGCAGGTCGTACCGAGGCCATGCACGTGTTCGAAGACCTCGGCTATTTCTGCGTCGACAACCTTCCGCCTGGCCTCATAGGCGATCTGCTGAGGATGCCCGATTTCTCCGCGTCGGCTGACGGCAGCCGGAAAATCGCAGTCGTATGCGATTCGCGCGGACGCGGGTTCTTCTCGAGCATGAGCACCGTGCTCAAGCGCCTGAAGGAAAGCGGTATTTCGTACAAGATCCTGTTCTTGGACGCGTCGGACGAAAAGCTCATTTCCCGTTATAAATCGAGCCGGCGCAGGCATCCGCTCTGCGAAGACGGGGCAAGCATCGCCACGGGCCTCGAGCGTGAGCGATCGTTATTGCGCGAATTGAAATCGAGCGCCGACTTCGTCATAGACACGACCAATCTTTTGCCTGCCGAGCTGCGCGGAAAGCTCAAGGACCTGTTCGCCGCCGGCGCAATGCGCGAAGGCCTTTCGGTTTCGGTGTATTCGTTTGGGTTCAAGCACGGCGCGCCTGTCGATGCCGACCTCGTCATCGACGTGCGTTTCCTGCCGAACCCGTTCTACGATCCGGAAATGCGGACGATGACGGGCCTCGATGAGAAAGTGCGTGACTACGTGCTGTACAACAGCAATACCGAGCAGTTCCTCAAGCATTGGAAGGCGCTGCTCGATTGCGTCATGCCGGGCTATGTGGCAGAGGGAAAGCAACAGCTTGCGATTGCCGTCGGGTGCACGGGCGGTCAGCACCGCAGCGTCGCCCTCGCCGAGGTGACGGGAGATTACCTACGCGCGTGCGGGTACCGCGTGAGCGTCGCGCATCGCGATTTGGCCCTGGCAGTCCGCTCTGACGGAGAGCTCGTGAACGCGGATCCCTTTGCCGATGCCGGGACGGTGTAACGTGGAGGAGTTGATGAAACGGCCTTTCAGCCACGACCCCTCGGCAACCGCCGCGTTTGCGGCGCTTCCCGAGGCAGCTGCTGATGAGCGGCCGAAGCGCAAGGTGCGCGCAGTCGTCATAGGCGGCGGCACGGGAGCCCCGGTTTCCATACGAACGCTCTTGTCCATGGGCATCGAAACATCGGCGGTCGTCGTCATGGCCGATGACGGCGGCTCTACGGGCATCCTCCGCGACCAGGCCGGCGCGACGACGCCCGGCGACATTCGGAAGTGCATCACCGCCATGGCGGCAGATGCCGACGACCCGCTTACGAAGGCGTTCAAGGTGCGGTTCGGGTTTGCTGAAAACCACACGCTTGGAAACCTCATGCTCTCTGCGCTCGAGGTTACGGGAAGCGGTTTTCCAGAAGCCATCGAAATATGCGAGCGCCTGCTTGACGCGCGGGGCAAGGTGTACCCGTCGACGCTCGACCGCGTGACGCTCGTGTCGAAGACGCGCGACGGGCGCACGCTCGAGGGGCAGGCGGTAGCGTGCCATTCCCGCACGGCTCTGAAGAAAGTGGCGCTGAAGGCCGCGGGGCCCATAACGGCCTACGAGCCAGCGCTTGCGGCGATACGAAACGCCGACCTCATCGTGCTGGGTCCGGGCTCCCTGTTCACATCGATCATTTCCTGCCTCATCGTGCCAGGCGTCATCGACGCCATTGCGGCATCGCGCGCGGAGGTCGTGTTCGTGGGCTCCCTGGCCGACCAGCAAGGCGAGACGCGCGGATTGACCGTCGTCGAGCATTACGGGGCGCTCATCGACCACGGCATGGGTGGCCTCGTCGATTACATGTTGCTGCATGACACGAGAGCCGATGGGGACATCGAACCCGGGTCGGTAAGGCGTTTGCCGTACGTCGAAGACGAGCTTCGCGCCATCGAGGATGCTGGAACGCATGTCTTGGTGCGTGACCTCGCCGATGTCGAACGCCCGTCATGGCATGACCCTGCCAAGTTGCGCCACGTGTTCTCGGAGGTGCTCAACTAGCGTGTCGTTCAATTCCGATGTGAAGGAGGAGCTTGCCCGCGTGGCGCCTACGTGCTCGCATTGCGAGCGGGCGCTGCTCGCTGCTCTCATCCGCATCGAAGGCACCTTGCTCATCGGGGGCCAGGGTCGTTATAGGCTGGAAATCGTCACCGATGCGCCGTCTGTCGCGCGCCTGTCGTGGCGGCTATTACATGAAGCGTACGGGCTGCGCACAGAACTCACCACGCGCCGCAGCGTGCTTCACAAGACGCCGAACTACCTGATAGACGTTCCCGCGCAAGAGGGCCTCACCGAGGCCCTTCACGACATGGGCGTCCTCGGCGAGATGGGCCTGCAGCTCGGCGTGGCGCCGAGCCTCGTCGCGAAGCAGTGTTGCGCTGCGGCGTACCTTAGGGGCGCGTTCTTGGGCAGCGGGTTCGTTTCCGATCCGCGTGGCGATTTCCATTTCGAGATAACGGTGGAATCGCAGGAAATGGCCGATGACCTCGTGGCGCTCATGAACGAGAAGGGCATAAACGCGCGCGTGATGCAGCGGCGCTCGTCGTTCGTCGTGTACCTGAAGAGCGGCGAGGCGATCTTGGAATTCCTCGCATTCGTCGGGGCACACCAAGCGGCATTGCGCATGGAGGATGCGCGCGTCGTGAAGAGCGTGCGCAACGACGTCAACCGGCAGACAAACGCCGAGATGGCAAACCAGATGAAGGCGGCTGCCGCATCAGTCGACCAGATCTTCGCCATGCGCGCCGTACTCGAGGCTTACGGGGTCGAGAAGCTGCCGCCAGCGCTCCAAGAGGTGATCCGACTGAGGGTCGCGTATCCCGACGCGACGTTGAAGGAGCTTGGCGAACGCGCCAATCCGCCTCTTTCCAAATCGGCCGTCAACCACCGCATCCGACGCATCGAGCAGATGGCCCGCGAATTGGAATCGGAGTAGGGCCGACTCATTCTCCTTCCGCGGCGTTATTCGGCGATTTGGGTAGTACAATGAATCCACACCGTAAGTGGAAAAGACTAGCATGAAAGGGGCTACCACTATGGCAATCAAGGTTGGTATTAACGGATTCGGGCGCATCGGGCGCCTTGCGTACCGCGTCATGGCAAGCGATCCCGATATCGAGGTCGTCGCCATCAACGATCTGGGCGACATCCCCACGATGGCCCATCTTCTGAAATACGATTCCATCCACGGCCAGGCGTTCGACGTCGTCGACACCACCGAAGACAGCATCATCGCCGACGGCAAGACCATCAAGGTGCTCTCCGACCGCGAGCCTGCGAACCTGCCCTGGGGCGAGCTCGGCGTCGACGTCGTCGTGGAATCGACGGGCTTCTTCACCGACGGCACGAAGGCCAAGGCCCATATCGATGCTGGCGCCAAGAAGGTCCTCATCTCCGCACCGGGCAAGAACGTCGACAAGACCATCGTCATGGGCGTAAACGACGCCGATTACGATCCGGCGACCGACAACATCGTGTCTAACGCCTCGTGCACGACGAACTGCCTCGCGCCGTTCGCGAAGGTCCTGCTCGATAACTTCGGCATCAAGCGCGGCTACATGAACACGATCCACGCATACACCAACGACCAGCGCATCCTCGACCTTCCGCACAAGGACCTGCGCCGCGCCCGCGCCGCCGCCCTGTCCATGATCCCCACGACGACCGGTGCCGCCCGCGCGGTCTCCCTGGTGCTTCCCGAACTCGCCGGCAAGCTCGACGGCTTCGCCACCCGCGTTCCCACGCCTGACGGATCGATGGTCGACCTCACGGTCGAGCTCGAGAAGGACGCCACGGTCGAGCAGATCAACGCTGCGATGAAGGCTGCGGCTGAAGGCCCCATGAAGGGCATCCTCGCGTACACCGAGGACCCCATCGTCTCGACCGACATCATCGGCAACCCGGCTTCGTCGATCTTCGACGCCGGCCTGACCATGGTTCTCGGCGGCGAAGGCAACTTCGTGAAGTGCATTTCGTGGTATGACAACGAGTTCGGATACTCCAACAGGGTTAAGGACCTCGTCAAGATCATGCTGTAAGTTCTGCTGTGAGCTTTCTTACGGCGCCCTCCGGACCCCTCAGTCGCTCAGACAGTCCTCGCAAGCTCCGCTTGCTGCGGAACTCGCTTGGTGAGGGGCCCTGCGGGCGCCTGCTGATAGATTAGGCCAAACGAAAGAGGGGTTATCCCATGGCGGACATCAAGACAATCGATCAACTGGATGCTGCTGGCAAGCGCGTTTTAGTCCGCGTCGACTTCAACGTGCCCGTGAAAGACGGCGTCGTCACCGATGATACGCGCATACGCGCGGCGCTGCCCACCATCCAAAAGCTCGTCGACGATGGCGCGAAGGTCATCCTGATGAGCCATCGCGGCCGTCCGAGCGGGGAAGGGTTCGAGGAGGAGTTCTCCCTCCGTCCTGCCGCGTTGCACCTTGCCGAGGTTCTGGGCAAGCCCGTGGCGTTCGCTTCGGACATCGCCGGCGAAGACGCCCAGGCGAAAGCTGCGGCCCTGCGCGATGGCGATGTGCTCATCGTCGAGAACCTCCGTTTCGACAAGCGCGAGAAGAAGAACGACTCCGACTTTTGCGCCGAACTCGCAAAACTCGGCGAAGTGTACGTGAACGACGCGTTCGGCACCGCACATCGCGCACATGCGTCTACTGCCGGCGTCGCAGCGCTACTGCCTGCTTACGCCGGCTACCTTATGGATAAAGAGGTATCCACGCTCACGGGCATGCTCGACGACCCGAAGCGTCCGTTTTGCGCAATCCTGGGCGGTTCGAAGGTCTCTGACAAGATTCAGGTCATCGACGCGCTCATGGACAAGTGCGACACGCTGATCATCGGCGGCGGCATGTGCTTCACGTTCCTGTTGGCTCAGGGCTATTCCGTGGGCACGTCGCTGAAGGAAGACGACTGGGTCGAGCGTGCGGGCGAGATGATCGCCAAGGCGGAGCAGAAGGGCGTGAAGCTGCTGCTCCCGGTCGATGTCGTATGCGCCGACAAGTTCGCCGAGGACGCCGCCACGAAGACCGTGAAGGTCGATGCGATTCCCGACGACATGATGGGCCTCGACATCGGTCCCGAGACGGTGAAGCTGTATGCGGAGGCCATCGCGGAAGCAAAGACCGTGTTCTGGAACGGCCCGATGGGCGTTTTCGAGATGGACGCGTTCGCCATCGGCACGCGCGATGTGGCGCTCGCCGTTGCCGACAACGCCGAAGCAGATACCATCATCGGCGGCGGCGACAGCGTGGCGGCTGTGAACAAGTTCGACCTCGGCAGCCGCATGACCTTCATTTCCACGGGCGGCGGCGCTTCGATGGAGCTCGTGGAAGGCAAGGACCTTCCGGGCGTGGTGGCGCTCGGCGCATAACGAGAAAGGAGAGCGATCATGGCTCGCAAGCCGCTTATGGCCGGCAACTGGAAGATGAACAAGACGATTGGCGAAGCCGTCGTGCTGGCTCAGGACATCTCGAATCAGTACGATGATCGTTGGGATGCGTGCGATGTCGTGGTATGCCCGCCGTTCGTCGACTTGAAACCCGCCAAGACCGTGTTCGAGTTCGACCGCGTGCCGGTCGGCGTCGGCGCGCAAAACGTCTACTGGGAGGAGAAAGGCGCCTTCACGGGTGAAATATCCGTTCCCATGCTGAAGGAGATCGGGTGCGAATGGTGCATCATCGGCCATTCTGAGCGCCGTGGCTATTTCGGCGAGACGAACGAAGACGTGAACAAGAAGGCGAAGGCCCTCCTTTCCGCCGGCATCCATCCGATCATCTGCGTGGGCGAGTCGCTTGCCGTGCGCGATGCGGGTGATGCGCTCGAGTTCGTATGCGCTCAGGTGCGTGCGGCGTTTGCCGGCATCGATGCCGCGCAGGCGAACGAGTGCGTGGTTGCCTACGAGCCGATTTGGGCCATCGGCACAGGACGCACGGCGACGCCCGAGCAGGCGCAAGAGGTGTGCAGCGCTATACGCGCGACGCTTTCCGAACTGTACGGCGCTGAAGTCTCCGACGCCATTCGCGTGCTGTACGGCGGTTCCATGAACCCCGGCAACGTCGAAATGCTCATCGCCCAGCCCGATATCGACGGCGGCCTCATCGGCGGTGCCGCACTTGAAGCATCTTCTTTCGTGCAGCTCATCAAGGCGTGCATTTAACCTGATGCGAATGCGCCACGAGGGTCCACTCGTGGCGCATTTTAGTGCCTTGAACGCGCAGGTCTTGTGAAGTGTTGGTCGAAAAGCCCATTCACCTTGTAGTTCGAGTATAATTTCTAGCTTGTGTGAATACCGCTTTCGAATGTGGAGTGTGAATAGTGAGTCCGCTGCTTATCATATGTCTCATCTTGCTGTTCGTTTCAGGCGCAGGCCTCATCGTGTTCATCTTGCTGCACTCCGGCAAGGGCACGGGCGTGTCTGACATGATTTCCAGCTCGTTCTACGGCAACCAGGGCACGAGCATTGTCGAGAAGAACCTCGATCGCATCACCATCGTGCTCGCCATCGTGTTCTTCCTCACCCTTGTTGCCCTCATGTTCGTGTATCCGCAAGGTACCATCGGATACTAAATTTGCTCTTCCCAAGCGCGAAACGTTCGGTTAGAATAACGGACGTTGCTCGTGCAACCAAAACGTCGGAGTGGCGGAATTGGCAGACGCGCTAGCTTGAGGTGCTAGTGCCTATAACCAAGGGCATGCGGGTTCAAGTCCCGCCTCCGACACCAAACAGACAGGCCGCTCATCCGAGCGGCCTTTTCATTTCTGGTCCTAATTGCCAAAAGGCGCTACAGGAGGCTCACGAGGTCAGTGAGGGCCGTCACGCGTTCGTAAGGGCAATTTGCGAGCGTGTTCCTTCGGTCGATGATGACGGGGCGTAATCCGGCATTGCGGGCGCCATCGCCATCAGCTTCAACGAGGTCGCCTACATGCACGGCCTGCGATGGATCGACGCCCATGCGCTCGAGCGCGATCTCGAAGATGGCACGATGGGGTTTTCGACAACCGACCGCGGCAGAGGCAATCACCTCATCGAAATAGGGGAGAAGACCCAGCGATCGTAGAAGGTTTTCGAGCGTGGCATCCCAATTGGAAATGACGCCGAGCTTGAACCCGCGGCGTTTGAGTCCCTTCAGGCACGCTTCCACGTCGGGAAAAAGCGACCAGCACTCAGGGAGCAGGTATTCGTCGTAAACGGCCTGAGTGAGCTTCTCAACGTCGTTACGGATGCCGCAGTAGTCGGCCATCATGGCGTACATATCGAGCCAAATCTGAACGGCGCGTTCGTGCACGCACCAAAAGTCGCCGTCGCGCATGTACTCGTCCTGGTAATACGCATCGACGTCAGCCATGCAAGGCTCGACGTCGCGCACTGTGATATCGTGGCCCAGGCGCCGAGCAACGCGGGCGAACACGTCGGGAACCGGCGGGTCGGCCAACAGCAGCGTTCCGCCGATATCGAAGAACACAGCACGTTCCATAGGCGCCTCCAAAAAGAAAAAAGCCAGCTCGTTGCTGACTTTTGAATGCATGGTGGGCGTTACAAGATTTGAACTTGTGGCCTCTTCCGTGTCAGGGAAGCGCTCTCCCCCTGAGCTAAACGCCCACGCTCTTTGGGGCCGATGCATCGCATCAGCAAGCAGATATACTAGCAGATTGAGCGATTCTGTCAAAAGGGAATTCGAATGGCCGCTGGCATTCATGAATTCATCACGGTTCGCGGTTTTTCAAATTTTTCCTTGCACAGCACTATGGCTTCAGCTAATATAACTCCTTGCGACGCGGACATGGCTCAGCTGGTAGAGCACCACCTTGCCAAGGTGGGGGTCGCGGGTTCGAACCCCGTTGTCCGCTCCAGAATTTAAGAGGCCGGTCAGCACATGGCCGGCCTTTTTTAAACTGGCGACGTGGCCAAGTGGTAAGGCAGAGGCCTGCAAAGCCTTCACCCCCGGTTCGAATCCGGGCGTCGCCTCCAGGAAAAACGAAAGCCGCTCATGCGAGCGGCTTTCTTGTTATCGAACGCGCTTTAAGGGGTTACAGTATCGTGACGCGGATGCCAACGTAGCATGCCTCTTCAGGCAAGCCCGACACGGAATACATCTCGTCGAGCGGAAGGGCGGAAATCTTCCAAGAGCATGCCGTGCCGTCGGCATCGAGCGTGCCGGACGAGAAGGTGTTGCCGGAATCGTCTTCGCCGGATTCGGTTATCGCCTGCGGGTCGAAGCCTTCCTTGGCGAGTGCATTCTGCACGGCGACCTCGGGATCGCCGGTCGAAAAGTCGGCATAGCGCACGACCATGCTCGTCCAGCCGTTGCGATCGGCGTTCAGGTACCACGACCCGACCAAGATCTTCGCTGCTTGCGCAGCCGAGAGCGACCCGATTCCCTTCGCGTACATGCCCGCTGCCTCTTCGACGCTCACGTCGGAGGGTAGCTTGTACAGCACCATGTTCGTGGGGTCTTCGGGGTCGGATGCGTCGTATACGTTGTAGCCGGCCTCTTGCAGGTTAGCGCGGATGTCGTCATCGCTCATCTTTATGAATTGCGCCATTGGCGGAATAGTCTCGATGGAGGCTTGCCGTGCCAGGTTGGCTTCGAGCATCTCTTCCGCTTGGGCGGTTTCCCGCATTGCCTGGAAGACGGTGTTGTTCAAGAACATGAAGCCGATTACGATGGCGATGATTACGATGATGATGGCGATGACGCGTTGAGTGCGCGGCATTTCGAACGGGCGCCGCAGCGGCGTGCCGTCCAAGTAGGCTACGTCGCCTTCCACATGCGTGTAATCGCGGCGGTTCTCGTAGTAGATGTGGTCGACGAGCGAGTGCAGATCAGCCATGTTTATGCTCCCGGTGCGGTTATGTGCTTCTGGCATTATATCATTGGCCCCGCGTGCCCTGGTGATAGGATGGCTCGTCAGGGAGGAACTATGTTCGATTTGTCCATATTTACCACGGCCGAGGCCTGGATTTCGCTTGTCACGCTCATGTTCTTGGAGATCGTGCTCGGCGTGGACAACATCGTGTTCATCTCCATAACGTCGAATCGTCTCCCGAAGGAGAAGCAGCACCTCGGGCGAAAGCTCGGTTTGGCGGGCGCCATGGTCATGCGCATTCTGTTCCTCAGCGTTGCGAGCTTCTTCGTCCATATGGTCACGCCCCTGTTTGCGCTCGATTTCGGCTTTTGGTCGCATGGCTTTTCAGTTCGAGACCTCGTGTTGCTCGTCGGCGGGGCGTATCTCATATACAAGGGCATATCCGAGCTCGTCAGCGTCATGCGGCTCGAAGACGAAGATGACGTGCGCGTGGACGGCAAGGTGATCGACCGTACGATAGGGCTTCCGCAAGCGGTCGGAACCATTATGGTCATGGACATCGTGTTCTCGATCGATTCGGTCATCACGGCGGTCGGCCTGGCGGATCACCTCATCATCATGATCATCGCCGTCATCATCGCCGTGCTCATCATGATGGCGTTCATCGACCCCATTGCCGATTTCATCGATCGGAACACCGAGATGAAGATCCTCGCGCTCATCTTCATCACGATGATCGGCATCTTGCTCGTGTTCGATTCGCTTGGAATCAATTCGGGCATCGAAGTGCTCGACATGCACATGGAGAAGCTCATGGTGTACTTCGGCATGCTGCTTTCAGTGGTGGTCACGCTCATCCAAATCAAGTACAAGAGCATCGTGAGGAAGAGCCGTATCGAGCGCGAAGGCGACGAAGATTAGCCGATCTGCTTTCGCTTACTTTCCGGCGAACTCGCGTAACGCCGTCTCCGATACGATGAAGCGAGCCGCGCCGTCGAGAATGCGCGCCTTGAACGGCGTCTGAAGCCCCGGTACCTCGCCATCGTATTGAATGTAGAACGGCGGGTCGGCGATGACCTCGATGTTGCGCCCATGGTGAATCTCGACCGAATCAGAGCGTCCCGGCCTGCTTCCGTCGCGGTCGAGGATGCCCTCGATTAACGCGGGAATGAGGCCGAACGCGTTTTCTGCTTTCAAAATCGCCACGTCGAAGGAACCGTCGCGCGCGTCGGTGCCGTGCGTTATGGGAATCTCGAATTGGATGCGCGGGAAGTTGACGAGCAGCACGCCGAGGCCCTCGCTTTCGACAACCCGTCCGTCGATCTTCAACGTGATGCGCGACTTCTGGGGCATGGCGTTAGAAAGCGCGGCCTGGAAATACGCGATGGCGCCAAGTGCCTTCTTGGTCGGCATCGCGTCGTGCATGATAGTGGCGTCGTATCCTGCTCCGGCCATGATGCAGAAGCCGTGCCGCACGCCCGAAGCCTCGATTTCGCCGAGGTCGAAGTCGAGCGTGTTCATGGCGTGCGTCATCTTCGCAAGCGCGAAGGGCTCGTATGGGGCGTACAGGTTGTTGGCGAGCAAGTTTCCCGTGCCAGCGGGGAAGGGCAGGATGGGAACGCCCGTGTTGGCGAGCGCATAGGCGACGGCGGAGATAGTGCCGTCTCCGCCCGAAACCACGACGGCGTCGAAATGGCGCGCGTCGCGGATCATGTCGGCTACATCGGTCGTGCCGTCGGTGAAGCGAACGCAATGCTCGTCGCCGTCGGCGGCGACCATGCGTATGTAATCATATATGGCTCCGTCTCCGAAGCCCGATGATGTGTTGTTTACGACGAGCAGCTTCACGCGCGTATCCTATCTGATGGCGGTGCCTGCGGCTGATGGTATCATAGTACGGCTAATACGACGTTTACCAAGGCGGGATTTAACGCATGTACATTGACTCACAGGCCGAGTTAGAGGCCTTTGTGGAACGCGCAGGCACGACGCGCGTGCTCGCCATCGACACCGAGTTCCTGCGCGAGAAAACCTATTACCCGAAGCTTTGCCTCATGCAGATGGCGACCGATGACGAGCGCGTCATCATCGACCCGTTCGCCGTCGACGATTTGAAGGTCCTCAAGGAGCTTTTCGAGAACGAATCCATCATGAAGGTGTTCCATGCCGGGCATCAGGACATCGAGATCATCCTGTACGACATCGGGTGCATCCCGCATCCCCTGTTCGACACGCAAGTGGCCGCTGCTCTGCTCGGACAGGTCCAGCAAATAGGGTATGGCGCCCTCGTGCACGCCATGTGCGGCGTGAAGCTGAAGAAGGTCGACTCGTTTACGGACTGGTCTGTTCGCCCGCTGTCGGAGTCGCAGCTCAGCTATGCCGAAGACGACGTCGTGTACCTTCCCCAGATTTACGAGGCGCAGTGCAAGGCGCTCGAGCAGAAGGGAAGGCTCGGCTGGCTCGACGACGAGCTGCGCGAACTGCTCGACCCTGAAACGTACATGCCTGACGAAAGCGATCGGTTCCGCCGCCTTAAGCACGTGGGCCAGCTGTCTCGGCGGCAGATGGCGGCGGCGCGCGAGATGGCATCATGGCGCGAAATCGAGGCTCGAAAGCGCAATGTCCCGCGAAAGTGGATCCTCACTGACGAGCAGATCGTCGAATCGTGTAAACGCGAACCGCGAACCATAGACGACCTGTTCATGATACGGGGCATGCGCGAACGGCTGACCACGCGAGACGCTCGCATGGTCATCGAGCTCGTGGTTTCCGCCCTCGATTCGGCGCCCGACACATGGCCCGAGTTGCAAGCAGCGGGCAAGAGCGAGCCGAACGTCGACGTTCAGGTCGACATGCTCATGGCGGTCGTGCGCATCCGCGCCAAGCAAAACGGCATTGCCATTCCAACGCTCGCGAGCCACTCCGACCTGGTCGACATTGCGCGTGGCCATTACGACGATGTCGACATCCTGAAGGGCTGGCGGCGCGACATCGTGGGAGCCGAGCTCGTCGACATGCTCGAAGGACGCCTTGCGCTTGCGATTGAAAAGGGAAAAGTCGTCGTAAAGCAAAATAAGTAATCAATTTCCTACGAGGAAATTGATTACAGGTTACGTTCGGGTGTCAGGTGCTCATCGGACGTTATAATCGCAAGCAAGACAGAAGCCTTTTCGGAAGGAATTGATCATGGGCTATTGGGCGCTCGTTATCATAACGCTGATAATCGGCATGGCCGCATCGGGTTACGTTAACTCGCAGCTGAAGAAATACCAGAAGGTGCCGTCATCGAGCGGTATCACGGGCCGTGAGGCCGCCGAGCGCATGCTTGCCGCCAACGGCGTTTCGGGCGTGAAGATCATGCGCGGGAACGAAGGCCAGGACCATTTCGACCCGCGAACCAATTCGATATCGCTTTCACCGAGCGTTTACGATTACAGCTCGGTCACCGCTTACGCCACGGCATGCCACGAAGTTGGCCATGCGTGCCAGTTCGCACAGGGCTATTCTCCGCTCAAGATCAGGAGCGCCATCTGGCCTGTCGCGAACTTCGCGTCGAATGCCTGGATTTTCATCTTGCTCATAGGCGTCATGTTGAACGTCATGGGCTTGGTGAACCTAGCCATCATCATGTATGCGTGCGTGTTCCTGTTCCAGGTCGTCACGTTGCCGGTCGAATTCAACGCGTCTCATCGCGCGATGGATTACATGAAGGCAATCGGCCTGCCACAGGCAGAAACCGCGGGTTCGTTCTCGGTTCTGCGCGCCTGCGCGCTCACGTATGTGGCAGCTGCGCTGGCATCGCTGCTGCAGCTCCTGTACCTTCTCGGCATGCGCAGGGACTAACGCACCATGGGGTTCGAGCACGCTGAAAACGGCGTTTTTCCGCAAGGCGGCGACGATTCCAATGCCATGACCGTGTCGGCGGCGATGGCGCTTGCCAAGCGCTCGTTGGAATCGCTCACGGTCACTATCGTGGGCGAGGTCTCGGAAGTCTCGGTGAAGGCGGGCTACAAAGCCGCGTATTTCACGGTAAAGGATTCATCTTCTGCGCTACCGTGCATGATGTGGAACAACCGCTACCGCTCTGCGGGCATTCAGCTTGCCGTCGGGCAGCTTGTGCAGATGACGGGCCGCTTCACGCTTTACGCCGCCAAGGGTCGCATGAACTTCGACGTGTTCTCGATTTCCCTGGCTGGCGAGGGCGACCTCCGCCTGCGCGTGGCCAACATTGCGCGCAAGCTGCAGGCTGAAGGCCTCATGGATCCTGCGCGCAAGCGCCCCATTCCGGATATGCCCGAACGCATAGGGCTCGTCACGTCGCCCCGGAGCGCGGCGGTGCATGACGTTCTGCGCACGCTGCGCAGGAGGTTTCCCGTTGCGAGCGTGCTCGTGGCGGGCGTTCCCGTCGAGGGCGCCAATGCTCCGGCTGGCATAATCGAGGGCCTGCGCGCGGTCGTGCACGGAGGCGCCCAGGTGGTGCTCGTCGTGCGTGGTGGCGGGTCGTTCGAGGACCTCATGCCCTTCAACGACGAAGCGCTGGCAAGGGCGATAGCAGCATGCCCGGTTCCCGTCGTCACGGGCATCGGGCACGAAGTCGACACGTCCATCGCCGACATGGTTTCCGACCTCAGGGCATCCACGCCCACGGCTGCTGCTGAAGCTGTCAGCCCTTCGAGGGAGAGCCTCGATGCGCTGTTCGCCTCGCGCGCCGAATCGCTGCGGAGCGGTTCTTCGAACATGGTCGGGATGCTTTCCGCGCGCCTTTCAACCATTGCTGACAGGCCGGTGTTCGCTGACCCTATGCAGCTGTTCGCGGGCGATGCCCAGGCGCTCGATATTGCATCGGAGCGCATGGCGCGCGCATTGCCGAACATCATCGTGTGCAACAAGCAGGCTCTCGATGCGGATAGGGCGCGCCTTGTCGTAGCGGGGCCGAACCTGTTAGGCCGATTCGACAATCAGATGCGCGCGGGCGCGGCACGGCTGCATGACCTGTCGCCGGTTGCCGTGTTGGGTAGGGGCTATTCGATAACAAGGACGAAAGAGGGCGCAATCGTGCGCTCTGTCGAGCAAGCGCCAGTCGGAACGGACATCGAGGTGTCCGTTGCCGATGGCACGCTCCAATGCGAAGTGAAACAACAGATGGGAGCCGACCATGAACGCTGATGCGAAGCCGATTCAGGAAATGACGTTCCGCGAAGCCATGAACGAACTCGACGTCATCGTGCGGAAGCTCGAGAGCAACACGATGGAGCTCGAGGATAGCTTGGAATCGTACGAGCGCGGCGTTGCGCTTATCGCGGACCTGCAGAAGCGCCTTGCGACGGCCGAGCAGAAGGTCGAAATGCTCATGGGCGAGCTGTCCGGCGCCCAAGACGACGCCGTTCGCGACACAACGCTGTCTTAAAGCCGCTTGCCGAATGGCATCCTTTCGGCGGGCGGGCGAAGCTCCTCGTGCCGATAAAATGGTGCAAATGCAAACGCGGCATTAGGGGGATATCCCGTGAACGTACTCGTCATCAACGCCGGATCCTCTTCACTTAAATACCAGCTCATCAATGTGGAATCTCAGACGGTTCTCGCGAAGGGCCTGTGCGACCGCGTCGGCTCCGACGAGGCCATGCACAAGCACGGTCTCGACGACAACGAAGTCTGCATTCACACGCCCATGCCCGACCACGACCACGCGGTGGCGCTCGTGTTGGAAGCGCTGACGTCCGGCCCTAACAAGGCCATCGACTCGCTTGACGAAATCGATGCCGTGGGTCACCGCATCGTTCAAGGCGGGAAGTACTTCGACCGGTCCGTCATCATCGACGAGGACGTCATAGCGAAGATCGACGAAATGGCCGAGTTGGCGCCGCTGCACAACAAGGCGGCCATCCAGGGCATCCGCGGCTGCCAGCATCATATGCCCGACACGCCCATGGTCGCGGTGTTCGACACGTCGTTTTACCAGTCGCTACCGCCCAAGGCCTACATGTACCCGATTCCGTATGAGTACTACGAGAAGTACGCCATCCGGAAATACGGCGCACATGGCACTTCGCATCGCTACATCGCCGAACGCGCAGCCGACCTGCTCGAGGAAGATTTGCAGGACCTGAAGCTCATCACGTGCCATTTGGGCAACGGTTGCTCGATATCCGCAGTCGACCACGGTATGGCGGTCGATACGTCGATGGGCCTCACGCCGCTCGACGGCCTCATGATGGGCACGCGATGCGGAAGCATCGACCCCGCCATCGTCACGTACCTCATGGACCATGAAGGGCTCACTCCTGCCGAAATGGACGATGTGCTGAACAAGAAATCTGGCCTGCTCGGCGTTTCGGGCATCAGCAACGACCTGCGGACCGTCGACGAGGCGGCCGAGAAGGGTGACGAACGCGCGCTTTTGGCTTACGACATGTACTCGAACTCGGCCAAGAAGTACATCGGGCAATACATTGCCGTCATGGGCGGTGTCGACTGCATTGTGCTTACAGGCGGCGTGGGCGAGAACAGCGCCAAGATGCGTCGTATGATCTTCGCGGGCTTGCAGACGATGGGCATCAGGCTCGATGAGTCGCGCAACCGCACGGGCCCGCGCGAACGCGAGATCTCGACGGACGATTCCGAGGTGCTGATCGTCATCATCCCTACCGACGAAGAGCTCATGATCGCGCGTGACACCTACGAGCTCGTTCACGACCTCATCGACGACCCGGAGATCGATTACAACCCCGATATGCTGCTCTTCTAGTTGGTTGATTCTTACAAACAGTAATCGCTATAACGCTCTTCGGTTGCATAAAAGCCGAAGAGCGTTATTATCCTGAACCGAGAAATACGAGAGACCAACAGGGTTCATGAAGCAGACATTCGATGTAACGGGCATGACGTGCGCAGCCTGTTCGACACGGGTCGAGCAGGTAACCTCGAATGTGCCCGGAGTCGAGAAGGCGGTCGTCAACCTGCTGAAGAACAGCATGGACGTGACCTACGACGGATCGCCTGAAACGATAGCCGCCATAAGCGCTGAAGTCGACAAAGCCGGGTACGGAGCCATCCCCCGCGTTGAGGGCGCCGGCGTGGTTGCCGCTTCCGCTGGCGGCCAGGTTCCGCAAGTTCGTGCCGAGAACGTTGCGGCAAAAGAGGCCAAATCGGTGCGCATGCGCCTGATTGTCAGCTTCATCTTCTGCATCCCCCTGTTCTACATAGACATGGGGCACATGTGGGGCTGGCCGCTCCCGTCGTGCTTCCTCGGTGCGGAAAACGCCATGACAATGGGCCTCACGCAATTGTTCTTGACCATTCCCATCGTGTTCGTGAACTTCAAGTTCTTCCGGAACGGGTTCAAAGGCCTTGTGCATCGTTCGCCCAATATGGACACGCTTGTAGCCTTGGGTGCCACGGCGTCGCTCGTGTACAGCATCGCGCAGCTCTACCTCATCGGGGTTGCCCTTGGTACGGGAAACCACGAGGCGGCGCATATGGCCGTGATGGACCTGTACTTCGAGGGTGCGGGGATGATCCTCACGCTCATCACGCTTGGAAAGTACTTCGAGGCGCGGTCGAAGGGCCGAACGACCGATGCCATTACGGCGCTTATGGACCTTGCGCCGAAAACGGCGACATTGGTGGCTGCTGGCGGGGAAGAGAAGGACGTTCCAGTAGAACAGGTTCAGCCCGGCGACGTTTTGGCTGTTCGGGCGGGGCAGGGGGTTCCCGTTGACGGCGTTGTAGTCGAAGGCTTCGGCGTTGTGGACGAATCGGCGCTCACCGGAGAGAGCGTTCCCGTTGAAAAGCAGGTCGGCTCTGAGGTGACGGGAGCGACGGTGAATACGGCCGGTTACTTCAAGATGCGCGCCGTGCGCGTTGGCAAGGACACGGCCCTTGCGCATATCATCGAGCTCGTCGACGACGCTACAAGCTCGAAGGCGCCGATTCAGCGACTTGCAGACAGGATCAGCGCGGTGTTCGTGCCTGTGGTTATATGCATAGCTGTGGTGGTGTTCGCCATATGGCTCATCGTCTCGGGCATGGACTTGTCGAAAGCCGTAGTGCACGCAATCGCCGTCCTGGTGATTAGCTGCCCATGCGCGCTGGGGTTGGCTACGCCGACCGCAATCATGGTGGGTACGGGGCGTGGAGCCGCGCAGGGCATTCTGATTAAAAGCGCCGAAGCGCTCGAGAACGCGCATGATATCGCGACCGTCGTGCTCGACAAAACAGGGACGATTACGAACGGGTCTCCTGAGGTGACGGATGTCATTGCTGCCGATGGCGTCGATCAGGGCGACTTGCTCATGTTGGCGTATGGGCTCGAAAAGAAAAGCGAGCATCCCCTTGCGCGGGCCATATGCGAATATGCTGCCGAGCGTGAAAGCGATCAACTTCCCGTGAAGGATTTCCGTCAAGTGCCGGGACGCGGTCTGACCGGCGTCACTGAGGGCGCCGAAGCGCTTGGGGGAAATGCGGAGATGATGAACGAAGCCGGCATCGAACTCGGTGCTTTATCGGGCCGAGCCGAGCAACTCGCGTTCGAAGGCAAGACGCCGCTGTTTTTCGCATGGGGCGGGCAGTTGCTCGGCCTTATCGCCATCGCCGACCAAGTTAAGCCGACAAGCGCTTCGGCGATTCGCGAAATCGAGGCGCTTGGCGTTCGCACGGTCATGCTGACCGGTGATAACGAGCGCACAGCTGCCGCCATACAGCAATTAGTTGGCGTAGACGACGTTGTTGCCGGCGTGTTGCCAGACGGCAAGGATGCGGAGATCCAGCGACTCGGGCAAAAAGGCAAGGTTGCGATGGTGGGAGACGGCGTGAACGACGCTCCCGCGCTCGCTCGAGCTGACGTTGGAATAGCAATTGGCGCCGGGACTGATGTGGCTATCGAGAGTGCCGACATGATTCTCGTCCGCAACGATTTGCTCGATGTCGCAGCCGCCATCCAGCTTTCACGTGCGACGATGCGAAACATCAAGCAAAACCTGTTCTGGGCAATGATTTACAACGTGATTTGCATTCCCATTGCGGCTGGCGTGTTTTCGTCATTCGGGCTTACGCTCACGCCTGATATTGCCGCTGCAGCCATGAGCCTGAGCAGCATTTTCGTCGTGACAAACGCCTTGCGCCTGCGCGCCTGGAAGCCGAAATGGAGCACCGGGCATTAGAAACCACGCGAAACGAATTCCTGAAAGGGGTCGGTTATGAGTTTGTTCAGCAAGAAGGAAACAATCGAGCTCGATGTTACCGGGATGCACTGCGAGAAGTGCGTTGCCCGCGTTACAGAGGCGCTCCAGGGCGTAGAAGGCGTGACTAGCGCCAGCGTACGACTCGAAGACAACGCGGCAACTGTCGAGGGTCATGGCATCGATGCCGCCGAGCTCGTCGCAGCAGTCGAAGCCATCGATTTCGGCGCATCGATAGCCTAAAGCTAGTAAGGTACACGTTACTCCGGGGCGATTGAACATTACCCCAGGGACGGTTGAACATTACCCCAGGGACGATGTTCAAATGTGCTGAAGCTTGATTTTCTGTAGAAGCGTTCCTTCAATTTGAACATCGTCCCTGGGGTA
>JAFUCC010000029.1 GCA_017459925.1 Eggerthellaceae bacterium
CTCGGAGGATATTGATTATTGAGTAATCAATATCCTCCGAGGAAATTGATTAGCCCAACAACAAAAAAGCCCTTCCGAATGGAAGGGCTTTCGTGCTTCTATGTTCGCGAAGAACTAGTCGAGCGCCTCGATCAGAGCGGCGACCTGCTTCTCGCCCAGGCCGGACAGACGGCGGCCTTCGGCGATGCCGATCTCAGCCATGAGCTTCTCGGCCTTAGCCTTGCCATAGCCCGGGAACGACTCGATGAACTGAGAAACCTTGATCTTGCCGTAGATGGGATCGTCGCGCTTGCCGAGAGCCTTCTTGGCGGTCAGCTTGCCAGCCTTGATGTCCTCGCGGACCTTGGCGCGCTTACGACGGGTTTCCTTGGCCTTCTCGAGAGCGGCGGCACGCTGCTCTTCAGTCATCTGAGGCAATGCCATGTTCAGAACTCCTTTGCTAATTGATGAATACTGCCTAACGAATACTAGCAGAAACCGAGGTGGATGTGTCAAACAGCACATTTCCCCTTCAAAAACGGCCTGTTTAACCTGCTGTTTCAGCACAGCTGTCATCGCGCACATATATAAGAGAATTCGCTCCGCTCTGTGATGAACGAGTACGAAGCGTGACGAGATGATTATCTTTCGTTTCATTTGTGAATAATTGAATCACGCTTTTGACCTGCAATTTAGCATTCTTGTTGAATGTTATATGAATAATTATTAACCGTCTTTTCAAGAACGGTATAGTATCGCAGCACGCCGCAGAGCCCATCACGGAAAGCCCTGCATAACCCGCTAGGAAACGAGGTATCAAATATGAACGATTCCGCAAAAACGCTCGCGAAGATGAAGAAAGCCGGCAAGCTCGTCCGCCTTTCCCAACGCAAGAACGGTCCCAAGAGCTACAAGCGCGGCCAGGGCGCCCTGCTGCGCGTTCTGCTGGAAAACGACGGCGCCACGCAGCGCGAGCTCGTATCCAAACTTGGCATGAATCGCGCCGCCCTGAAGGACATCGTGCGCAAGGCCAACCGCAACGGCTACGTCACCATCGAGAAGGCCGGCGAGAAGAAGTTGTATGCCGTGAAGCTGACTGACGACGGCCGCAAGCTCGCCAAGAAGCACGAAGAGGCGCAGGACAAGGCCGCCGAGGAAATCCTGTCCGCCCTTTCCGCCGACGAACGCGCCCAGCTCGACGCCATCAACGAGAAGCTGATCGTCAGCCTGAAAGAAGCCGGCATCGACGGCAAGAAGAAAGGCCGCAAGCATCATCGCAAGGGCCACAAGCACTCGCGCCGCCTGCACTAAACATAGTTGAAATAGCAACAACGAACCGGGGGCTTCGATTATGAGGACCCCGGTTTTTCGTAGGGGCTCGATTCATCGAGCCCGCCGCCGTAGGCGGATGTATTAGTTGGAATGAGTATCAGGACGTTCCTCCTACTCATTTCCAGGGTACGGGAACTGGGGCCAGGCATGCCTTGCTAAATGAGTAGGAGGAACGTCCTGCTACTCATTAGGGCGCCCATTCTATTTGCGTTAATTCGCACGGAACACGAGAATGGCCAGCACGTCGGTCGCCTCGTCGTCGACGGCGTCCGACTTCACGCTGAGGTCGAGAAGCTCGCCCGAATCGGTGCGGATGTGGAACCGCAGCGACATCTCCTGGATCGGGAAAATGTCCGGGTCTTTCAGAGTGGCACGCACATCGTCTTCCACGATGCGATTGATGAACGCGCCGGATGCAAGCTCGTCTTGGAATTCCTCGGCAGTAAGCCCCATCGCGCGTTCGAGCCCATGCGTCACGGCCTTGTACACGATACCGCCGCCAAATTTGCGAACGAACACCATGCTGTCAGACGAGAACCGCGAGAGCAGCTTCATCTGGCCTTGCAGCTCGGTGAGCTCGGTGACATCGCGCACCGAACCGTAGAAAAGCCTGCCGCCGTCCCGCCTACCTAAATAGTAGAAGCGGAAGTAGTAGCGGTTCACCGCGCCACCATAACGCAGGAAGCGCAACATGCCCTCGGAGCCGTTCAGCACGTTGTCCTCAGCTTGTGACAACAAGTGGAATAGCTTCGGCCGCTCGTCGCGGGGCATGAGCTTCTGAATGCCATGCAGCAAATCATGGAACGCCGGCGAGTTGATGGTTTCGTAGAACTGCTCGTTGAAGCGCACGATGTCCACGTCGCTGCCGTTCCACGAGTACATGGCCACCGGTCCCAAAATGTTGTTCAACATTGAATCGCTGTACACGTTCTCGTCGAACAGCTCGCGCGTGCGGATCTGCTCGTTCGACTTCACGATGAAGCCGCGCGTGTCGAGAATTTCTCCATCCCCGATGATCTCTTCGAACTGCTCGGGGCTCATCGGGCGGTAGAACTTGTAGCCCTGCACGTAGCGACAGCCCTGGCGCTCGAGGAACTGCGACTGCTCCTCGGTTTCCACGCCTTCGCTGATGATGGGAAGGTTCATGGACTTGGCCATGTTGATGACCGATTCCAATATATGTATTCCCTTGTGGTCCTTGTCGTCGCGAATGCGAAGGAACTGGGCGTCGAGCTTTATGACGTCGACCGACAGATCGCGCAGCGTGTTCAACGACGAGTACCCGCTGCCGAAGTCGTCCATGAGCACGAGGAAGCCCTTTTCGCGCAGGCGGGTCGTGGCATCGTGGATGACCGCCATGTTGTTGACGTAGGCCGACTCGGTGACTTCGATCTTCAACAGTGAAGGATCGAGCTCGTACTGGTCGACGAGCCCCTGGAAATAATCGGGGATGTCGATGAGGTAGAAATCGACCTGCGAGACGTTCACCGAAACGGGAATGGGCGTACGGCCGCTCGCAACCCACGCCTGCAGATTGCTGCAAACCTCTTCCCAAATGTAGCAATCAAGCGTGGTGACGAACCCGTGACGTTCGAGCACGGGTATGAAATCGAGTGGCGAAACCATGGTGCCGTCGGCCCTGCGCCAACGCGCAAGCGCCTCGACGCCGACGATCTTGCCGGTGGACATGCGGCATTGCGGCTGCAGTTCGAAGAAGATCTCGCCGTTTTCCAGCCCGCGCAGGAAATCCGACAAGATGCGGTATTCCTTTTCCTCCTGCTCGCGCATGGGCTGGCGGAATATGCAGATGCGCTTGCGGAAATCGGCTTTCGCCTTGCCCGCCGCGATGATGGCCTGGTCGAGCAGGTCCATGCTGGTGATGGGGCCCTCGACCATGCTGATGCCGAACACCGGCATGAAGCCGACAGCCGACCTGCGCGCGGAGACGATTGCGCATAGGTCGTCGAACAGGTTGTCAATGCGGTCTTTGTCGAAAGGCGTGAGCAGGCAAAAATCGTCGCCGCCGCGATAACCGGCTAAGCCACCGGCGGTTTGCTCTTCCTTCGACAGGCGCGCGCCGATTTCCGCAAGCAGGAAGTCGCCTTCCTCGCGGCCGTACCACTCGTTGAACAGCTTGAAATGGTCGAGGTCGATGGCGATGAGGCACCAACGTTCAGGCTCGGCACCCTCGATGATGCCGCCGATGCGCGCGAGGAACGGCTGCTCACGCACCAAGCCCGTGCGGTCGTCATGGTCGGTCGTCGCCACGTAATGACGGCCCGACATGCCGACCCGCGCACGGCTCATCTGGTTTTCGATGTCGAATATGTAGAACCGGATGATACCTTCCGGGATGCCGTGCCGGCCGTCGCCTATGAGGCACACTTCAGTCCAACGCCAGCCGCCGTCTTGCAGTTTGTAGCGGTACTGCGCCGTCATGGCGCCGGGAATCTCGGCCTCGGCAAGCCGTTGGGAAACGGTATCGGGATCCATGAACCTCGCGAAGATGTCGCGGTCGTCGGGGTGCACCATGTTGTCGATGCAGTAGTCGTACTGTGAATGGTACGAGCCGTCCGTAACGGGAACGAAGTACTTGCCTTCCACATGGAAGATATTACGGCAGCGGTCGTTGACGAGGTCGATTTCGGCGAGCTCGTCGTAAGAAGACCTGTCGAGGTACTCGACGATAGTCAGAGGAGGGCCGTCGTTTGAAAACAGACTGAGCAAGCCCGATGCCATAGCGTCCTCCTTGCCCGTCATGTTCCATCAACCCTTCAGCATAGCCTGGATATTATAACTTAAAAACGAATAATTATCAAAATTTGCGCAGTTCAAACAGTCAATAGCACCCGTTTTATCAACTTTAGCGAACAGGGACCGTCCAAGCTGGGCGGCCCCTGTGAAAGGGAGGGCAGATAATCAGACGGCTTACGCCGGGTCCAAGCCGTCCAGCATGCGCTGGGCATCGTCGGCGGAAAGCGTGTAACCGTAGAACTGCTTGTAGAAGTCCTGCGTCTCCTTCACCATGTCGACGTCGGTGAACTTGTCGGGGTTCAACTTCTGGGCAGCCCAGAGCACCTGCAGCGCTTCCTCGCCGGAGTAGCGGTCCCAAGCGAACACGCCGCCGGGGTTGCCGTACACGGCGCCGTTCTTCACTGCGGTGATACCCGTCCAGGCGGAATCGGCCATGAGGGCCTTGACCGCTTCCTCGTTGCCACCGCCGATGATGATGACCTGCGGGTCGGCGTTCACGATGTCTTCCATCGTCACCTCGACCATGTTGCCCTCGATGGTCAGGCAGTTCTTGCCGCCGGCCAGCTTGATCCACTCGTCGACAATCGTCTTCACGCCGTCGACCTTCGTCAGCGCGTTGGCGTTGGCAATATGGAGCACCGACACCTTGTCGGCATCGGACACGCCCGCCATCGCCTTCTCGACCTTCGCGATGTTGGCATCGAGCAGATCCGCCCATTCCTTGGCGATATCCACCGCGTCGCCGCCCAGAACCTGGCCGGTGAGCTCCACGTCGTTGCGCAAGCCCTCGTAGTTGTTGAAGGCGACGTTCACGGTCGTAAGCCCCTGCTTGCGACAGTTGGCCGTGACGTCCTTGTCGGACGTGAACACGACATCGGGCTCGAGGTTGAACGCCTCCTCGTAGTTCACCTCGCCGGCGCCGGTGCCGACGACAAGCGCTTCCACGTTCGCCAGGCCGGGGAACACGGCGTTCGCCCACGGGCGTTTCTTGAAGTTATCGGTCGTACCGACCAGCTTGTCAGCGGCGCCGAGCATAAGGACGACCTGGTTGTGTGCATGCCACAAATCCACAATCTTGTTGATTTCGGTGGGAACCTCGACCGTATCGCCCTGCAGGTCGGTAATGGTCTGCGTGCCGGCTGCCGCCGACGAGGCCGATGCGCTCGCAGACGCACTCGCCGAGGCGGATGCGCTGGCAGAGCCCGAACCCGACCCACCCGCGCAACCCGCGAGACCCGCGAGACCCGCGATGGCGGCCGTAGCCGAGCCGATTTTGACGAATTGCCTTCTTGAGATTCCATCCTGATACGACATGCGCTTCCTCCTTAGATTCTTTCTACGCACAAGGTCGGAACAGCATCCCTTCCTTTATTCCGCCCCAACTATAATAGTTAACAAATACTATGTTTACAAGAGTATATTTTTGTTAGAAAATAAATCTGACCTGCTCTTTTACGACTATTTCAACCAAAATTAGAGAGGTGACTATGGCTGAAGAGAAGCCAAATAAGGATCGGAAATTCTCCGCCGAAGACGCGACGACCGAGGGAAAGAAGCAAGTGCCCTTAAGCATTATCCTCATCGGTTGCGGCATCGTCGTCATGGCGCTGGCCGTGGCGTCGCTTTGCATGGGGCGTTACTCAGTCGACGTCTTCGATACGATCCAAATCCTATTCTCGCCGCTCACAGGCACGCAAGATGCTTGGCCGACGAACGATTACAACGTCATCATGAACATTCGCTTGCCGCGCGTGTTAGCGGCGTTCCTCGTTGGCGCGGCACTGGCCCTTTCCGGCGCGTCGTACCAGGGCGTGTTCCAGAACCCGCTCGTCTCTCCCGACATCTTGGGCGTGTCGTACGGCGCATGCGTGGGCGCAGCCCTTTCCATCCTGCTGTACATGAACACATGGCAGACGCAGATCTTCGCGTTCGTAGGCGGCCTCGTCACTGTGTTCATAACCGTGTCGCTTCCCAAGCTCATGCATCGCCATTCCAACGTCATGATGGTGCTGTCCGGCATCATCGTCGGCGGCCTCATGTCCTCGATCTTGGGCCTCATGAAATACGTCGCCGACCCCGACACCCAGCTGCAATCCATCACGTACTGGCAGCTGGGTTCCATCGCCAAGGTCGACTTCACGGTCCTAGGCTACACGGCGCCGGTCATGATCATCGCCGCCATCGTGCTCGTCGCCATGCGCTGGCGGCTGAACCTCATCTCGCTCGGCGAAGAGGAAGCACGCTCGCTCGGCGTGGACCTGAAACGCGAGCGCAACATCATCATCATCGCATCCACGCTGCTCACGGCCAGCGCGGTTTCCATCTCGGGAACCATCGGCTGGGTGGGCCTCATCATCCCGCATGTCACGCGTCGCATCGTCGGCTCCGACAACAAGCGGCTGATACCCACGGTCATCCTAGTCGCCGCCGCGTTCATGATCCTGGTCGACCTGTTCGCGCGCAACATATCCGGCTACGAGATTCCGCTCGGCATCCTGACGGGCCTCATAGGCGCGCCGATATTCGGCTACATCCTCGTAAAGCAACGCGACGTGGACTAGCGGAAGGAGGCAACCATGGGATCTTTGATCGAAGTCAACAACCTGGCGTTCCGCTATTCGGCCGAGCGGGGCAACGTGTTCCAGGGCATTACGTTCACGGTGGAAAGGGGCGAGATGTTCACGTTGCTCGGCCCCAACGGCGCGGGCAAGTCGACGCTGCTGAACTGCATCGCCGGCTTGGCAGCACCGAGCGAAGGCTACGTGAAGGTGAACGACAAACCGGTAGAAAGCTACTCCACACGCGAGCTGGCCAAGCATATCGGCTACGTGCGCCAGCACATCGCGGTGACCTACGGTTACACGGTTCGCGAGTACCTGGTCATGGGCGCAGCACCGCGTATCGGCATGTTCGCCACGCCCAAACAGGAAGACTACGAGCGCGTAGAAGAGGCCATCGAGGACCTGGAACTGCAGAAGCTGGCCGACCGCACGGTGTCGCACCTGTCGGGAGGCGAGCGCCAGCGCGTCGCCGTGGCGCGCTCCATCGTGCAGAACCCCGAAGTCATCCTGTTCGACGAGCCCACGAGCGCGCTCGACTTCGGCAACCAAATCCGCGTCATGCGCACCTGCAAGCACCTGACCGAACGCGGCTATGCCGTGGTCATGACCACGCACAACCCCGACCAGCCCATACTGCTCGGCGGCAAGGTGGCCATGCTGAACGCCGACGGCACGCTGGCCGTAGGCGACGCCGAAACCACGCTGACGAGCGAACGCCTAAGCGAGCTGTACGGCACCGAGCTGCACCTGGTCCATGTCGACGAAGTCGACCGCGTGGCCTGCGTGTCGAGCAAGCTGTAGCCCAAAGGGGATACTCCCCATTGGGCTATTGGCCAGCGCCATGGGGATTGAACGTGTAGCCTTCGCCCCATCGCGTGAGCAAGTAGCGCGGACGCGCAGGGTCGTCTTCGATCTTGGCGCGGATGCGGCGGATGTACACGGCCAGGTTAATGGCCTCCTCGGTGAACTCGTTACCCCACACCGCGGCCCGCAAGTCCGCCTGCGAGACCGTCTGACCGGCGTTTCGCGCCAGCGTCAGCAGCACGTTGAACTCTTTGGGCGTCAACTTCACAGGCACGCCGTCTTTTCGCACGACGAACTTGCGCGGGTCGAACTCGAACGCGCCCATGCGCACATAGTCGACGAGCATGACCTTCGCACGCTGCCGGCTTTCCACCACGTTGGCTTCGGGTGCGTCGGAACCCGCAAGCGAAGGCTGGGAGGGCGTGTCGAGCGAGCTTATGGGATGCGGCTGCGCTGCCCACGCGCCCTTGCCCTTGTGCACCTCGAGCGCAAACAGCCGAGACGCGGGCACGTTGGTTCCCTCGCCGACTTGACGGCAGTTGACCGCGCTCGCGCCGAGGCGCCAGAACTGGCCGACGTCCCATTCAGGCCGATCGACCTGCGTTATGGCGAGGTCGCGGGCAATGGCGTTGCGCTGGCGCAGCTGCTCGAGCGTCTGCGTCGGATGCGTGGGAACCTCGCCCCGCGCGTCGGCCTCGTTGAACTTGCGGCCGTAGTTCGCGTCGAGGTTCAGATATACCCCGCCATCGGCAAGCACGCGCATGATTTCGGCATACACGGAATCGACGTCTTCGAGCGTCCAGGTGACGTTGCGCGAGACGACGAAATCGAAGCTTCCATCGGGAAATTCGAGCTTCTGCGCCCGCATGCGCAGAAGCGTCGCCTCGTAGCCCTTGCCCGCCAGGTTCTCGCGCGCGCAGGCGAGCATGTCTTCGGAGAAGTCGATGCCCGTCACGCGACACCCGGCATCGAGCAGCAACATCGTCATGAAGCCGGAACCACACCCGATGTCGAGCGCGTTCAGGTTATCGCGGGCAGGGATGCTCATGGCAACCTGTTCGGCGAACATCATGCGCTTGTCCGAGACGTACGAATCCATATGCAATCGCGAGAACTCGGGCGCCCGACCCGACCAGTACGCGAGCGATTGCGCTTCCTTTTTCTCCGACACGGCTCCCCCTATTCGGCACTCTTCTTCAAGGGGCCGGGAATGCACACGATGCGGTCCCCGACATGATGTACATGAACCTCGATGCCGTACAGCTCGGCCATGCTTTCGTCGTTGATGACCTCATGCGCCAGGCCCTCGGCGATGATGCGGCCGCCGGAAAGCACGGCCGTCTTCGAGCCGAGCATGAGCGCATGGTCGGGAAAATGGGTGGTCATGAGCACGCCCATGTTGCGCTCACGCAGCTTCTCAACCAGCTCGACGAACCGGTACTGGTTGCCAAAATCGAGATGCGCCGTCGGCTCGTCCAAAATCATGAGCTCCGGCTCTTGCGTGAGCGCCGACGCAATCATGACGAGCTGACGCTCGCCGCCGGAAATATCGGTGTAGGGCTTCTCGGTGAGATGACCCACGCCCAGGTAGTCGAGCTGCTCGCGCGCGAACGCCACGTCGTCGTCGCTCGGGTTCGCCAAGTAGCCAATGCGCGAAGTGCGTCCCATGGTCACGATGTCGATGACCTTGTAGGAAAACGACGGCGTATGAGACTGCGGAATGTAGGCGATTTTCCGCGCGAAGTCGCGCGCCTTGTAGTCCCCCACCGGCACGCCGTCAACCGTAATCGAGCCCGCCGATATCTGGAAGGCGCCGATGATGCACTGCAGCAATGTGGATTTGCCCATGCCGTTCGAGCCCAGAATGCACAGAACTTCGGGGGAATCGTAGGCGAACGACAAATGTTCGAGCACGTTGCGCTCGGAATCGTATCCGAAGGTGATGTCGTCGACCGTTAGGTTCATTACCAGCTCACCTTCTTCTTGTAGATGAAGTACAGGAACAGCGGCACGCCGATAATGCCGGTGATGACGCCGAGCGGGATCTCGGACGCGGTCAGCGTGCGGCACAGGTCATCAACGACCAGCAGATAGCAAATGCCGATGGAAACCGACGTGGGGATGAGCTTCCGGAAATCGGGGCCGACGAGCATGCGAGCCAAATGCGGCACCACGATGCCGACCCAGCCGATGATGCCCGAAATAGACACGACAAGCGCGGTGAGCATGCTGCTGACGCCGATGACGATGGCCCGGTCGCGACGGACGTTCAGCCCGAACGACTTCGCTTCCTGATCACCCAGCGACAGCACGTTCGTGCGCCAGCGCAACAAGAACACGACGACCATGCAGATGATGTAGAACGGCAAGATTTTCGCGATGCCCTCGAACGACGAACCGGACAGCGAGCCCATGAGCCAGTACACGATTTGAGGCAGCTTTTCCAACGGGTCGGCCGTGAACTTCAACAGCGAGACGAGCGATGAGAACAGCGCGCCGATGAGCATGCCAGCCAACACGAGCGTGACGGTGTTGCGCCTGCTGCGGCTGGCGATGAGGAAGGTAAGCGCCACAGCCAAAAGCCCGAACGCGACCGAGAACAGCTGGATGCCCGCAGCGCCGAGCGACAACACGATTGCCAGGGCGGCGCCGAAACCTGCGCCGTTGCTGACGCCGAGCGTGTAAGGCGAGGCGAGCGGGTTGCGGAACACGCCCTGGAACACGGCGCCTGCAACCGAAAGGCCCGCGCCCACGAGCGCCGCCGCGCACACGCGGGGCAGGCGCACCTGCCAGATGACGTTGACCGTCAACGCGTCTTGCGGCGGAGTCTGCCCCGTCAGCTTGCACCAGATGATCTGGCATACGTCGACCGGCCCCACGTTATACGAGCCGAGTGCCAGCGAGAACAGGAAAAACAAGATGGGCAAGATGATGAGCACGATGCCCGTGATCGTCATCCAAAAGCCCGCATGAGCCTTTTCGGCCATGGCGTTCCTTTCTTACAGGAACCTGCCACGGGAACGTACCCCGTGGCAGGTCGAAGGCAACGGTGCGACGCGGGAAGGGCGCGCCGCACCTGGATGGGGAGGAGGCTACTTCACGGTGTCGGTGAACTCGATGCCGTAGAAATCCTTGTAGAAGGCCTCGGCTTTTTCCTGGACGGTCTTCGCATCGACTTTCTCGGGGTAGAACGTGTGCGATAGCCACAGCTCGCCCAGTGCGATGGAGTCGGTGTCGGGGTTGCCCCAGGGCTTCGTCCAATACGGGGCCTCGATGACCTTTCCATCCTTAACGGCCTGAAGCTCGGCGTACTGGGGATCGGTCGTGATGGTCTTGTAATCGTCGGGATAACGGTCCTGGGTGATGATGACCTCAGGGTTCCAAGTCGCCACGAGCTCGGCATTGTAGTCGGTGTTGCCCTGAACGCCTGCGAGCGCTGCCGCGTTCACCGCGCCAGAGCGGAGCAGCTGGCAGCCCACGTACTTGTCGTTGCCATACGCGATGCCGTTAGCCAGCACGGCGACCTTCACGCGCTCGTCGTCGCTGATGTCACCGACGGCCTTGTCGACAATCGCGCGGCTTTCCAGGCAGAAGTCCCAGATGTCCCCGGCCACGTCGTCCTTGCCCGACAGCGTGCCGAGCGTCTTGATGGCCCATTCGCAACCCTCGGTATAAGCCGCGTCGGCGTTGGCCAAGCGCGGGTTCTGCGCCTCGGCCTGCTTGCCCTCGCCGCGCAGCGATACGACGACGACCGGGATGCCCAGGTCGCGCACCTGCTGCATGGCGTCTTCGGGCGCTTGGGACGCGGCGATGACCACGTCGGGTTCGAGCGCGGCGATTTGCTCGACGTTCCACTCGGACAGGCCGCCCGGCGTGGGCAGCTGGTCGATGCCGGGGAACACGTCGTTCATGTAGTCGCCGAGGTTCTTCTTCCAGCTGTCGACGATACCGACGATGCTGTCCTGCGCACCAAGCTGGCACAGCATGTCGAGAGAATGATGCTGCAGCACGACCATGCGCTCGCAGGGCACCGAAACCGTGACGTCGTAGTCGTTCTGGTCCTTCAACGAGATCTCCCTCTTCGTGGCACTTGAGGCCGACGCCGATGCGGAAGCCGAGGCGGATGCGGACGATGCGCTTGCCGACGCGCTCGAGGAAGACGAGTTCTGCGCGCAGCCGACCGCGCCGATGGCCGCCGCCGCGCCGACGCCGATGGCGCTCAACCTCAAGAACGAACGACGGGAAAGGTCGTTGTTGCGTACCGTGTTGAAATCATCGTGGTCTGACATGGTGCCCTCCTGTTCAATGGCTGTTACTTATTATTCGTTCTTACGAATAATCTGGAATGTAATTATAGATTTCTAGAAACATTTATTCTCGATGGAAAAGATTGAAATTTGTGTATAAATCCCGTTGAAGAGAAAGCTATGCAAAGGGAAGGCGGGGCCCGTCGGCCGAAGCCGTTTGAGGAGAAAGAGAAGGCCCCGCCTCTGAGCGAGGCTACATATGAGCACATCGAAGCATTCGGTTTTCTGAGCGAAAACCCGAAACGGCGTTTTATGAAGAGTAGAAAATGAACGGCGCACAGAGGAAAGAGTTCTTCAGCACCAAGCCCATGGCGGAGCGCATCGCCCACGACGTCCGCAACTGCGGGGCCATCCTGCGTTCCGACCGCAACCTCGAGAGCCGCGGCGAGGGCGGCTACACGCTGACCGAAAAGGGCGTCGCGCACCTCAAGATTCGTCCGACGCCGCCGCTCACTCCACGCATTCCGACAGGTGCGCTCGCAGAATGCCCATGAAATGGCGTTCCTCTTCCGAAACGGGCGCCGTGCTGCGGCGGATGTAGCGCAGCACGGCGCCTGTCTGCACTCCCGCGAGGTCGAACAAGCGGAGTCCCTTCGTGCCGACGACCCATGTCGACGGCACGATGGAAACCCCCAACCCGTCGCTTACCAACTGCAGTGCCAGCTCGGCGCTGCAGTCGCGCACAACGGTCTCCAGTTGGGCATTCGATGCGTCTATGACATGGCTGATGATCGGATCGTAATAATCGCCGCACGTCGGCAGCACGAACGGCAAGCCTTCGAGCTGGCCGATGCCCACGCGCCCGCCGCGTATGCGGGCCAGTTGCGGCGCCCGCAGCTCCTCCGAGGCGATGACGACCAGCCGCTCGTGGCACAGGACCTCCAGGTCGTACGATGAAGGATCGGGCGATATGGGCGTGAGGATTGCGAAGTCCACCTCGTCGCCTAAGAACAAACGGTGCATCTGGTCGAGGTTGACCATCTCGAGCAAATCGACCGTGCAGCCGTGGTAGGTGGCGTAAAACGACACGATGGGTTCGGCGAGGATGGCGTTGGCCCGCGGCATCGACACGCCGATGCGAAGCCTCTGGCGATGCGATTTCGCCGCACTGCTCACCTCGCGGAGCATGGCGTCTTCGGCGGCAAGTGCACGGCGCGCATGCTTCAGATACACCTTCCCCACCTCGGTCGGCTGCAAGGGCGCGTGCGCTCGATCGAACAAGTCGGCGCCTATCTGGGCTTCCAGCCGCTTGAGGCGCTGGGAAAGCCCCGGCTGCGAAATGTGCACCGCACGAGCGGCTTTGCTGATGGACCCGTGTTCGGCTATGGCGGCTATGTATTTATAGTCTTCGTTCATGGCGCGCTCGCAATCAACCCCGTCGTTTATGCCCTTGACGCCAAGGCCATAACATCTTGTTATATCTATTCTGATTTCAGTATTATTTTCAGTAATTATAATTCGTCCTGTAAGTCCTGTTCGACAGGGAAATTGCAACGCGTTGCGAGAAAGGAACCAGCAATGGACAAGTTCATCACCTCTATCGGCAACTTCTACAACAGCGAAGATGCCCAGCTCATCGACGTCCCCGCTGACGAGTCCGAAATCCATGCGAAGATCCTCGAGATCATGGACCGTTGCCCCTCGAGCACCGAGCTTTCCGATGACGACTTCGCCGTGCTGCGCGCGTACCTGCCGGCCATCGGCTGCGCAGAGGCGACGCAGGACGACAACGGCTCGCTGCAGGGCAAGGAAGTCGTGAAGGGCACAGCTGAAGGCTGCGGCATCGAAGTTGAGAAGACCGGCACCGTCGAGGTCGTCAGCCGCTGGCATGCCGAGCGCAAGCAGTGGTCGGCCGACATGGCCGTGAAGCGCACGGGCGGCGCACTGAAGGCCAAGGAGCTGACGTTCGACTTCTACTTCCTCTCCATTGGCGTGAACTCGGACAACAAGCCGATGATCCTGTTCAACGAGCACTACACCCGCACGTTCAACGACCCGCGCCATCTGGAGGACTTCAACAACGGCGGTACGGCGCAGGCTTCCCGCTTCGACATCTCCAAGCACAACCAGTGGGGTTACTACGTCCGTTGCACCTGCAGCATCCTCACCGACGAGGGCACGCTGCTCGTTTAGCACCCCTTCCGAGGCCGAGGAGGTGATCGGCAGCTTAAACCACGCTCACGGCAGGAATTGAACCATGCGCTCCGCAGTCCCTAACGCGGAGCGCTTTTTTCGCAATGTTGAACCGACGCTAGCATGGTGCAGACCGGCCGTGGGGCAAGCCCCATGCGCCCCCCCGCAGATCACATGCCCCATGACGGCGCAGATACCGTATAAAGCTCAGGCTTGGCGTGCGGAAAATGCGCGTCAAGCGCCCAGGCTGGCTATAATTCTTCAAAACGCCTGATAAAAGCCTTGCGAAAGGAGCAATGCGTGCGCGACCACACCAACCACATCGAGCTGACGCGTGAAGCTGCAATCGAACGGCTCATCGACGCCTCCACGTTCGACGCAACGACGGAGACGGTCGGATTGCACGACGCCCATATGCGCGCGACGGCAAGCGAATGCCGTTCGCGCATAGACGTTCCCAACGCCCTGTGCGCGCAAATGGACGGAATAGCGGTGCGCTTCGACGATTTCTCGGAAGGGATGCCCGATACGGGCAATTGGCAACTCGGCCGAGAATACGATTGGGCCAACACCGGAACGGCTCTGCCCGCCGGCTTCGATTGCGCCATTCGCATCGAGCAGGTGGAATTCGACGGAGGCATCGGAAATATCGGCGTCGGTACGGAGAACCCGGGTTCCTTGCGTATCCTGGAAGCGCCAACTAGGCGATACGCGTCCTGCAAAGAACGCGGGTCGAACTTCACAGAGGGACAAGCACTGTTCCCCGCCGGCACGCGCCTGACCCCTGCCAAGCTCTCGGTGCTCGCAATGTGCGGTTACTCGGAAGTCGAGGTCGTGAAGAGGCCCCGCGTGGCGTTCATCCCCACGGGCGACGAGCTGGTGTCGCCCGGCAGCGGCCTTCCCGAAGGCAAGGCCTACGACAGTAACGGCGTGTTGCTGGAGGGAAAGCTGCGCCTATGGGGCGCCGACCCAGTCATCTACGAGTGCATACCCGATGATTGGGACATCATCACGCAGGCGATTCTGCGCGCTTGCGACGAGGCCGATATCGTGGCCATCAACGCCGGTTCGTCGAAGGGGTCGAAAGACTTCACGATGGAAATCCTCGAGCAGGTCGGCACGGTTATTTGCCACGAGACCAACCATGGCCCCGGGCGCCACACCAGCGCCTCTGTCGTGAACGGTACGCCGGTGCTCGGGTTGTCGGGCCCGCCTTCGGGTTGCGAGATCACGGCCGATTGGTACCTGAAACCGCTCGTCGACTGGTTCCTGTATGGACGCGCCACCCCATCCGCGCACGTGAAGGCCGCATACGATGGCCAGGCGCAACCCACAGGGGGAAAGCCAGCCAAAAAGACGCCCGACACGCCTGGTGCCAGCGGCAAGGGCCGAGAGCCTGGAAAGGACTTCTTCGGCATTCGGCCCGTGAAACTCGAACGCGAAAACGACGTGCTGAAGGCAAAGCCGATAGCCAACGGGATGCATCCCGACCTGCTGCGGCTCGACGAGGCAGACGGGTATCTCGAGCTCCATCCCTCCGCATACCGAAACCTGGAGCCAGGTGACGAGGTGACCGTCGAACTGCGCTATCCTTACACGTCGCTGTAACCAACCTACGACTCGTACACGATAACGCCGAGTTTGCTCGCATCGCACGACTGCAGCGCTGAGATGTCCTGGCGCATGCGGTCGGAGGCAAGCAACTCCTTCAGCAGCTTGATGACCGGCCGGGCGTCGGCGGTCTTGCGCACGACCAGGTCGGTCCATTCCATCTGCATGGGAACGAACTGCACGCCGGAAACGCCGCGGATTTCGCGTTCGGTCCCGATGGCGACATCGGCCACGCCGCCGGCCACGCGCCGAGCCGCCGTGCTGCCGACCATGTAATGGGTGTCGTACCCATCGATTGTCTCGGCGCGGGCCTCCATGGCCCGAAGCTTCTCGTCGAGCAGCACGCGCGCGCCGCTGCCCTTCGCACGGTTGGCCAGCCGCACGCCCTCGCGCAGAAGCGAACCCCACGTCGTCAGCGCCTTGGGATTGCCCGTGCGTACGATGAAGCCCTGATGGCAACCATACAGGCGGAACACCACAACCGACGCGCCCGGCGCCAGGTTGCGCACGTAGGGAACGTTACACGAGTTCGACGCCTGGTCGTACAGATGCACGACAGCCGCATCCGCATCGCCGGCGTACAGGTTCACGAGCGCCGTGTAGCTGCCGCACACCTTGCGCATCGCCGGCGTTCCCGATGCGTTCAGCGAGGCAGCCACGATGTCAGCTGCGGGATCGCCGCCGGAGATGACGAACGGAACGCCTTCCAGCTCGCCGAACGATGCGGCTTCCGATAGATTCTCCTCGCCTTCGGGTGCCTCGGCAGGTTGGGGCCGCGACGCAACGCCCGACGACGGGGCGTGGTGCGTCGACGACACGTAGGCCTCGACGTCGTCGAGCGTGAACTTCAGCTTGCGGCCGACATGGTACGACGCGAGCTTCCCCGATTTGGCAAGCTGATAAACCGTGTTCTTGCCCATGTTGAGATAGCGGGCAACGTCCTCGGCATTCATGAACTCGTCTGAACGCATGGAATCCTCTTATCCTATTGCAAGGTTATTCTTTATTTAGTATATTTTGCTACGGAGAGTTTTTCAACTGGGATTATACCAGGGCAAAGCTTTTCAATCGTTTCATGCCGCCGCAGCTTCACGAGCCCCTCACTGGCTTTCCTCCCCTTCCCTAACGAATGCTGCGGCGGCTCGAAACGCACAAGCGCCAACAGCTCTGCACCGCATCTCAAACGAACCATGACGAACCGTGATGCGAGTTGTGAGCGCAGCTCCTCCTGGGCTTCCACTCCCCAGCGGAGCGCGAAACTAAGCACCAGCAAAGGCAAGAGCCTACTGGAAAACCGAATGAAAGGAAGAACCGACATGAAGATCAGCGCACGCAACCAGATCAAGGGCACCGTCAAGTCCGTCAAGGAGGGCGCCGTCAACGCGGTCGTCGTCATCTGCCGCGGCAACCACAACCCCATCAAGGCCGACATCACCATGGAGAGCGTGAAGGAGCTCGGCCTGGAAGAGGGCAAGGAGTGCTACGCCGTCGTCAAGGCCACGAACGTCATGTTCGCCACGCAGAAGATCGAGGGCATCAGCGCCCGCAACCAGATCGAGGGCACGGTCGTCAGCGTGAAGGAAGGCGCCGTGAACGGCCACGTGACCATCGAAGACGCCGACGGCGTGAAGATCTCCGGCTCCATCACCAACGAGTCCATCGAGAGCCTGGGCCTGAAGGAAGGTGGCAAGGCCGTCGCCATCATCAAGGCCACCGACGTCATGGTCGCCGTCGACTAACGACCAGCCGACACCCGAGCGCATCCCAGCGCCCCGCAGAGATGCGGGGCGCTTTGCTTCCCTATCTTCCCTTCGAAAGATTCTCGGGAACCACTCGGATGGGCTTCGCGGCCTCCGTATCGCCTGAGGGACTTGCAAGCCTGCGTTCGAAGATGTTGAACTCGTTTATCACGTCGGGAACCTCGAAGGCGCGGTTGCGCTTCTGGTTTCCGATGGGTTTCACGATGCCAGCCTCGACGCAACGCTCGACCGCCGCCGACATGGCGCTGAACGCGCGACCGGACGATTCGCTCGCCGTACCGATGGAAAAGATAGGCATGCCCACCATCTCGTCGAGCAGCACTTCGAGCGCAGAGCCCCTGCGCACGCTTCCCAGCTTCTCCCGCCAGCTGTCCTGCAGCGCACGTGCGCTATCCTCGAAACCCTGAGCCTCCTCGCACGCTTTCACGCAGGAGCCAGCGAAGAAGGAAACCCAGTCATTGATATGCGTGCGGATCTGCTTTGCGCCTTCGTCATCCATGTAACGGAATTCGCCCAAGCCCTGCACGTAGTCGGTGGCCCTTGTTGCCATGCAAAGCGATATCGGCGGCACCAGGTTGGGGGCCAAACCGCGCCGCTTCAGGATGAGGTGTATGAGCGCGCGGCCAGCGCGTCCGTTGCCATCGATGAAGGGATGGATGCTCTCGAACTGCGCATGCACAAGGGCTGCCTGCACCACGGGCGATACAACCTGGTCGTTGCAATAGGCGGCTAAATCCTCCAGCAGCTCCATGACGTGCTCGGGCGCTGGCGGGATGTAGTCTGCCTGCAGAGGGTTATAGGAGTTGCCGCCCACCCAGTTCTGCACGGTGCGCGCCTTGCCGCCGAAGCCCTCAATGCGCGTGTTCTCGCAAAGGGCTTTATGGATGTCGAGGATGGTATCCACGCTGATCGTCTCCGCAGCTGATGCCGCTTCGATTGCGCATTCCATGGCGTGGATATTGCCCACTACCTCGGCGGCGGCCTCGTCGAACTTGAACGCCGCATTGCCTTGGATGTTCATCTCCGCCTTGAGCAGACGCCTCGTTCCGATGCTCAGCCCCTCGATATAGGAAGAGGAAACCGCTTCGGCACGTAGGAGCAGCCGGGCAAGACCCTCGGTGCTGTGCAGCGCCTTCGGCTCGCTATTCAGCTTGGATATGGCCGCCTCGGCGCGACTTATGTCACCCACGACATCGGGTTCGAGCGCGATTTCCATATCTTCAAGCTTAGTGGGCAAAAAGTACTCGTAGGCGCCACTCGCACGTTCCTTGCGCGAGCGCCCTGCACCCTCCGACAGCCACATCTCCCTATGAAGTGTGCCCATCTGAACCTCCAATAAGACGCTCTAGTTATTTCAGATTATATATTAACCTGAAATAAGAGGCCTGTACAGTTATGAAACAGGTACCGGGTATGCGTTCCACTAAGGAAGGCGGCAAGGCCGTCGCCATCATCAAGGCCACCGATGTCATGGTCGCCGTCGACTAACGACCGGCCGACACCCGAGCGCCATCCCAGCGCCCCGCAATTTCGCGGGGCGCTGTTATTGTTGCGAGCTAACAGGCTAACGGGCTAGCGCACGTCCCACCAGATGATGGCGGCCTTCGTGGCGATGCAGAACTCGACGCCGTAATCAACCTTCGACAAGAACGGCTCGACGTTCAGCGCCAGGCGCTCCAGGTTGCCTTCGGCCCGCTCGGGCTTCAGCGCGGCCACCCAAGCGACGGCTTCCTCGGCGCTGCCGAACGTCTTGCGGAAACGCTCGGGGAAGATGCGGATGTTGGGGTCATACCCAGCATGGAACGCCTTCTCGGCGATTACCAGGTAGATGGCCTTCTTGGGTCCAGAGCCGCCAGGGCCGCCCATCGGGCCACCCGGGCGCGGGCCCGGACCACCAGGACCGCCCATGGGGCCGTGGCCTCCTGGCATGCCCATCGGCGACATGCCGCCCGGGCCGTCGGGGCCCGGCTTTCCCTCGCGCCCGCGTTCGGGGCCGTCATCCTTGCCGCAACCGCTGAACAGGACGTTCTGCAGCTCGGGAATGGACGGCGCGTCGGCGAAGATCTGCACGCCAACCGTGCGCTTCGCCAGCGACGAGAGCTTCTCGACATCCATCATCGCCCCGCAACGGCTCGCGATGACCACGTCGGCAGTCTGAAGGTTCTGCCCTGGCAACACGTGCTTCCAATCGAGCAGGCGGAAATCGCAGCGGTCCGCGACGCCTGCCTGCTGCGCGTTCTCGCGCGCGTGCTCGAGCATCTTCTCGGCGGAATCGATGCCCGTAACGGCCGCGCCACGCTCAGCAGCCAACACCGAGATACGCCCCGGCCCGCAGCACACGTCGAGCACCGTGTCGCCCTCGCCCACCCCGATGGCGTCGAGGTACGTGCGCGTGTCGTCGAGCTCGCAGAACGCGAAATCGCTGTACATGCCGGCTTCGCTGTTCCAATCGACCTTATGCTCCTGTGGTCCCATGTTCACGCTTCCTTCCATATCCTGTATCCTCAACGCGGTTTCCCGCGCTGCTTCCCACTGCCGACAATCAATTTCCTCGGAGGAGATTGATTCGTCACATGCGCCAGAAGTACTTCAGCCAGCGCAAGCCGCCCACCTGCAACCGCGCGTTGCGGAAGAACGGGCGGTAGAAACGCTTGCACGCCTGCCAGTCCTCATCGGTCGCGCGGTCTTCGTCCAAGCATGCGCGCTGGTAGGCCAGCGTCACGTCGACGAAATCGACGCCGTCGGTGTCCTGCGCGAACTGCGGCAGGCTCGTCGTCGTGGCGAAGGCGTATTCCATGGGCGTCATGGAATCGGGCTTGCCGTAGCCTAAGCGGCGCAAGCGCTTGCAGAAGAACCCGTACAGCGACCAAATGCGGTATTCGAGCGGCTGCGATTCGAGCTTGGCCACGCGACGGCGGCGCAAGTAGCGCTGCAGGAACGCCGCCACGATGAGCAGCACCACGATGGCGATGACGACGAACACGGCCCCCGCCCGGAAGCGCTCGTAGCTGATGGCCATGAACTCCTGCAGCCAGCTCGTGATGTCGAAGGCGGCCATCTGCTCGAGCGCGGATGCGACGGGATTCGTGCCCGCAGCGTCGGCGCTGTCGGGCGAAAGGCTCTCCGCGCCGCTTTCCGCCTCTTGGTTCGTGTAGCTCACCTGGTCGTTCAGGGCGCTGGTCACGGTGTCGGGGTCTTCCACGTACGAGGTGTCGTACACGCCCGTGTACTCCACGACCGGGCGGTAGAAGTAATCCATGAACGGGCGGATCTCGGCCGTCTGCAATCCGAGCGGCGCGATGACCGCGAAGAACAGGAGCGCGCCGATGCTGCAACATACCGCGCTCGTAACGACCGCATAGGCGAACGCGGTGCCGAACGCGGTGCTCTCCAAATGGCGCACCTGGTAGGCGTTCGCGCGGTACCGTTGGAAGATGAGCAGGGCGCCAACCGCCACGAGCACCACGGCCGTCACAGCCGTGCCGCCGTTCACTTCGCCCCAATCGCGGTACAGCAGGTGGATGAACCCGCAGGCCACGATGGCTGCCACGACGAGCACGATCATGCCCGCACGCCGCCGCGACAGCAGGTACACGATGATGGGCGTAATCACGAGCACGAGCCCGAAGATGACGTAGCTCTGAGGGTCGTCGTTAATGACGCCGTCCGTGAACAGGTCGACCTGGTACGGCTGTGCCGCCACGCACACGCCCAAGATGACGGCGCAGTACAGCACAGCGCCGATGGCCGCGAACACGGCAGCCCGTTTCGACCAGGCGCCTGCATACAGGATGAGCAGCAGCGGCACGATGGCGGCCGCCACGATGAACGTGTTGCCGCGCAAGACCGGCGCGCTTTCGAAGCCGAACGACACCGTCAGCACGAGGCCCACCGACGCGACGAGCACCAGCGCGAAGTCGCCCACGGCCGCACGCAGGAACAGCCGCAGCTTGGAAGGGGCCTTCGCCTGGGCTTGCGACTCCAGCTCGCTCATGGCCTCACCTCCCCAAGCTCTTCGGCATGGGCGATGACCACATAGGGAACGTCCACGGCGTCGAGGCGCGCAAGCGGCTTGCAATACGCATCGCGTTCGCGGCCGACCACGCCCGTGGGCACGATGGCGATGAGCAGCGGGGCCCGCTGGTGCGCCCGCGCGGCAAGCACGAGCGACACCATGTCAGCGTCGAGGTCGGCCGTGCACACGACGAGGTTGTTCTGCCCGCGGCCCTGCCCCATCTGCTCGGTCAGCACGTCGCGGGCCGGCGCCTTGTCCTCGTCGCTCGCCGACATGACCGGCATGTCGGCGACGATTTCGGGCAGCTCGGACGGGCTCCAACGGCGCACCACCCGGCGCTCGCCGCTGCGCGCGCAAAAGCGCATCTCGGTTTCGAACCCGCAGCTGCGGGCGTAGTCTGCTATGGCCAGCCCCGATTCCACGACCGTGTCGAACATGGTCATGAGCTGCTCGGGCCCCTCGCCCGGCCCGTAGAAATCGAGCACGACGCACACGCTGGGGTTCGTGTACTGCTCGTACAGGCGCGTCATGTAATGGTCGGCTCGCGCCGAAAGCTTCCAGTGGATCGTCTTCAAGGGGTCGCCCGCCACGTACTCGCGCGAATACGCGTAATCCATCGAGTCGGCGAGCACCGACTTGGCCGCGCGCGACGCCTGCATGAGCGCGTCGTCGGAAAAGCGGATGCCCCCGACCGGGTGCAGGCGCGGCGTCACGTTGATCGACGAGCGCTTCGCATTGGGAACCGTCACCGTGAACAGGCCGAGGAAATCGCTGATGACCACGCGCTCGAGGCCCGCCTCGTACGTGCCGATGTGGTCGAAGTGCATGGCGAAGCCGAAGCTCTGGCTCTCGTACGGCGCCAGCGTCAACGTCGTGGATGTGGTGTTCGCCGTGTTGCCGAACGCGTCGGCGATGACCAGATGAGCATCCAACTTGAACACGAACAGCGGCGTCGGGTTCGAGAAACGCACCGAGAACTGCACGTCGTTGCCGCGCTGACAGCTTTGCGCGAACGTGTCTTCCGAAAACGACAGGTTGCGCTTCACGAACTGCAGGTACCCGAACGCGAGCGCAAGCGCCGCCAGCATGGCGATGGGCGGCGCCCACCCGACGACCGTGGCATGGTAATCGCTGTCGCCCACGAGAAACGCCAACGCCACGAGCACCGCGAAGATGGCGGCGCAGACGACGGCTTTCACTATGTTCGAGGATGCCTTCATGGTTCGGGCGTTACGCGCCTTTCAGCTCCGGTTCGGTCACGGTGGGGACGGCGACAGTGTCGAGGATGCCCGTGATGACGGCCTTCGGGTCGCGGCCGCTCACGCGCGCTTCGTGCGTCAGGATGATGCGGTGTGCCAGCACATGCGGGGCCAAGAACTTCACGTCGTCGGGCATGACGTACGTGCGCCCGCGCATGAGGGCGTTCGCGCGTGCCATGTTCACGAGTGCGATGGATGCGCGCGGAGACGCGCCGCACACGCACTCCTTCACGCTGCGCGTCGCCGTGACGATCTGCACGGCGTAGCGAGCCACGCTCGGCGCCACGTGCAAATCGCGCACGAGCGCCTGCAGCTTCACCACGTCATCGCCCGTCGCCACCGGCTGCATGCGCTCCTTGGCGGCCTGGGTTTCCAGCACCACGCGCACCTCGTCTTCGAGCAGCGGATAGCCCATCGACAGCTTCACGAGGAAACGGTCGAGCTGCGCCTCGGGCAAGGGGTAGGTGCCGTGCTGCTCGATGGGGTTCTGCGTGGCCATGACCATGAACGGAGCCTTCAATTGGTACACCTGGGAGTCGACCGTCACCTGGCGTTCCTCCATGGCCTCGAGCAGCGCCGACTGCGTCTTGGCGGATGCGCGGTTGATCTCGTCGACGAGCACGAGGTTGCTCATGACGCCGCCGGGGCGGAACTCGAAGCTGTTCGTCTTCTGGTTGTAGATGGAAAAGCCCGTGACGTCGGAGGGCATGACGTCGGGCGTGAACTGCATGCGCGAGAACCCGCAGTCGATCGAGCGCGCGAGCGATTTCGCAAGCGACGTCTTGCCCGTTCCCGGCAGGTCCTCGAGCAGCACGTGACCCTGCGCGATCATGGCCATGACCGCGAGCTCCACCACGTCGTGCTTCGAGATGATGGCCGTCTCCACGTTGGCGATGATCTTCTCGACGACATCGCCTGCCCATTGGGCTGTTTTTTCGTCAACCATGTTGGAATTCCTTTCTCAGATGCGCCGAAATGCTGCTGGGTCGAAACGGACGGGCGCGATGAATCGCGCCCCTACGGAGGCTTTTGAACCAAGTCTCGCCATCATGGCCGCAGCCCGCCGAACTCGGGGGCGCACATGCGCATGACTTCCTGGTTATCGTGCGTGAACTCGACGAGCTTCACGTTCACGCCGTAAGCGTCCGATATGTTCTCGCGCGTGATGATGTCGTAGGCCGTTCCGAACTTCATGTTCTGGTTGCGCATGAACAGCGCCACGTTCGCGCGCGTCATGAACGCGTGGTCGGGGTTGTGGGTGATCATCATGACGCCATAGCCCTCGTCGGCAAGCTCCCTCACCTTCTCGATGACGCGCACCGCGTTGCCGTAGTCGAGCGCCGCCGTGGGCTCGTCCATGATGAGCAGCTGCGGCTCTTGCGCGAGCGCGCGGGCGAACATGACCAACTGCAGCTCGCCGCCCGAGATGTCGACGTAGGGCACGTCGCGCAGGTGGCGGATGCCCATCTCCTCCATCGCGTTTTCCACGATGTTGTAGTCGCGCGTCGACGGCTTGCCCGAAAGCGATTCGGTCTTGGTCAGGCGCCCGAGCATGACGACGTCTTTCACCTGGTAGGGAAAGGGCTGGTTGTGCCTTTGCGCCACGAACGCCACCTTGTCGGAAAGCTCAGCCGCCGACCACTTGGTCACATCGCTGCCGTCGAACGTGATGGAACCGGCGAGAGGCGGCGTCGTGCCGAGCACCGTGTTCACGAGCGTCGTCTTCCCGCAGCCATTGGGCCCGAGAATGCAGCACACCTCCCCGCTCTCCACGCTGAAGTTCACGTACTTCTGCAGCGGCTTTTCAGCGTCATAGCCTATGAACGCGTCTTGCACGAGCAGCTTCATGCGAACGTCCTTTCCGTCTCTTAGCCCAATGGGGAGTATCCCCATTGGGCTATTCCCAGCCCCTTACGTGTCGGGCCATCAGCACCACGAACAGCGGCAACGCCACGACGCTCACGACCGAGCCGATGGCCAGGCCCTCGCCGATGAACGGCAGAAGGTCGGTGATGTCGCGGCAGATGAGCAGCAAGATGGGGCTGATGCACAGATTCCCGATGAGCTGCTTGTTGAACTCGCACCCGAACACGCTGCGCGAGATGAACGGCACCACGAGCGATATGAGCGCCACCGCGCCCACGTGAATCGTGGCGGCCAGAATCATGATGGCGCCGCACACGATGGCGAGCGCCCGCATGCGCGACGAGTTCACGCCGAGCAGGCGCGCTTCCTGGTCGTCGAACGCCAACGCGTTCAGCTTGTGGCGGTTCATCCAGATGGGGACGAACGACGCCAGCGCGGCGATGCCGAGCGTCACCCACGAGATGAGCGACGTGCTGACCGTGAGCATCTGCGAAAGCGTGTAGAAGACCAGGTAGTCGTCTTCTTCCATGACGAACAGCGTCACGTACGACACGACGAACCCGATGAGCTGGCTGAAAATCGAGCCGATGAGCAGCATGGTCACGATGTCGTAGGGCTTTCCCGCGCCCGACAGCCTCTTGCCGGCCAACAGCACGACCACCAGGATGACCGCTCCGAAGCCGTAGCACATGGCGTAGCGCTCGTAGAGCATGGACGGCGCCGCCGCATGGTAGATGGCGACGAGGATCATGAGCCCCAGGCTGACGCCGCTCGTCACGCCGAGCATGCCCGGGCCAGCAATGGGATTGCGGAACACGTTCTGGTACAGCATGCCGCTGACCGCCAGGAGCTCGGCGCAGATGAACGTGATGCCCAGAACCGACGCGCGCCGGGGCACGGCCCAGTATCCGGGGACGTTCTCGCGAATCCACTCGTTGGAATGCGCCGGGAACTGGTGCGTGAGGTTCGCGAGCGCGTTGTGCGCTTGCTCGAACAGCACCGAGCCCACCTGCAGCGGCGTGTAGATGTCGTAGCGCTGGCTGTACGGGTACAAGTCGCCCGCCGCGCCCATGATGCCCAGCGACAGGAACGCCAGCACGATGATGGCGATGACGCAGGCGAACACCTTCGTCGCGAAGGCGAAGCGCTCGGAAGACAGCAGCGCGTTCGACTCCTTCATGCTTATGGCGCGCTTCACGGTGGCACCCGTGACATGCGTGCGCTTGGGTGCAGCAGCGCCGTTACGCATGCGCGCGATGTCGGACGCGCCGTACGACAGGTTCAACCTGCTGCGCTTACCGAAACTCGCCACGGGAACCCCCTTTCCCGCGCAAGGCCGTCACCAGGAACACGGCGGCTCCGCCGATCGAGATGAACATGCCCACCATGGTCTCGTAGCTCGACCCCAGCGTCATGAGCAGCAGCACGTACGCGCCGAGCACGAACACCGCGCCGAGCACGGTGGCCGCCGGCAGCAGGTAGCTGAAGTTCGGGCCGACGAGTCGCCGTGCCAAGTGCGGCACGAGGAAGCCCACGAAGCCGACCATGCCGCAAAACGAGATGAGGATGGCCGTGAGCAGCGTGCACAGGCCCACGACGAGCACCTGCATGCGCTTGGCGTCGACGCCGAGCGCGCGGGCCTCGCCTTCCCCGAGCGACAGCGCCTGCATGCGGCGGCGCAGCTTCATGATGACGATGAACGTGATGACGATGGGAATGCCCACCAGCACGAGGTCGATCCACGTGTAGTTGCGGTAGAACGACGCGATTTGCAGCTCGGTGAGCAGTTCGGCTTTGGCGCCGTATGGGTTCGAGTACACGTAGAAGTAGCGGATGGTGTTGCTGAGCGCGCCCATGACGCCGCCGATGATCTGCCCGGTGATGATGAGCATGATAGGCGACGAGAACCCGCCGCGCCCCACGCGCATGACGAGCAGCACGCAGCCCACGACGAGCAAACACCCGATGAACGATATGACCGAAAGGCTGTAGTTCGATACAAGCTGCGCCCAGAACCCGTCGTCGGACCCTGCGTACGTGGACAGCCAGGGCACGTTCGTCCCTTCGTCGTCGACGAAGAACACAACCCAGAGCATCATGCCCGCCGTCGCGCCGCTCATGACGCCGAGCGTCGAAGGCGACACGAGCGCGTTGCGGAACGACCCTTGGTACACCGCGCCGCAGAGCGCCAACCCAGCCCCCGTCATGGCGATGATGAGGTAGCGGACCATGGTGCTGGAAAACGCAACCGGGGCATCGTCGTGCCCGAGGAACACGCTGACCAGCCCGTTCACGTTGCTCGCAAGGTCGTCGACGAACCACGAGAACGAGTACCCCGCCGCGTAGCCGCCCTGGTGCAGGTTGGGGTTGAACAGGTTCTTGGGAACTACGAGCCCGAAGAAGTACAGCACCACCAACACGATGCACAGCACGAAGATGACCTGCGTGCGGCGATCGACCTTGTGGCCCTCGTCGACCGACTCGGCATAGACGTTGCGTTCGTCGCCGTCGAGGCGGATGTTGTCAGCCGTCACGGCTGGTTGCTCGGCACTTGGACGTTTGCGTTTGCGAGCCATCAGAACCGGATTCCCCCTTTCCGCTTCTGCTCCTCTTGGGATGAGGCCTCCTCGCTTGCCGCCTCGGCTTCCAGGGCGACGAGCTTGCGCCCACGTGCACGCCACAGCAGGCATGCCGCCACGACGACGAGCGCAAACCCGCCGATGACGGCCATGCCGCCTACAGACGAGAACACTTCCTCTTGCGTGGCGCCGGCGTCGAGGCCGCCTGTCGGCAGTTGGCCGGTTTCCACGATGGTCGAGGAAACCGCCTGCACAGGCTGCGCCGTTTGCCCTGATTGGCCGGCAGTTGCTTGGGCGCCTTCCTGCTCGGGCTCGTCGACCACGATTTCGTAAATGCCATACAGGGCGCACTTGGCCCCGAACGAGCCCCAGTTCTGCTTTTCCAGCAAGATGTGGTCGGTGTACAGGGGCTCTTTGTCGCTCATGCGCGGCGACCAGCCCAAAAACCTGTTTTTTACACCGCCGATCTCGACGATGTCACCAGGCCGTATGCGCTCGTTCGCCACGTCGATGAGGTCGAGCTCGGGGCTGTACGTGTACGTCCCCGCCTCTTCGCCGGTGTAGAGGTACCCGTCTTGGCTCATGCGGTAATACGTCAGCGACAAGCCGATGGTCGTTTCGGTTTCGTCTTCCGCAGGGACCTCGCCGTACAGGCCCCATTCGGTGAACAGGTCGTCGAAGGCAATGGGAAGCGAAGCGTATACCCAGGCTTCTTCGCCAGCGACAGCCGTCTTCCAGGCGACGGGGCTCTCCTCGCGCACGGAGGTGTACGCCGACTGCGCAGGGTACGACACCGACACGTCGGGACTCACGGGAACATCGACGTAATCGCCGAAATCGAACGGCCCGGCATCCGCTCTGAACGCGCCCTTGCCGCACGTCGCGCTTATGGTGTCCTCGTCGACCTCATAGGTTCCCGAAGCGCCTTCGTACACGCCGATGGCGTGGCCGAGCGTGGTCGTCGCAGACAACGCGCCTTCTTGCGAAACGGAGCCCGCGAAACCCTCATCGCACCAGATGCCATAGGCGTCGAGCGGAAGCGCGTAATCGCTGCGCACGAACACGTGGGTCGGCACGATGTTTTCAGGAAGACCCGCCACGCCAGCTGCCATCGGGTCGGTGAACGCCCACACGTTCAACCCGTTTTCCAATTCGAGCGGAGAGGCATAGTACACTTCGGCCCCGTAGACGAAGCCGTCTGCGTCTTCGCGGTCGTCGTAGCGCGCATTCGCCAGGAAGCGGGCGCACATGTCGTCGTACCAGCCAAGCGACGGGTCGACTGCAATTTCCATGAGTTCGGAATTGGTCGTCTTCGTCGTGCCGAACACCGTCGTCGGGTACCCGATGGCACCCTGCATCACCTGGGCCGAACGGTTGTCGACGGCAATCGACGAGTCGTCCGACACGGCGATGGTGCAAGCGCCGTCCGTTCCCTTCGCGTGAACGCCGGCAGCCGTGGAGGCGCCGAACGCATCGCGCGCAGAAGCCGACTCGACCGAAATGGCCGACCCATCTTGCAACGTCAGCGACCCGCCCGTTTCCACGCCCGCCAACTCGACGCCCGGCATGATCGTGCTCGTGCCGGCATAGGCCACGCTCAGATCGACATTGGAAAGCGCCAAGTTGCTTCCCTCTTCGGCGGAAACACCGCGATACCCGGCCGTCGCGCTCTGCGTCGTCTCGGGCTGGGCGCCAACCGTCACCGATACGGTTCCGTTCGAAATCGCGTATTCGCCTGCGCCGAGTCCGATACCGTCATGCGCGAGCCCCTGCCCGCCGCGTGCGCCGGAGCCAACGGCATCAATCGTCAGCGCATGGCCCTGCAAGTCAACCGCCAGCTTGTCCGCAGACGACTGCAGCGCACCAGACTCAAGGTCCTCATACACGTACAGCGTCGCCCCATCTGCCGCCGACGCAAACGCAGATTCCATATCGTCATACCAAGCCCCAGCCAAGGCGTCGTACACAACTCCTTGCGCCTCCTCGGCGGGAACCGCGCTTCCGCCCCCAGGGTTTGCAGCGCACCCTGACAGCATGACCGCAATAGCCATTAACATCACGATAGTTGCTCCTGGGACGGCCAGCCCGGAGGGAGGGGTGCGCCGCTTGCGCAGGCGGAAGGAGGGCAAGGGAAGGGAAAGCGGTTTCCCGCCGAGCAGCCGTAGGCGCACCCCTCCCTCCGGGCTGGCCGTCCCAGGAGCAACATGTTCACGTTGTCGCAGCAAACCCTTCCCCATCTACTTCACCGTGCACAACGCCGTGTAGCTCGTATTGAAATCGGCAAGGGCGCTATCCGCCGAACCGCGGTAAAACGTCGCGTAGAACTGGTCGACGTACGATTTGCACCGCTCGAGGTTGCCGTCGTTCTTGAACAGCCCTTCCACCCACGGCGACACGAGGAAGCTTTCCACCGTGCCGTCTGCCCAGCTGCCGGACACGCCCGTCGGCATGACTTGCACCCGGTACGGGCTGCCGACGTTGTACAGGCCGTCGACCTTGTTCGCCGACGCGACGACGCGGCGCGCCATGTCATCGTCTTTGGTTATGAGGATGGGAAAGCCCTCGTCGCCCACCTTCAGCCAACTCGCCGCCGTCGCCACCGACGAGGGGGCGAACCACAGCGCTGAGGGAGCGGTGCGCGACGATACGCGGGTCGTGTCGGTGATGAGGTTGCGCGTGCCGCCGGGCACGACCAGGTACGGCTCGCTTGCCATGCCCGACCCGCCGGCGACGGGCTTCACGCCCTCGTAGGCGTTGTCGACCACGCCGGCCACCTGCAGGTAGTACGCGAGCAACGGGAAGTTCTTCGATTCTATGGTTAACGACAGTCCCGCACCCTCCGATGCGTCGATGGGCTCGCCGTCGAGGTACAGCGTGGCGTTGCCATAGCGGCGGATGGCCACCGAGCTCGCGTTCACGTCGGCTGTCCACGAGTCGATGAACGCCGTGACATAGCGCACGCTGCTGAGCTGGGTCGTCTCGATGCCGCTGTCGGCCGTTCCCTGGTACACGCCCGGGAAGCTCGTGCCGTATTCCATCTTGTACGAGTAGCCGCCGTTCGTTTGCAAGCATGCGTCGATGACGCTGTCGTGCTGGCTTGCGTACTCGTCGGACATGGCCAACGCGTCGAACTGCGTCTCGGCGCCAGCCAGCAGCTCGCCTACGATCGACACCGCCTTCACGACGTCGTCGTCGGGCGTGTCTGTCGCCCCGAGCCGCGGTAGCACGACCACGTCGATACCTGCGGCGGCAAGGCGCGCTTGCTCGGCGTCGTCGAGCTTCACGAGGGCGTTGTCGGTCAGCACGACATCGGGCTCGGCGGCGATCACCGCGTCGATGTCGACCTCGTACCCCGTGTCTGCATCTCCACGCCACGCGATGGGCAAGTCCTCGATGCCCTCGCCGGGGAAGAGGCGCTGGTCGGTCACGGACGACGCCCACTCGCTGTCCGCCGCGACGAGCGCACCGCGGCCCGCCAGCATTTGCACGATCGTCGCATACTGGCCGGCGGCAGCCACATGTTGCACGTCTTCGGGCAGCTCGTAATCGGTGCCCGTGGTGTCGAACGTCTCGCCCGCGCCTCCGATGCCACCTGCCAGGTTCTGCAAATCGCCCGGATCGCCTTCGCCGCCAGTCGAGGTGTCCGACGAGGTCTCCCCCTCGCCCTCGCCTTCGCCGCTCGTGGCGCTGCCCGTCTTCTCGCTTTCGCCCGCCACCTCGTTGTCGCCTTCGGCGTACGAGCGCTGGTTGCCCGTGCTCGCATTGTCGGTGTCGGCGCTGTCGGCACGTTGCTCGCGGATGTCGGTCGTTCCGTCTTCCGCTGCGCTCTGCTCGTACACGGGAAGCGTTTGCTCCTGGTCGTCGACACGGTCGCTGTCGCTGATGGTGTTGGTCGTGCGCGTGGAGTCTTCGGGAGCGTCCGGCGTCTCGCGATAAATGGGATTGGCCGATTCGTCCAACTCGCCGAGCTGCTCGTCCTCGACGTGCTGCGTGAGCACGCTCGTGAACTTGCATCCGCACATGCCTGCCGAAAGCACCAGCAGCGCGGCGAGCAAGAGAACCGCCAGGATTCGTCGTGTATGTTTATGATTGCTACCCATTCGAAGTCATCCCGTAGGGGCGCGATGAATCGCGCCCCTACAAAACGAAACGCAAGAAGCGTTGGCGACACCAGGCGATGCCGCCAACGCTTTCCTTGAATCTTTCGCCTTGGGCCTAGCGGTTCGAAGCCGCGAGCAGGGCGTTCACGCTCGACGCGTTGTCGGCGATCCACTTCACGCCATCGCTGAGCTTCTTCTCGACGGCGGCCTTGTCGTAATCGGACACGTCATCGGTCGTCCAAGCGGTCAGCTCGGAACCGGCGGCGTCCCAGTTGCGCACGCCGTCCATCGCGTTGTCGATGGCGTCAGCCAAGTCGGACTCGTTCAGGTGGTAGAAGTTGTCGTAGTAGTAGGCGATCCACTGGTCCTGATCGATGTACTCGGGGTACAGGCAGCCGAGGATGCGGCCGATGTTCTGGGCGTTCTCGACGGAATTCATGACGACGCCGTACATCGAGCCGGCGGAGGAGGTGTCGCTGTTCACCCAGTACGTCTTCTTCTTCATGTCATCGGTGAACGATGCCAGGATGTCCTCGGTGCTGGCGATGTTCTCCTGGCCGGCCTGGCTGCCGAGCAGGATGAGGTCCACGTCGGCGAGCTGGTCCTGCGTCACCGTGACGGTCGGGGCAGATGCCGTCTGGCCACCACCCTGGCCACCACCCTGGCCGCCGCCCTGGCCGCCGCCTTGGCCGCCCTGGCCGCCTGCTGCTGCTGCGCTGCCGCTGCCGGCCGCTGCCGCGCTGCCAGATGCAGATGCGGAGCTCGCGCTGCCAGATGCCGCTGCGGCGCTTCCGCTGCTGGCTGCAGCCGCGCTACCAGACGCTGCTGCAGCGCTGCCGGACGCAGATGCGGCGCTCGCGCTGCCGGATGCTGCCGCCGCGCTGCCGCTGCCCTGGCCCTGGCCGCTCTGCTGCTGCGCGGACTCGTCAACCGGGTCGGCCTCCATGCCGTCGGCGATGTTGGTCGCTACGAACTGCGTGGCCTCGAGGTAACGGTTTGCCGTGGCAGTGCCCTCGGCAACGCCGGTCTGCGTCAACTTGTACGTGCCGGTGGCGGCGTCGTAATCGCTCACGAGGGCGACCTTCTTCAGGTCAGCGCCGTTCAGCTGCGACAGGACATAACCCTGCGTGCCCTTCACGTACTGCTCGTAGGCCTTCGCGATGTCGGTAGCGCTGCCGTAACGCAGCTTCGCCGTGCCGTTGCTCTCGGCGACGATGTCGTCAGCGGCCTCGGCCAGGTTGTACATCGTGTCGACCATCGTGTAGATGTTCGTGTTGTCGTACTTGATGCCCACCGGGCTGTAGTCGGACACGCCGTTGGCCTCGCCCGCCGCGGGCGCGTAGTTGGCCTGGCTGTAGTCGACCGCCTCGCCCTGGCCCGTGCCCACGATGATGTCGGGCAGCATGTTCCACGCGGCATCGGAGTCGGCGTCGGCGCCGTACTCGAACATGGCGGCCGCCGGGCCACCCTGACGCGTGGTGTACACGAGCGTCGGCTGGGCGTTCTCGTTGCCATTCTCGATATTCAGCACTGCGTTGTACATATAGGGGTTCGGCGCAGAGTTGATGTCGGTGCCCATGATGTAGTACACGGGGGTCGACCAATCCAGCACGCCCACGGACGTCCACGCGTTGTTCGTCGAGATGCCGGAGATGCCCAAGATCTCGGGAGCCGGCTCGGCAGCGCGGTACGCAGCCGCCGTCACGTACCCTTCGACGTCGGCCGCAGCCGTGGAAGCCGCGGACCCGGAAGCCGAAGCGCTCGATGCAGCGGACGACGTCGTGCCCGACGCGCACCCGACGACGAGCGCCGAGCCCAACGCCAAGGACGCGGCAACCGCCATCGCCTTGCTCGCCACTTTCAAATTCGGTTTATACAAACAAATCACCCTTTCTCTTCCCATGCCCGTATGCAATCGCGGTGGCTTCGCGCGATTAGAGCTATGTGAGTATATTAGTGATTGAGAATAATGCCATACGTTTAAGAGGATGAAATCACCACACTTGCTCACGCTGCTGGTATGAGCAGCTCTCATCAGGCATTACGGGCAATTCCGAACCGTGATGAAATGTGACGACATTGGGCTGTACAGCTTCGACAACGACGTGTTCTTCGCGCTCGTACGGGACTGTTCGTCTTACGAAATCGCCGGAGCCTGCGACGCGAGCGCTTCGGCCAGCCCCTTCCCGATTTCGCGCTATGAGAAAGGCGGAAAGGTTTCCCCTTCCGCCGTTCTTCAAACTGGTATTGTCGTTCGCGCTAGTTCTCTGCAGTAGCGGGCTTCAGCTCGGTCGCTTCCTTCTGCTTCTTCTCCTTCTTCCACGGGTTAATCATCAGCGCGCAGACGATCGCGATGATGCACACGGGAATCTGGATGAGGTTGCCGGGCAGCGCCCAGGTGGCCACGTTGGTCACGTCGATGACCGAACCGTAGATGACCGAGCCCAGGCCAGCGCCGAGGTTCTGCATGAACTGCA
>JAFUCC010000104.1 GCA_017459925.1 Eggerthellaceae bacterium
CAAATCGCCCGCAGCTCGATTTCCCATCTCGGTGTCGACGAACCCGGGCGCCACTGCGTTGACGCGTATCTGGCGCGGGCCGAGCTCTTGGGCGAGCATTCGCGTCCAGGTTTCAACGGCCCCCTTCGAGCATGCGTACGCATATTGGCCGGGCATGCCTCTCATGGCGGCTATCGACGAGAGATTCACGATAGCGCCGCCGTCCGACAAGAGCCGCAAGAAGTACTGTGTGACCTCGACTTGCCGGGTTAGGTTGACATCGATAACGCGCCTGAATTCATCACGCTTGGTCATTGGAAACGAGGCGCTCGGCGCAACTATGCCGGCGCAATTGACAAGCGTCGTTACGGGCTCCCTCGACGAACGCACCTCCTTGACGCCCCTGGCAATCTCGTCACTTAGCTCCAAGTCGAAGTAAACGGGCGTAATTCGAGTCGAATGGCGCTGGGCTAAGGACTCGCAGAACGCCTCGAACTCCTCGTCTCGGGAACGCGCGCACGCCCAGACGCTCGCTCCTTCCCGCGCGAACGCTGCGACTGTTGCCCTGCCGATGCCCCGGCGCGCTCCGGTTATAACGGCGGTTTTCCCCTCAAGCAAGCCCATGCGTTACCTCACGTCCACCCTCCGCGACATCATGGCCAGCAGGTCCATGCCGTCCCATATCGCGTCGATGTCCATTGCCTTGCCCACCGGCACGATGCGGTCGACGCCGCACTGGCCGGCATCGAGCACCTGCTCCCTCACGTGCCGTGGGTCAACTCCGAAATACACGACGGTCTGACATGACTGTCCGAGCAGCGGTGCCACATCCGAGAAGTCACTTACATCGAGCTCGTAGAAATAACCGCCGCGCCCGCGATAGCCGTCGAGCGACCCGTCGGCCACATCGGCAAGGTTCAGCCTTACGACGTCGAGCCAGCCGTCGAAGCGTGCGCTTTCGCGCAGGCGTCCGTCCATCGCGTCGCGACAGAGCTGCACGTACTTGCCGGTTGCAACCGCACCTTGCAGGTCGTAGCCCTGAACGGCGCGTTCGCGCACAGAACCCCAGAAGCGGCGCTTCGCAGCCGTGTCGCCGCCCGTCCATGCAACCGTCATGGGCGACGAACACGCGTTTTGATCCATCAGGTACGTGTCGTTGTAGAAGTTGTTCGCAAGCGAAGCCAGCCCTGCGTCGTCGAGTGCGCCCACAGCGCACGAGTCGATAAGCGCGACGGAATAGCGGTCCGCGAAGGCGACGTCGACGCAGCGGGGCTTTGACGGCAGCGCCCTTATGCGTGACACGGTGGCATCGCCGCCCCAAAGCACGCGAACGTCGGCCATGGCGGAGAGGATCGCCGTCGTGTCGGACGCCGAATCGTACGACACGAAGGCGGTGCGGGCATCATCCGCTTCCCGCATGGCGGCATCGGCGGTGTCGCAGATGAGATCAACTTGGGGAAACGACTTCGACGGCACGCGCACAACGCATGCGTTGCCTGCGAGCAGCGAGAACGCCCACGAGAATGCGAAGTTCACGGGGACGTTCGATGGCGCCACGTGGAAGGCCAGGCCACGCCCTATGCTGCATCCCAGGTCGGCTCGCTCTTCGGCGAGTGCCCTTAGGTGCGCGCGCCGACACCAGAATGCGAACGACACGACGTCGGGAAGGGCCTTGGCGGCAGGATTGCTCATCAAGCGCAACGAGACCTCGGCCAACAAGTCGATGTCTCGTTGATCGAGCACGCGCCTGGGCGCTGCGAACAGCGCCCGTTCGCTTCCGGCGACCAGCACGCTTGCAATGGGGCTACCTTCGCTCATACGTATCGGAGCACCCCCTAATCTCGGCGCCTTTCTGCCTGCCATGAACCTTGAAGTACTTGCCAAGCCTGCCGCACGGACAGTCGTCTATTCCGAGTACCTCGCCCTCGTCCTCGGTCAGCAGGATATGGCCGGGATAACTCGTGGGCAGGAGCGACACGCTCTTGACCAGTCCGCGCCTTCCCACGCCGAGAGGCTTCATCGACAACGGATCGACCACCTCGACGTCGCCGAAGACCGATGCATGTAGGTGCCCGCATTCACATTCCATGTTGATGGAGCCAGTTTGCTCTACCATCCCGTAATAATCGCTGATCTACAGGCCCGCACCCAGCACGCTGCGGCAGCCTTGCTTGAATTCGTCGGACGTCACGGCCGAGTCGGCGAGCTTCTTCCAGCCGCCGCCGTGCACCAGCAAGCCGTTCAGGTCGACCGACAATTCCCGCTCCTGCATGGGCTGAACGAGATGCGCCCAAACCATGAACGTGAACCCGAAGAGCATCACGCTCTCATCTGCATGCTTCTCGGCGAACGAAGACACTGCCTCGAAGTCCGGTGTCATATCGTCGTGCAGAGCGTACGTCACGTCGCGCCCCAGCATGCTGAAGCCGCGAATGCCGGCCGTGCGCGCCGAAAACCTGTTGCGATCGCGAACCGTGCCTTGCGCATCGATGACGAGCATCGGCACGCGCTTGGACGTGCCAAGGAAATCGCCGACTATCCGCGTGAGCGCCTTCGACTGACGCGCCGACGTATCGCGATCGAGGTAAATGCGAGACTTCACCTGCGATGTCGTGCCTGACGACGTCATCGTCTTCACCACGTCGTTTTCGCCGGCCGAACGCAAGTCGCGTTCCTTGAACAACCGCACGGGCACAGCGGGGTTATCGCCCATCGC
>JAFUCC010000105.1 GCA_017459925.1 Eggerthellaceae bacterium
GCTTCACGACAAGCGCCAGGCCATGGCCGAACGCGACGCCAAACGCGACATCGACCGCGCCCTGAAGGAAAGAAGCCGGTACTGATGGAACAGCGCGCCAGCCCGGAGGTTCCAAAGCGCAAGCGCGAAAACGCGAGGTTTTGCGATCAAAGGACTTTGGAACACCCGGGCTGGCGCGCTGTTCCACAAAAGTTGGGCGCATTCGACGGAATCGCGGCTCTGTCGTGTTTTGCCTGACCAACGCGGGTACAATGGACAATCATCGCCATTGAGAGAGGTGTAGCAATGCCCGGAAAACTGTACGGCGTCAGCGTGGGCCCCGGCGACCCGGAACTACTCACGTTGAAAGCGGTTCGCGCCATCCGCGAAGCCGACGTCATCGCGGTGCCGAACATCGGCCATGGCCGCCAAACGGCGCTTTCCATTGCGGCGGAATACATCGAAGGCAAGCAACAGATCGAATGCTCGACGCCCATGACGCGCGATGCGCAAGTGCGCCAAGCTGCCTATGCTGAAAACGCGCAGACGATTTGCGAGCACCTGGCAGCTGGGCGTACCGTTGCCTACCTCTGCCTGGGTGACATCGGCGTGTACGCCAGCTTCGCGCCCGTGAACGAGCGGGTGCGCGCTGCCGGATACGAAGTGGAAATCATCCCGGGCGTCACGTCCTTTTCCGCCAGCGCGGCACGGTTGGGCACGGTGCTCTGCGAAGGTTCCGAGCGCCTGCTCATCTCGCCGGTCATGTCCGGCAACGTCGACGAGATTCTGGACGTGCCGGCGAACAAGGTGTTCATGAAGAGCGGCCGCGAGGTCATCGCGCTGCGCGACAAGCTGGCCGAGCGCGGCCAGCTCGACGGTGCGTCGATGGTTGCCAACTGCGGCCTTCCCGATGAGAAGGTTTTTCCGCACCTGTCCGACATAACCGAGGAAGACGCCGACTACTTCTCGGTCGTCATCGTGAAGGGCGCGTAAAATGAGTATCAGGACGTTCCTGCTACTCATTTACCAGGGTAGTATCCACGAGAGAGGTGTAGGAAAATGAGTAGCAGGAACGTCCTGATACTCATTGGCTAACCATGATCGAGATTCGCAACCTGACAAAGCGGTTCGGCGATTTCACGGCGGTCGACCACCTGAACCTCACCATCGAGACGAACGAGTTCATGGGGCTTCTCGGGCCGAACGGCGCGGGCAAGACCACGACCATCTCGATGATGTCGACGGTGCTGTTGCCCACCGAAGGCGAGATCGTCATCGATGGCGAGCAGCTCACGCGCAAGGCCGCCACTGTGAAGCGCAAGCTTTCGGTCGTCACGCAGGAATACTCGATGCGCCAGGACATGACCATGAACGAGGTCATGGAATACCAGGGCCGCCTGTACTACATGCGCAAGAAGGAAATCCGCGCCAAGACCGAGGAGCTCTTCGAGTTCGCCGGCCTGTCCGATTTCGGGCATCGCACGGTGCGCCACCTGTCGGGTGGCATGAAGCGCAAGCTCATGATCTGCCGTGCGCTCATGGTGGAGCCTGAAATCCTGCTGCTCGACGAGCCGACGGCCGGTATGGATGCGCTCGCGCGCCGCCAGATGTGGGACTTGCTGCGCACCTTGAAGGAGCGCAACCTCACCATTTTGCTGACGACGCATTACATCGACGAGGCTCAGGCGCTCTGCAACCGCGTGGCGTTCATCGACGGCGGCAAGCTTGACGTCGTGGACGCGCCGCTCGCCCTCATCGACCAGCTGGGCCCGTTCGCGGTCGATCAGCTGGAAGACGGCAAGCTGCGAAGCGAGTATTTCCCCTCGCGCGAAGTGGCAATCGCGCGCCTGCAGGAACTGCCCGACGACGCCGTGTTGCGTGCGACGACGCTCGAAGACGTGTTCGTGGAAAGGGTGGGGCACCGCCTGACGCGCGGGTAAGCATCATGGGCATCATCACGGTACTTTGGGAAAAATGGGCGGAGTTCAAGCGCGACTTCTACAAGATCACGGTCGCGGCCATGATCTCGCCGCTCATGTACCTGCTCGTGTTCGGGCTGGGCATTCAGACCACCTCGCATGGCGAGCCGTACCTGAACTTCCTCATTCCCGGCATCGTGGCCATGGTCACCATGACGGGCAGCTTTTCGGCCGTGTCGCAGAACATGAGCGTGCAGCGCCTGTACGAGAAGGCGCTCGACCAGGTCATGGTGTCGCCGACGCCGCTGTGGCAGTTCATCGTGGGCCAGATCATCGGCGGCGCGCTGCGCGGCATGTACGCGGCGGTGGTCATCCTGCTGCTCATCTCGCCGATCCGCACGTCGCTCGTGTTCAGCCCGCTGTCGTTCGCCATCATGTTCCTAAACGGCACGGTGTTCGCCACCATCGCGGTCACGCTGTCGTTCTTGGCGAAAAGTTACACCGACGCGCCGCGGTTCAACACCTACATCATCATGCCCATGTCGTTCCTCTGCAACACGTTCTTCTCGACCGACCAGATGCCGCATGGCATCAAGGAGTTCGTGCAGGCGCTGCCGCTGTCGCAGACGTCCGACATGGTGCGCGCCATTGCGCAGGGCAACGACCCGAACCTGATGGGCGTGGTCGTTTTGCTGGTGTACCTGGTCGTGTTCGCGGCCATTTCGTTCGCGTTCATTTACAAGAAGAAGAACTTGTAGGAGGCACGTATGAAGAGGGGAATGCTGTTCGTGAGCTTCGGCACGTCGCACGAGGAAACGCGTGTGAAGACCATCGACGCCATCGAGGCGAAGGTGCGCGAGACGTTTCCAGATTGCACGCCGTACAGCGCATGGACGAGCGGAATTATCATCAAGAAGGTGAAGGCCGAGCGCGGCGAGCACCACGACACGCTCGACGAGGCGCTTGCGCGCATGGCTGCCGACGGTGTGGAAGACCTCATCGTGTCGACGACGTGCTTGATGGAAGGCGCCGAGATGGCCAAGATCCGCAAGGCGGTCGACGCGTGGTCTGACGAGCAGGACGTGCCGACGAAGATCGCCCAGCCGCTGCTGTCTGCGCGGGATGACCGCGTTGCCGTGGCGAAAGCCGTGATCGACGAGTTTTCCCACGTCGGCGAATCTGATGCGCTGCTGCTCATGGGACATGGGTCTCCCGCCGCCTCGAACGAGGTGTACTCGCAGATTCAGGACGAACTTCATGCGCTCGGCCGCGAGAGGTTCTTCGTCGCCACGGTGGAAGGCGAGCCGACGTTCGATGACGTGTGGCCGCTCATCGAGGCGAGCGGGGCTGCGCGCGTGTATCTGGCGCCGCTCATGATCGTCGCCGGCGACCATGCCGCCAACGACCTGGCGGGCGACGATGACGATTCATGGGCGAGCATGGTAGCGGCGCGCGGGTTGGAGGCCGTGCCCGTGCTGAAGGGGCTCGGCGAGTACGCCGGCATCCAGCAGCTCGTGTGCGATCACGTGCAAGATGCCCTCACGATTCGGGAGGTTGCCCTGCGTGGCTAAAACTGCCTCGCATATTCTGACGGTTTTCGTGGCGCTTGCGATTGCGACGCTGGCGTTCGCATGTCCTGCGTATGCCGATGCCGACCACAGCAAGGCGGCTTCCGCGAGCCAGATGGCCGCGAGCAAGGCGCTGCTGCTCGAGGGCATGCAGCCCATCACGGCCGACATGGTCAACGACGGCACCTACGACATCGAAGCCGAATCGACCTCGCCGTTCTTCAAGATAAAGGGTGCGAAACTTACCGTTGCCGATGGCAAGATGACTGCCGTGCTCGATTTCGATTCGAAAAGCTATCCGCTCATCTATATGGGAACGGCCAAGCAGGCGGCCGAGGCTCCGTATGAAGACTACATCGAGTTCAACGGCGATGCATGGACGTTCACCGTGCCCGTCGAGGCGCTCGATGCGGAGATTGACTGCGCGGCATGGAGCAAACGGCGCAAGCAATGGTACGACCGCAAGCTCATGTTCTATGCGGCGACGCTTCCCGCCGATGCGTTGAAGGTCGAGCTTCCCGAATACGGCGATCCGGTCGATTCGACGAAAGCCGAGACGGCGAAGACTTCGGCCGACGTCGCATCCGGCGCCGTGCACGACGACGGCTACGAGGCGGTCGCCATCGACCTTCCCGACGGCGAGTATTCCATCGAGGTGAACATGACCGGCGGCAGTGGTCGCGCATCGGTCAGCTCGCCCACGTGGCTCATCGTCGAGGACGGCCATGCGTACGCGCGGCTTTTGTGGTCGAGCTCGTATTACGACTACATGATCGTCGACGAGCAGCGTTACGAGAACCTGACCGACGATGGCAGCAACTCGACGTTCATCATCCCCATCACGCAGATGGACGAGGAGATTCCCGTCGTGGCCGATACCACGGCGATGGGCGATCCGGTTGAAATCGAGTACCACCTGACGTTCTATTCGAACACGGTCGACGACAAGGACGCCATCCCGCAGGAGGCGGCCATCAAAGTGCTCATCATCGCGATCATCGTCATCGTGGTGGGCGGCATCCTGAACCACGTGCTGAAGAAGAGGAAGAAGCGGTAGTGGTGTGTCGCCCTTGCCTGGTCACTCTGGCACACCAGTGTGCCAGAGTGACCAGGCAAGGGCGACACACTCGAAAAGAGAAGGAAAACGATGACGCGTGACCAAGTCATATGCATGATCGGCACCGACCACGGGCTTGCGCCGGCAAACGTGCGCTCGGCGTTCTCGCTGCCGGCGGACGTGCGCGAGGCGGCGGTGTCGTTGGCGCGTGCGAAGCTGGGCGCCACGGGCGTGGTCTTGCTGGCGACGTGCAACCGTACCGAGCTGTGGGCGAGCTTCGACGGCGTCGAGCCTCCAGTTCGCGCACTCGACGAGCGGGGTGCGCCGACCGCCGACGATCCGCTGCTGCGGGCCGTTTGCGAGATGCACATGGTCGACCCCGAGCGCAACGCGCGGTATTTCGCATGCCGGTCGGGCGATGTGGCGGTCAACCACCTGTTCAACGTCGCGTGCGGCTTGCGTTCGGCCATCGTGGCGGAAGACCAGATCGTCTCGCAGGTGAAGCAAGCCATCGCGTACTCGCGCGAGATCGGCGTGGCCGACAGCGTCTTGGAAGTGCTGTTCCGCCAGGCCGTTACGGCTGCCAAGCAGGTGAAAGGCGGCGTGCGCTTCACGCGTGCCTACTCGACGGCGGTCGACCAGGCTGTGGCGCTTCTCGAAGAGGGCGGTTCCCTGCAGGGCGTTTCCTGCGTGGTCATCGGCAATGGCGAATACGGGCGCCTGGCGGCTTCGACGCTCGTCGAGCACGGCGCGCGGGTGCTCGTGACGGTGCGGCAGTACACGCATGGCGCCGTCACGGTTCCGCGGGGATGCGAAAGCGTCCCGTATGCGGACCGCTACCAACACCTGAGCGATTGCAAGGTCGTGATGAGCGCCACGACGAGCCCGCACTACACGCTCGAGCGCGCGGCGGTCGAAGAATGCGGCCCGTTCGACGGCACGGTGTTCGTTGACCTGGCCATTCCTCACGACATCGATCCGGCGATTGCCGAGCTGCCTGGCTGCACGCTGCGTGACATCGACAGCTTCGCCACGGAAATCGGGTCGGAAAACGCCCAGGCCATCGAGGCCGCCCAGCGCCTGCTGGCATCGGGCGCCGCCGAGTTCTGGGATTGGATGGAACGCCGCAAGACGATGGCGCACGCCACGCCGGCGGGCAGCTGGTTCCCGCTGTTCATCGACTTCAGCGAGAAGCGCGCCGTGTTCGTGGGCGGCGGCACCATCGCGCTGCGCCGCATTCGCACGCTCATGCCGTTCGTGGGCGAGCTTGTGGTGTACGCGCCGGAATTTACGCCCGAACTCGAGCGGTTCGCCGACGATGGAACCATCACGCTCGTGCGGCAACGCTACGACACGTCGGTCCTCGACGGCGCCGACATCGTGTTCGCGTGCACGAACGATTCAGATTTGAACGACGAGATCTGGGCCGAGTGCAAGCGCCGCAACACCCTGGTGAACGTGTGCAGCGACCGCTACAAGTGCGATTTCTACTTCCCGGGCGTCGTGCAGAGCGAGGGCATGGTCATCGGCGTCAGCGCCGGCGGCAAGGACCATCGCCGCGTGCGCCAGGTCCGCGCCCGCATCGAGCAGCTGTTGGAAGAAGAGGACATCTAACGTGGTGAATCGAATCAATCACCTCGGAGGAAATTGATTCGTAAAAGAATGGAACGAGCTATGAAGATTACAATCGGCAGCCGCGACAGCAAGCTGGCCGTCCGCCAAAGCGAGATGGTCATCGAGTTTCTGCGTGCGGCCCATCCTGAATGCGACGTGCAGCTGGCCACGTTCAAGACGACGGGCGACAAGATCCTCGACCGCCGGCTCGACCAGATCGGCGGCAAGGGCCTGTTCGTGAAGGAGCTCGACGCCGCCCTTCGCGCCGGCGCATGCGATTACACGGTGCACAGCTGCAAGGACCTTCCCATGGAAGTGGCGCAAGATCTGCCGCTCGTCTGCTTCTCGGCGCGCGAGGACCCGCGCGACGTGATCGTGTTCCCGCAAGGGGCCGCCGAGCCCGATTGGGCGAAGCCCATCGGCACGTCGTCGCGCCGCCGCGAGATCCAGTTGCGGGCGCTGTTCCCGCAGGCCACGTTCGAAAGCGTGCGCGGGAATCTGCAGACGCGCCTGCGCAAGCTCGACGAAGGCGGCTACGGCGCGCTCGTGTTGGCAGCTGCCGGTCTGAAGCGCATGGGATTGGGCGGCCGCATCGGGCGCTATCTCGAGCCGAGCGAGGTCATTCCCTCGGCGGGGCAGGGCGTGCTCGCCATTCAAGGTAGGGCCGATGCCGACCGCTCGCTGTTCGACGGCTTCGCAGACGATACGGTCGCGCTTGCCGTGATGGCCGAGCGCGCGTTCGTCACGCGGCTCGACGGCGGCTGCTCGTCGCCCATTGCCGCGCATGCACAGGTGGAAGGCGGCACGATCATGCTTTCCGGTTTGTATTTCGACGAAGAGACCCAGCAGGCCCGCAAAGGCACGGTGGAAGGCGCTGCCTCCGATGGCGTTGCGCTCGCATACGACCTTGCGGACCGTTTGAAATCGGGCGAAGGGGAAACGTTATGAGCGAATCAGTAGGCAAGGTGTGGCTCGTGGGCGCGGGCCCGGGCGATGCGGGGCTGCTCACGCGCAAGGGCTACGACGTCGTGCAGCAGGCCGACGTGGTCGTGTACGATGCGCTCGTGGGCGACGGTGTGTTGTCGTGCGTGCCGCGCGACGTGCGCACCATCGACGTGGGAAAGCGCGCCGCCAACCACACGATGCCGCAGGAGCAGATCAGCCAAGTGCTCCTCGACGAGGCGCTCGCGGGCAACAAGGTCGTGCGCCTGAAGGGCGGAGACCCCTTCGTGTTCGGCCGTGGTGGGGAAGAGCTCGAGCTGCTCGTCGAACATGGCGTGCCGTACGAGGTCGTGCCCGGCATCACCTCGGCCGTCGCCGTTCCCGCCTACAACGGCATTCCCGTGACGCACCGCGATTTCACGTCGTCGCTGCACATCATCACCGGCCACAAGCGCGCTGGCGCTGATTACGACATCGACTTCGAGGCGCTCGTGCGCACGAAGGGCACGCTCGTGTTCCTCATGGGCGTCCGCTCGCTGCCCGACATCATGGCCGGCCTCATGAACGCGGGCATGAGCCCCGACATGCCGGCGGCCGTGCTGCAGGAGGGCACGACGGCGGGTCAGCGCCGCGTCGTCGCCACGGTAGGAACGCTTCCCGCCGAAGCCGAGAAGGCGCAGATCGTGGCGCCCGCCATCATCGTAGTTGGCGGCGTGTGCGGTCTTGCCGACCAGTTCGCCTGGTACGAGAAGCTGCCGCTTTCGGGCTGCAAGGTGCTCGTCACGCGCCCGGCAGAGCTCATCTCCACGATGTCGGACCGGCTCCGCGCGCTCGGCGCCGAAGTGCTCGAGGTTCCCGCCATCGCCACGGTGCCCATTCAAAACAACGAACAGCTGCTCTGTGCGCTGGAGGGCGTGGCGCTGTACGACTGGGTCGTTTTCACAAGTCCGTCGGGCGTGCGCATCTTCTTCGAGGAGCTCAACAAAGCAGGTATCGATCGCCGCCTGTTCATGGCTGAAATCGCCGCACTCGGTCAAGGCACGGCTAGTGAGCTGCGCAAGTACGGTTACATCGCCGATCTCGTGCCCGAGGAGGCGACGGGCGAGGCGCTCGGCCGGGCGCTTGCAGAAGCCGCCGAGCCGAACAGCAAGATCTTCATCCCGCGTGCGCGTATCGGCAACCCCGAGCTCGTGGAAGCGCTTGTCGCTGCCGGCCATACGGTCGACGACGTGCCGACATACGACACCGTGTCGCTGCCTGGCGGCCTCGTCGACATCGCCGCTGAGTTCGAGCAGGGCCGCATCTTCTGCGTCGCCTTCACGAGCTCGTCGGGCGTGCGCGCCTTCGCCGAGGCGAACCCCGACCTCGACTTCTCGAAGGTGCGCGCAGCCTGCATCGGCGAGAAAACCCGTGCCACGGCCGCGTCGTTCGGCATGCAAACCTGCATGTCCGACAAAGCCACCATGGACAGCCTCACCGCGCTCATCGTCCGCGAGTTCTCCTCCCGATGAATGGCCGAATGAGTAGCAGGACGTTCCTGCTACTCATTCTCTGGCACATTCCCTAACTGGGGAAACGCAACACCGAATGAGTAGCAGGAACGTCCTGCTACTCATTCGGTGGTTTTCCGAACACAAAGTGGTGAAGTTCGGGATTTTGCCGTGAGCTGCCAAAGGGGCGGTTCATATGGGCATAATCAAGGTTTGGAAAACAAGAGGTTTAAGAGGGGCACTACAAGAATGACGGAAGAACTGAGCGAGCGCGACGAGCTCGTTGAAACTGATACGCTCGAAGGGAAAGCCGAGGTCGTCGAAGGGGAGCGCGAGGCGCTTTCGACCGACCGTTTGGGCACGAGCAGCATCCTGAAGCTGCTGATCGAGTTCTCGATCCCGGCCATCATCATGATGACCTTCAACGCGCTGTACAACATCGTCGACTCGGTATTCCTGGGCCAGGCCGTCGGGCCCGATGGCATCGCAGTTACTACGTTGGCGTTTCCCATCATGACACTGCTCATGGGGCTGTCGGCGCTCGCCGGCCAGGGCGGCAACGCGCTCGCGGCCATCCAGCTGGGCGAAGACCGCGTCGACGACGTCGAGAAAACCGTTGGCAACACGGTGCTGTTGCTCATCATCATCGCCGTCATCATCGCCATTGCCGGCATCGTGCTCATCGACCCGCTGCTCACGCTCGTGGGAACGACGCCTGAACTGTGGGATATGGCCAAGCTCTTCATGCAGATCGTCATGATCGGCTTCATCTTCCAGTGCATGGGCATGGGCGCGAACAACTTCCTGCGCACCGAGGGCAAGCCGATGCTCGCACTTGGCACGAGCGTGCTCGGCACGGTCATGTGCATCATCTTCAACTTCATCCTGGTCATGTGGCTGGGCTTTGGCGTGGCGGGTTCGGCGTTCGCCACGATCATCGGCCAGGGCTGTGGCATGGTGCCGGTCATCTGGTACCTCATGCGCGGCAAGGATGCGCCGTTCCACCTGCGCGTGTCGTGCATGAAGCCCGATTTTCACCTATGGGGCATCATCTTGTCGCTGGGCATCGCGTCGTTCATCATGCAGGTGGCCAACGCGGTCATCAACACCATCCTGAACCAAACGCTCGCGTATTACGGCGCGCTCGATCCCATCGGCGCAGCTGGCGCGTTGGCGGCCATCGGCCTGGCGGGCCGTGTCAACGGCTTCGCGTTCATGCCGGCCATCGGCGTGCTCATGGGCGCGCAGACGCTCATCGGCTACAACTACGGCGCCCGCAAATGGAACCGCGTGCTGAAGGCGTATGGCCTGGGCGTGCTGTTCGCCACGGTCATCATCACGTTCTTCTTCATCCTGATCCACGTCATTCCCGGTCCCATCGTGCAGCTGTTCGGCGTCGAAGGCGGCCTCGAGGAGTTCACCATCTTCGCGCTGCAGGTCATGACGGCGATGTTCCCGCTCGTCGGCTTCCAGATGATGAGCTCGAACTACTTCCAGTCGACCGGGCAGCCGTTGAAGGCGTCGCTGCTCAGCCTTACGCGCCAGGTGCTGTTCCTCATTCCGCTGCTGCTGTTGCTGCCGCAGTTCCTGCCGGGCTTCATCAACGTCACGGCGCTGCAGGCCATCTGCTTCACGTACCCGACGGCCGACGTGCTGTCCATCCTCACGACGGCCGCGTTCATCGTTCCCGAGCTGCTGAAGCTGCGCAAGCGCGCCAACGAGGCGCAGGATGCACAAACCGAGCTTCCCGCGGCTGCTTAACCGCGCATAAAGTGGAACAGGGCGCCAGCCCGGGTGTTCCAAAATCTAATCTGATGCTTCTGGCAGTGTGCTCGAGGTTTTGGAGCACCCAGGCCGGCGCCCCGTTCCACTTGTCGTATCATTTGCTCGTGCAAATAATCACGCCAGCCGAGGAGGCCAAACCATGGAATTGCTGCAACGTTCAAGGCGCCTGCGTGGGTCGGAAGGCCTGCGCCGCATGGTGCGCGAGACGCGCGCCGACGCATCGTCGCTCATCTACCCGATGTTCGTCGTCGAGGGCACCGGCGTGAAAGAGGAAATCCCCTCGATGCCCGGGCAGTTCCGCTGGTCGCTCGATCGCCTTCCCGAAAAACTCGAAGAGCTGCAGAACGCTGGCGTCGGAAGCCTCATGCTGTTCGGCATTCCCGCCGAGAAGGACGAGGTCGCCTCGGGCGCATACGCCGAGGACGGCATCGTGCAGCGCGCGGTGCGCGTGTGCAAGGAGCAAGCGCCCGACCTGTATTGCATCACCGACGTGTGCCTGTGCGAGTACACGAGCCACGGGCATTGCGGCATGCTGAAGGGCCAGGAAGTCGACAACGACCCGTCGGTCGAGCTGCTTTCGCGCACGGCCGTGTCGCACGCGGCGGCCGGCGCCGACATGGTCGCGCCTTCCGACATGATGGACGGCCGCGTGCTCGGCATCCGTCAGGCGCTCGACGCCGCTGATTTCGCGACGGTGCCCATCATGGCGTATTCCGTCAAGTACGCGAGCGGGTTCTACGGTCCCTTCCGCGAGGCTGCCGATTCGGCGCCCGCGTTCGGTGACCGCCGCGCATATCAGATGGACGTGCACAACCGCCGCGAGGCCGTGAAGAAGGCGCTGCAGGACATCGAGCAGGGCGCCGACATCGTCATGGTGAAACCTGCCATGTCGTTCTTGGACCTGGTGCGCGAAGTGCACGACGCCGTGAACGTGCCGGTCGCCGCTTACAGCGTCAGTGGCGAGTACGCCATGGTGAAGGCCGCCGCCGAAAAGGGTTGGATCGACGAGGAGCGCATCGTGGGCGAGATGGCGTCGTCGGTCTACCGCGCCGGCGCGCACATCTACCTGACCTACTATGCCGAGCTCGTCGCCAAGCTCATCGCCGAAGGAGTTGTCGGGTAAATGAGTAGGAGGACGTTCCTCTGACTCATTCTCGGGAACGTTTCTTCTTGGTATTGTCAGTCATAGCAGAATGAGTCAGAGGAACGTCCTCCTACTCATTTGGCGTGAAAGGACTTCGTATGCCGACTTCAGCTGAATTGATGGAACGTGCCGTGAAGGTCATCCCCGGTGGGGTGAACTCGCCGGTGAGGGCTTTCCAGAGCGTGGGCCTGACGCCGCGGTTCATCGCCCGAGCCGACGGTCCGTACGTGTGGGACGTCGAGGGCAACCGCTACCTCGACTACATCGGCTCGTGGGGTCCGATGATCCTGGGCCACAACGACCCGGCCGTGCGCGAAGCCGTGCAAGCCGCATGCGAGCGGGGCATGAGCTTCGGCGCCGCGACCGAGCTCGAGGTGCAGATCGCGGAGTTCATCTGCGAGACCGTGCCGCACATCGAGATGATCCGCATGGTGAATTCCGGCACCGAGGCCGTCATGAGCGCGCTGCGCCTGGCGCGCGGGTTCACTGGGCGCGACAAAATCGTGAAGTTCGCAGGCAACTACCACGGTCACAGCGACTGCATGCTCGTCGAAGCGGGTTCGGGCGTCATGACCGCGGGCGTGCCCGGCAGCGCGGGCGTGCCGGCCGGTTGCGCACAGGACACGTTGACGGCCACGTACAACGACCTTGATAGCGTTCGTGCGCTGTTCGAGGGCAACTCTGGGCAAATCGCCGCCGTCATCGTGGAGCCGGTTGCGGCGAACATGGGCGTCGTGCTGCCTGCCCCCGGTTTTCTGGAGGGGCTGCGCGCGCTGTGCGACGAGGCGGGTGCGTTGCTCGTGTTCGACGAGGTCATCTGCGGGTTCCGACTGGCATACGGCGGTGCGGCCGAGCGCTTCGGCGTGCGTCCCGACTTGGTCACGTACGGCAAGATCATCGGCGGCGGCATGCCGGTCGGCGCGTTCGGCGGCCGAGCCGACATCATGCAGCAGATGGCGCCTGCGGGTCCCGTGTACCAGGCGGGCACGCTTTCGGGTAACCCCATCGCCATGACGGCTGGGTTCGCGCAGCTGAAGGAGCTGCACGATCACCCCGAGCATTACGAGCGGCTCGAAGCGGCGGGCGAGCGCCTGTTCGGCGGCATCGCCAAGCTGCTCGGAGACCACGACGCGCCGTGCTGCATCAACCACATCGGCTCGCTCGGCAGCACGTTCTTCACGCTGGGTCCGGTGACCGATTACGCGTCGGCAAAGACATCCGACACCGATGCGTTCGCGCGCTACTTCCGCTTCATGCTCGACCGTGGCTTCTCGCTTGCGCCGTCGCAGTTCGAGGCCATGTTCGTCTCGACCGCGCACACCGACGAGCACATCGACGAGACCCTCGCCGCAATCGCCGATTTCCTGTTAGCATAGACTCCGTAAGGGCGCGATTCATCGCGCCCGCGACGCGAGCGTCGTTCATAAGCTTTAGCCTGCCACGGGGATACCGCGGCAGGCTTTTTACATCTCGAACGCGCCGACGATCAGGCCGGCATCGCCGACGTACATGAAGTGCAGCAGCGCGCTGAAGGCGTACATGCCGAGCAGCGTGAAGAACAGCGCGTCGCTGGCGAAGCGCGGCATGCGGCGAAGCCCGCGGTCCATCAGCGGGTAGAACACCCACAAGATTAGCGACGCTGCGATGGTGTACACAGTCGAGTTCTGCAGGCACACCTGGCCCATGAAGTTGAAGGGCAGGGCGCGGTAATCCCACACTTCGTAGTTCTGGTTGCAGATCATGCCGCACGTGAAGTCGATGGTCGTGCATACGGCCGCCGTCACCACGATGCTGACGAGCACGGCGGGCAGCAGGTGCCCGGTGAAGCGCCTGAGCAGCCATTCCTTCACGGGCGTCAGCAACACGGCGATCAGCACGACCGCCACGCCCTCGGCGCAGTAGGGGAACAGCCACTGCTTCCAGAGCATCACTTCGGAGAAGTCGACATCGCCCATGAACAAGCCGGTGTAGATGTTGTAGCAGAACAGCATCTCGGCCCAATGTCCCATGAACGAGAACACGATGAAGTACATCATGATGTCGCGCCAGAACACCCATGTGTGCACGCGCTGTTTCAGCGGCGCGTCGAAGCTGTGGCCGCTCGTGGCTATGGGCCTACGGTCGAGCGGGCGCGACAGGACGAATTTCGCATGCGGCGAGGTGCCGAGGTAGGCGCACAGCGCAGCCGCGAACGCGTATTGGGCGACGAGCAGGGCATTGGTTGCTACGCTGCCGAGGCGCGCAGCCACCACGTCGAACGCGCCGAACAGGAACATGTCGATTAGCGAGAGGCCGACGCACACGAGGGCTGCGACGATGCCGAACGTGCGGGCGGCTGCCGCGCGCTTCTGGAACAGCCAAATGGCGACGCTTGCAAGCGCTGCCGTGGCGAAGCCGTGCACCAAGCTGAAGTCGTAGGCGAAATCGGCCGGCGCCGTTATGAGCGCGTAGGCCAAAGCGCACGCCAGCACCGCAACGAAGTACAGCTGGCACGCGCGCACGCCAACACCGAGTCCTTCGCGTGTGCGCTCCCGCGTTCGCGCGACGGCTTTGGTGCCGCTGCTGGTTATGGCGCCCCACATGCTGCGGGCGGTGGTTTGCATGCGTTGGGCAACGGTTTGCCCGACCGTTTCGTTATTCACAGTCCCATCCCTCGGGTAAATTGCAAACGTTTCATTCATGGATATCGCGTTTCAAGGGCCGACGGGCCCGCATGCGCCCACTGTGGCGCAACCGTTACCGCCGCATTACCGCAGCGTCGTTAAATGTCTGAATCATCCGGTTCATTTCAAGCTCGCACTGCGCGGGGCATGCTATAAACTAAGGCAAGTTACCTCATAAATCGGCGAAACGGAGGGCTCATGAAGACGATCATCGTTAGCGACCTGCATCTGGAACTCGACGACCGCATTTCCGAGGACGTGAAGAACCGTCCGAAGCTCGTCGACTTCATCGACAAGATCCGCACCGAGAAGATGGCCGACGAGTTCGTCATCGCAGGTGACTTCCTCGACCAGTGGTACTACCCCGGAAGCGTCGACCTGCCCCGCGACTCGCGCGAGTTCTACCTGGCATGCGCGAAGAACAACCAGGATGTCGTCGACGCGCTCGTGCGCCTCATCGAGTCGGGCATTCCCGTGGTGTACGTGCCGGGCAACCACGACATGACCATGACCCACGAGATCCTCGCCGAAATCGTGCCGGGCATCACGCAGGCCCGCGACGTGCCGGGCCTCGGCCGCTACCGCACCGGCGTGCGCGGCGAGGTCGTCATCGAGCACTCGCACCGCTACGAGATCATGTGCGCGCCCGACACCATCACCAACGCCGACCTCATGGAGTACGGCTACCCGATGCTTCCGGCCGGTTATTTCTTCGCGCGCGTGGGCGTGCAGTCGGGGGCGGAGGGGCTCGCGTATTCGAAGGACGAATCGCTGCGCAAGGACCTTCCCACGCCGCCCGCGCCCGACGCAGACGACGCCGATGCCTGCGCGGCCTACGAGTACTGGAAGGTGTGGGCCGACATCATCAACGACTGGTTCCCCGTGAAGGAGGGCATGCAGGACAAGTTCGTGAAGGTTGCGGTAGACGGCTTGGCCGGCGAGTTCTCGCTTGACGACTTGCTGCCCGCAGTGCAGCCCGATGGCAGCCTGAACGCGCCGCTGTACAAGGACGTGTGGAAGAACTGGGACGAGGTGCAGCGTCGCAACCTGGTGCCCGCGCCTGTCAGCGCCGAGCATTCGCTGAAGCACGCCGCCGACAACGAGGAGCGCATCGAGGAGCTGCCGGCACGCGTGTACTTCGACGTCGACCCGAGCGTCGACGTGGTCGTGTTCGGCCACACGCACGTGCCCGGCTACAAGGACTTCACGGGCTACGACCGCCCGAAGGTCTTCGCGAACAGCGGCACGTGGGTCGACAACAACACCGACGACCCCAACAACAACGCCACGTTCGTGCTCGTCGAGTCGACGCACGAAGGCGACACGGTGCAAACGCTTAAGTGCCTTGGTGACGGCAAGGTCGAAGACATCGTCTGGGTCGAAAACGACCACATCCGCCGCGCATAAGGCGCAAGGCATAAGGTGCAAGGTGCCGACGTATGACCGCTGACTACATATCGCTGCTCGCCATCGTCGCTGCGGCCGTCATCTGCCCGATCATCGCGCAGATCGTGCCGAAGAAGATCATTCCCGAAGCCGTGTTGCTGCTGCTTGCCGGCGCCATCTTCGGGCCCAACATGGTCGGCACGATACAAGACGACCAGACCATCCAGTTCATGGCTAAGCTCGGCCTGGCGTTCCAGTTCCTCATCGCGGGTTACGAAATCGATCCGAAGCTGCTCACGGGCAAGCGCGGCATGAAGGGCCTGGCCACGTGGGCCGTCACGTTCGTGCTCGCGCTGTGTGCGGCAGCCTTGCTGTTCGACCCGGCTGACAACTTCATGGCCTTCGCGGCCGTTGCCATCGCTATGACGTCCACGGCGCTCGGCACGCTCATCGGCATCATGAAGGAGCGCGGACTCGAGGGCACGGCGCTCGGCGACAACATCATGTCCTACGGCGTGTGGGGCCAGCTGTGCCCGGTCATCGCGATTGCGCTGCTGCTTTCGACACGCCGTGCCTACCAGACGCTGATCGTGCTGGCGGTCCTGGTCGGGATCTGCGTCCTCGTGGCGCTCGGCACCCGCCGCGTCAAGAACCGCGGCGGCAAGCTCATGCAGATCATCGAGGCAAAGGGCGACTCGTCTTCGCAGTTGTTCGTGCGCTGCGCCGTGCTGCTGCTCGTCGTGCTCGTCGCGGCTGCATCGGTGTTCAGCCTCGACGTCATTTTAGGCGCGTTCGCCGCCGGCTTCGTGCTGCGCTTCATCTTGCCGGAAGGTCATCAGCGCACCGACGACAAGCTCAACGCCATCGCCTACGGGTTCTTCATCCCCATCTTCTTCGTGGAATCGGGCATGAAGATCGACCTGCTCTCGGTCGGCGCCGCCCCAACGCGCCTCGTCATCGTGGTTCTCGCACTCGTCGTCGTGCGCGCGCTGCCCGCGTTTGTGGCGCAGTCGCTGGGGAAAGGCAAGAAGCTTTCGGTGCGCAACCGCGCAGCCGTTTCAGCGTACATCACCACGGCGCTTTCCATCATCGTAGCCGTTTCCTCGACCGCGGTCGATGCCGGCGCCCTCACGCAAGCCGGCGCTTCGCTCATGATCTCCGGCGCCGCCATATCGGTGTTCCTCATGCCGCTGCTCGCTCAGGTTCTCTCCGAACCTGAGGAATAGCACGCTGCGTGTCCGCCCGCAGGGGCGCGATTCATCCGCTTGCTTTCGAATGCGGATTCTTAAGCCCCGCGAAGAGATGCTAACGTGCCAAAGCGACCAGGCCATCGCCGTCAATACAGGACAGTGTAATCACGGCCGACATTGGGCAAGCGTCCCACAACGGCGTATTGTTGCCACCATGATGGATTCGTGGCAGGAATTGCTTGAACAGAATCAAAACGTGGCAAAAACGAATGGAAGCGAATGGAGAATGACATGTTTTGCCGGTTCCGCATCGTCATTTCTATTCTGCTTGGACGATTCTTGCCGCGAAGTCTCGAAGATGGCAAGAATGGGTCGTTCCGTTTGGTTGTCAAGTAAGAAGTAGCCGTTGTGCAACGCGTATGCGAATCTGACTGCGCTTACAGAGATACAGCGGTGGGAATGCGCGTTTCGCACGGCACGCGCAGCTGGCATTTTCCGCAGCCGTAACGGGGTTTGAATCGGATCTTCGACTCCTCCAGGTAAGCCCAGCACGTCTGGAAGTCTTTGCCGTGCTCGACCGAAAGGGCGTCAACGGGGCAGCGCGTCGTGCACGCTCCGCAACGGATGCAATATGCATACGGATCCTCGCCGTATGGCCGTTCGGTTGGATCGAGCTCGGCTGTCGTGATAATGCTGCCAAAGCGCCCCGATTTACCCGCTTCTGTGATGAGGTGCGCGGTCAGGCCGAACGTTCCGAGTCCGCATGTGAATGCGACGTGGCGTTCCGACCAGCTGCTGGTGAACATCGGACGACCGACGGCGTCTTCCGGTTCGCGCTTGTTGATGACCAGGGACGGCTCGAGCGCGGGTATGCAAACGGCATGCCCTTCTTCCTGGAACCATCCCGCCACCAGGCGATCTGTCGCATGTATGAAGTCGTGCCCTTCGATTCGGCCGTGCAGCCAAGGACCCGATGGGATGCCCAGGTTCTCCCCGTTGCTGCGTCGCACGTCTTTCGTGTGCGGGTAGAAGATGGAGATGACGCTCTTCGCCCCGGGCAGCCAATCGCCGGGGAGGCGGAAAGCATCGCCCAGGATGTGGTCGGAGTTGCGAATGGTCTCGAAGAGGGGGTCGTCGGCACGCGCCACTCCCACAAGCGGGGCGTCCCACATGCGCATGCCGACGATGTCCTCGCTCAGTGCCCATTCCGGTTGAATCGCGTTCTCGGGGCTCGCGAGCACGTACGCTCTGAGCCGGTCACGTAATTCCGTTGTGTTCATGCCGACCACTCCTGGGCGGGGTTTCGTCAGGTATTAGTTGTACTTGTAGAAGCCCTCGCCGGCGTTGATGCCGGTCTTGCCAGCGTCGATCTTCTCCTTCAGCTTCGCGGCGATCTTGCCGGGGGTCGACTCGGGGTCGGCGGCAGCCGGGTTCATGGTGACGATGTTGTAGGCGGTAACGAGCCCCACGACGTCCAGGATGCGGAACGGGCCGTTCGGCGCGCCGGTGGCCAGCGTCCAGGTCTTGTCGATGGTCTCGGGGTCGGCCACGTCGTTGGCGTAGAGCGCCTCGGCGGCGGACAGGAACGGCACGAGCATGCTGTTCAGGATGTAGCCGGGCTGCTCCTTCTTCAGGCACAGCGGCACCATGCGGATGTCCTCGGCGAACTTGACGATCTGGTCGTAGTACTGCTGGTCGGTGCCGGCGTGGCCCATGACCTCGGCGGTGTTGCCCGCCCAGATGTTGTTGGCGAAGTGCAGCGCCAGGAACTTCGCGGGACGGCCGGTGGCCTCGGCGAACTGGCTCGGCAGCAGCGTGGAGGAATTCGTCACCAGGATGGTCTTCTCGGGGATGTGCTTTTGCAGCTCGGTGTAGAACTCGACTTTCTGCGCGGGGTCTTCGGCTACAGCCTCGATGACCAGGTCGGCGTCACCGAACGCCTCGTCCCAGTCGCACGTCAGCTTGATGCCCGCGCGGGCGGGGGCAACCTTAGCGCACAGCGCGTCGAGTTCCTCGGCCGTGGCGCCCTCGTCGGACAGGCCGCGGGCGCGCGCCGCCGGATTGGCCTTGGTCGCCTGCAGCGTGGCCTCGTAAATGCCGGCGAAGCGGTCGAGCTTCGGGGCGCAGCGCTCGATCGAACCCTCGCTGCGCAGCCAGATGGCAACCTCGAAGCCGCAATAGGCGCTTTGAAGCGCGATCTGGCTTCCCAATACGCCGCCACCTGCAACGGTCACTTTCTTGATGGTCATGCTTGCCTCCTTGCTGTTCCAAATGCTTCGTCCAATCGGTGCGAAAGCAATCGGGCGCCGAGTTCGCGATGCTTCGGACACCCGTTTTGCCAACGATGACAACATACACCAATAATTGCGGAAACGGGCGAGGATGACGCAACCTTGTCGAATAAGATGATGCATTCGCTGCTCCTTGTTTGCGATTCGTGCGCCGCACTTGCCAGAAGCGGCGTTCCCACAAATCTCCCTAGTGCAAAAACACCTTGCTGACCAGGTGTTTTCATGGCAGAATAGCTGGTGCTGTTTTCAGTGGGGCAGAAAGAGGGAACGAAGTGGGGAAGATGGACGAGTGGCTGGTGGAACCGCAGCCGCGGCTGGGCGTCGTCGGCTTGCTCGTGCTGCTCGTCATGGGCTCGCTCGTTGCGCCGCTTTCCCTCGACATGTACACGCCGGCGGTTCCCGGCATGGCGGAGTACTTCTCGACGACTGACGAGATCGTGAACCTCACGCTCGTGGGCTACTACCTGTTCCTCGCCGTGGGGCTGCTCATCTTCGGGCCGCTTTCCGACAAGTACGGGCGCAAGCCGGTGCTTGTGGCGGGCATGGCGGCGTACTGCGCATCCAGCGTGGTGTGCGCGCTGTCCGCAAGCATCTGGATGCTCGTTGCCGCGCGCGTGGTGCAGGCGCTTGGCTCCGGTGCCATGAGCGCGGTGTGCACGGCGGTCGTGAAGGATGCCGTGCGCGAGGACATGCGCGAGAGGATGCTTGCCATCATCCAGGTGATGTTCGTCATCGGGCCGGTTGCGGCGCCCATCATCGGCGCGGGCATCCTGGCCGTCACCGACTGGCGCGGCACGTTCTGGACGCTCGCGCTCATATCCGCCGCAGAGCTTGTCATGGCGTTGCTCTTCCGGGAGACGTTGCCTGTCGAGAAGCGCCTCGGCGTGGGCGTGTTCGCGACGCTCGGGCACCTGGCCGTGGTGGCGCGCAATCCCGGGTTCACGGCGTTTTTGCTCATCACGAGCGCGTGGGAGCTCGGCTACATGGGATACGTTTCGGTCGGCTCGTACATCTACATCGAGTACTTCGGGTTCCCGCCCGTCGGCTACAGCCTGTTCTTCGCGGTGGCGGCGCTCACGTGCGCCATCGGCCCCGTGGCGTGGCTGCGCATCTCGCGGTTCACGACGAAGCGGAAGTTCACGACGATCGCCATCATCGCGTCGCTGGCAATCGGGGTGGGGGAGTTCGTGCTCGGCCCCGCGGGCGCGTTCGTGTTCTGCGCGCTGTTCATGGCCTTCGCGTTCTTCGAGTCGGCCGTGCGCCCCTATGCGGTGAACGTGTTGCTGTCCCAGCAGGAAAACGACACCGGGTCTGCGTCGGCGCTCATCAACTTCACGCGCACGTTCATGGGGGTCATCGGCATGTTCGCCGTGGTGGCCCCGGTGTTTTCCGACTACATTTCTGCGGTTGCCTGGCTCATGGCCGGCGGCATGGCCCTCGCGCTTGTCGGCTGGGTCGCCCTGCTTCGCTCGTCTGCGCCCCTTAAGGGCGTTAAGGATTAACGCCCCCGCGTTCTTTTTGCAGGGAGCTCACCATGATCATGGCGGCGTCTTTGTACACGTCGCGTTCGCGCCGGGTGGATTCGCGAATGCCGGTGGTGAAGACCCCCTCGACTCCTTGCAGCGCTCGGGCGTAGAGCTCCCGTCCAGCAGGGGTGAGCGAGATTTCGGACACCCGCCTGTCGGCGCCAGGGCGTGTCCGAATGACGTACCCGGCGGCTTCGAGGCCGCGTAAGGCGTGGGCGATGCTGGCGGGCGCAAGCAGCAGCGCGTGGGAGAGGGTTCCTGGCCGGCTTGTCCCGCCTTGCCGATCGATCTCGAAGAGCACGCGGAACTGGCTCAGCGATAACCCGCATTCATATGTAGAGCTTGTCAAAAAATGTTCGACGGTTAAAAAGGCATGAAGGGTCTCGAATGCCGAGAAGAAGTGCCCATCGCGTATGCGCACGTTTTCGGGCGTGGCTTGGTTCGTGACGATTGACCCTATGTCGATGGTCGCTTTCAGGTGCGGCGGCAGCGGCGAAAAGTACCGTTCGTGCGCGCTCGCTAGCACGATATCGGCGTCGCGCGAGATGTCCACTCCCGTCTTCGTGATGCCGAGGTGCCGAGGTGATGTTCCGTTGCCGCCACGCGAAACAAGGCCCTTATCAGCGAGTTTGTTGGCCGCAATGGTGATAGATGCGGGGCTGGCTTGCAGGATGCGCGCAAGCGGCGACGGGTCTATTCCGTCGACATGGTCGGCAAGGTACGCAAACATGCGGTACTCGAGCAATCCCAGCCCGCATTCATCGCGCAGTGCGAAAGACGCCTGCCCGATGTAGGCGAGCACGTACGTCATGAGGTCCGATGTCGTGAAAAGCTCCGTCACGGATCCTCGCTTTCCCCTTGCGCCACTGCGCACAACATTTTAACTGCCGAAGTAAATGTAGTCTACTTTTGTCATGTTATTCGCGCGCAGGCGTGGGATGCGTCGCGCGCGTCAGGAGCGTCCGGTTTACGGGCGCAAGGCAAGCGAGAGAGAAGGGGGAACCGCCATGAGCGAAGAGACTTTCGTGTGCACCGCCTGCCCTGGTTGGGGCGACCACGAGTACTGCGCGCTCAAGACCATCGTAAAGGACGGCAAGATTCTTCGCACCGAGCGCATCCAGTACACGGGTCCGGAAGCGAACGAGGGCTACATCTGCACAAAGGGAGTCGCTGCTGCACGTCAGCCCTACAACCCTGACCGCATCATGGGTCCGATGAAGCGCATCGGCGAACGCGGTGAGGGCAAGTGGGAGCAGATCAGCTGGGACCAGGCGCTCGACGAGATCGCCGAGAAGATGCTCGAGATCCGCGACAACTACGGCTCCGAGGCCATCGGCTTCTGGAACCTCGCCGCATCGGTGCCGCCGACCTACGGCGTGCACAACCTGATGAACGCCCGCTTCATCAACACGTGGGGCGGCGTGAACCCCGTGTACCAGTACGGCATCGACGACGGCCCGGTGTACGCGGCTTACTACATGTACGGCTCCATGCCGGGCTTGTACTTCCTCACATCGCCGTTCAACTTCGACAGTTCCAACGTCATCTTCGTCATCGGCGCCAACCCGGTGGAAAACCAGCAGCGCGTCGTGAACCATCTGGTGACGGCTCGCAAGAACGGCTGCAAGATCATCGACATCGGCCTCATCTACGACGGCACGGCGGCCTTCGCCGACCAGTTCGTGGGCGTGAAGCCCGGCAGCGACCCGGCGCTTTTGCTGGGCATGGCCCGCATCATCGTCGAGAACGGCTGGCACAATCCCGAGTACTTGCTCGAGAAGTCGACGGCGGCGTTCCTCGTCCGCAAGGACAACGGCCAGTTCTACCGTACGGCCGACGGCAACCGCGCTGTGTGGGACCTGGCCACCGGCACGGTTGGCGAGTGCGTCGACGGCGTCATCACGGTTGGCGCCGACGAGCCCGCGCTCGAGGGCTGCTACATCATCGACGGCGTCGAGGTGTGGACCGCGTTCGAGGCCATGAAGGCCGAATACGCCAAGTACACCGACGAGTGCGTGCAGGAAATCACCGGCGTTGAGCCCGAGGTGCTGCACCAGCTGGCGTACGACTACTCGCACGCCGATGGCAAGGCCTACCTCATGGGCGCGCTCGGCCTGCGCTACATGAACCAGGGCGAGAGCTACCGCGCCATGTACGTGCTGGCCACGCTCACCGGCCAGCAGGGTTATCCTGGTGCGGGCGTCACCTCGGCGCTCATGACCACCGAGTATCCCGCGCAGCTCAACGACGAGCCGATCAAGAACCCGTTCCTCGGCGACCCCGAGAAGAGCCCCGTGCGCGACGTCAAGCTCATCGACTTCTACGAGGGCGTTAAGGCCGGCAAGTACAAGGGCCTCATCAAGACGTCGGGCAACCCGCTGCACAATGCGCCGAACCGCGGCCTGTGGCTTAACGACATCATCCCGAACCTCGATCTGATCGTCGACTTCGACATCTGGCTGACCGACACCGGCGAGTACGCCGACTACGTGCTGCCCGACTGCATGCCGTTCGAGCGCGAAGAGATCATCATGAGCGCGTGCTACGGCCACATCGTGCTGCAGGAGCCGGCCATCGAGCCGGTCGCCGACGCGCGCAACGCCGTTGACTTCTTCAGCGGCCTGGCCAAGCGCGTGGGCCTGGGCGAGTACTTCGACAAGACCACCGAGGAGTGGCTCGAGGAGCGCCTTAAGACCGACTATCCGCCCATCGCGATGATCGACCCGCCGCTGACCATGGAGCGCCTGCACAAGGAGAAGATCGTCCGCATGGCCATCCCCGACGAGCCGAAGTTCGATCCGCTGGCCAACCCGCCCGCGACGCCCTCCGGCCGTATCGAGGTGTACAACGAGTCGCTTTACGAGCTGGGTCACCAGGTGGCGACTTACATGCCGCCTTACGAAGCGCAGGGCAACCGCGACCCGAAGTACCCCTACCAGTTCTTCACCGGGCGCCAGCGCTTCTTCATGCAGTCGATGTACACCGACGACCCGCTGATGATCAAGATGTCGGGCGGTCATCCGACCATCCGCATCAACCCGAAGGACGCTGCCGAGAAGGGCATCGTGGAAGCCGAGAAGGTCGAGGTCTACAACGACCGCGGCCACATGGTCGCGCCCGCGCGCCTCGATGAGGCGGTGCCTCCCGGAACCATCCAAGCGTGGTTCGGCTGGCGCCATAAGCACTACGAGGAGGGCATGTACTCCGAGATGCTGCTGCCGCTTTCGAGCCACGAGGCGACTGACCAGAACCCGCTCGCCGTTCAATGGTGGAACGACTACGTGGCCGATGTCCCCGAGGGCACGCCGGGCTCGATCCACATCGCATCGGGCGTGTGGGACACCATCTGGGACTGCTCGTGCAACATCCGCAAGCTTTCCGAGCGCGAGGAGGCGTAAATCATGGCTGCTAACGATATCCTAGTTGACCTTGAATGCTGCACCGGCTGCTGGACCTGCGCGTTCTCGTGCAAGGTGGGGCACGGTTTGGCCGATGACGATTGGCGCGTCGTCGCCCGCACGCTCGGTTCGGGCGAGGGCATCGACAAGCCCGCGGGCACGTGGGGCGACCTGCACATGGAATGGATGCCCGTGTGGGCCACCAAATGCATGCGTTGCGGCCCCAACAAGTGCACCGAGAGCTACCCCGAGCCGTTCTGCGTGCACAACTGCCCGACCGGCGCATTGTCGTTCGGCGATTTGGAAGACCCCGAGTCCGATAACGCGAAGAAGGCCGCCGAGCTGAAGGCGAGCGGCAGGCGCTTCTTTCAGATTCCCGAGTTCGAGGGCGGACGTCAAGGCGTCCAGTATGTGAATCGCAAGAAGTAGTCCTTCGTTGCAGAATGCGAAGGCCCGCAGCACGTCAGCGCTGCGGGCCTTTTTGCGAGAGGGGGCTCATAGGCGACATGTCAGCGCAGGTTCGCCACTGATCATGAAGCAATGAAACGCCCCAGCATATCGCGGAAGCTCAGCAGCAGGTCGTCGAGCGGCAGGTCGCCGTATTCGCCGGCGAGCCAGTCGAGGTAGGCATATGTGACCGCTGATGCGACCATGTCCGCGGCAATCGTCAGCTGCACGCCGCTCAGGTCGGTCGTACGCCTCAGCTCCTCTTCGAAGATGCGGCGGAAGGCTGCGCGGAAGCTGTTCCTGAACGGCTCGAACCCGTTGCTCTTCGAGACGAGCCTGAAGAAGTCTATCTCTTGCTGCATCAGCTCGGTGGCGGCTTTGATCAGCGCCTCCACGCCGATATCCCCCTGCTCAGCGCTAGCGCCCAGGATGGCTTCGGTCATGCCGTCGACGTATTCGGAAAGGATGTCGTCGACCGTGTCGTAGTGCGAGTAGAACGTCATCCGGTTCACATTGGCGCGTTGCGCCAACTCTTTCACGGTGATGGTTCCCGATCCTTTCTCTTTCACGAGATCGATGTAGGCTCGGCGCAGCGCCTCGCGGTTCTTCACGAACCTCAGGTCGTTCGATGTCCGGTACATGTGCGCCCTCTAGTTCCGTCGCCGCGAAAGCCGTTCTTCTGGTAATCAATAATACAGCAAATGATGCTTATTAATCATATGATAAAAACTGCTCATTGTCCGGCACCTTCGCCGCCTGTAGGGTAGTGGTTGCAAGACATCGTGAGTGGTCGGGGAGTACTGGCCGGCCACATCGACCCCAAGGAGGCGAGCATGGGCTTTTTCATCGCAATGCTGGTGGCAGGGTATCCGTCGGGCGATTGCCTGCCTGAGAACTTTATCGAGCACCTGACGCCAGGCGCTCCCGACTTTATGTTCACGCTGGTCGCGGTTATCTTGGCCGTCGTGTTCGGCCTGCTGGTCTACATCATCCCCATCATCCTCACCGAGACCGAGCATATTCAGCCGTATCCGCTGTGGCTGCACTGCTTTTACTGGGCAGCTGACTTCATGGGCATCTGGGTGTTCCTGCATGCGTTCCTCACCTACGATTACTTCTACATGTTCGGGTTGCTCGCGCTTGGCGAGGCGATTTGGGTTGCCATGGAAACGTACTGCTTGCAGCGCGCGATGACTTACGAGCGTGACCTGAACTGGGACGCGGACTGGAGCTTCGGCAAGCGCCTGGGCAACATCATCCTGATGACGCTCGCATTCTTCGTGGCGCTGAACCTGCTGCGCGTGGAACTGCATGACCCCACCATGTGGAAGTTCTGGATCTTCACCCAGGTGCTCATCACCATCGTGCCCGGCCTGGTGCTCGAGAAGCGCGGCTACCGCTTGGGCAACGCGCGCATCCTGAACATCGTGTTCGTCTGCGTCGCGCTCGTGTCGTTCAACCCGTGGTGCAACATGTGGATGGCTATCGCGCCCGATTATTTCACGCTCGGCGAGAATCCTTGGTACTACATCACGGGCGCCGTGTGCCTGTTCTTCTCGCTGCGCGGTCTGGTCATGTACGAGAAGCTGCCCGCCAAGCCCGAGATCGTGGAGGCAACGGGCAAGAAGCCGCTGCTGAAGTAGGCGATTCGGCATCGGCGTGATTCCACTCAAGGAAAACGTCCTACTAAGAGCTGGGCGCGGGGACAGTTGGTTTCGGCGAGTATAATGGGGAGATCGTAATCCATCAACAGCAATAAATATTCTGTTATAATACTAAAACAGAAAAATATATTGCGGTTAAAGAATACATGGCTGGAAAGACTCCCATACCCGTTGCCCGCGCAATGCGGAATGTCGCGAGCAATCTCGACCTTGCGCGTCGCCAGCAGCGCATCACAGTCGAGCTGCTGGCAGAGCGAGCCAACCTATCGGTGCCGACGGTGCGGGCGATGCTCAACGAGGGGAAGGGAAGCTTCGAGAACTTCTTGCGCATAGCGCGCCTGCTCGGGGTGCTCGATTCCGTTGTCGAGGGGACCGACCCGCTGAACACCCCCGAGGGACGCCTTCGCGTAGACGAGAACACCCCGCGCCGCGTGAGGAGCCGGTGATGGAACTCGAAGTCACCGTGCAGATTGACGGGTCGGACGTCCGCGCCGGAATCTTGTACGCGCATGCGCGCAGGGGAGTGGAGTCGGCGAGCTTCAGGTACGACGGGGAGTACTTATCGCATCTCAAGTCGTTCCCGCTCGCTCCCGACATGCCCCTGACCGACGGCTCCCTGCATACGCAGGGCGAGCCGATGTTCCGCGTGTTCGAGGATTGCATGCCCGACCGATGGGGCCGCAACCTCATGTTGCGGGCGGAGAGGCGGGCGGCTCGCGAAGAAGGAAGGGCTGCCCGGACGCTGCTTGAGGCCGATTACCTCGCGGGCGTGAGCGACGAGGCGCGGCAGGGCGCCTTGCGCCTCTGGCATGACGGCGTTCCCGTGGCAGATGCCGGTGGGGTTCCCCGCGAAGTGCGCATTCCCGATTTGCTCGCAGCTGCGGACCGTGCTGCCGAGGACCTCGACGCCGACGTTGGTGACCTCGTCGCTGCCGGCTCGAGCCTGGGTGGAGCGCGCCCGAAGGCGTCGGTCATCGACGAGTGGGGGGCGCTGAACATCGCGAAGTTCCCGAAGGCCGACGAGCTTCCCGTCGAGGATGCGTGCGCCTGGGAGAAGACGGCACTCGACCTCGCGGGCAAGTGCGGTATCCGCGTCCCGAACACGCGTCTTCTGCGGGTGGGTGGCCGCTCTGTGCTGCTCTTGGAGCGATTCGATCGGGAAGGCCCAGCTCGCATTCCCTATTTAAGCGGGCTCACCGCGGTGCAGGGTAACGATGGCGGGCGATACTCGTACCTCGACCTCGTGTCGTTCCTCGAAAGCGAGGGGTCCTCGCCTGGCGCGGACATCGCGGAGCTCTGGCGCCGTATTCTGTTCAGCTGCGCAATCGGCAACACCGACGACCACATGCGCAACCATGGCTTCCTGCGCGAGGCGTCGGGATGGCGCCTTTCGCCCGCTTTCGACGTGAATCCCACGCCGGGCGACAATTCCAAGTTCCTGCGCAGCGCCATCGACTTCGAGAACGACGAGGCACTTCCCGAGGCCGCGCTGTCGGCGTGCGAGTGGTATCGGCTCGACCACGGCCAGGCAGTCGCCGAGGCCCGGAAGATGGCCCGGGTGCTCAAGGGTTGGCGGAAGGCGGCTTCAGCAAACGGCATCCCGAAAGCTTCGATTGAATACATGGCGAGCTGCTTCGAGGCGGCTGTCGGGCGTCTGAACGCAGTGCGGTAGCCGAGGCGGCTTATCCTGAAACGGACATTGCCGGCGCGAGATGCAAGGACGAAGCGCGTCCGTCTTCCGCAGGCGAGTCCCTTTTGCGAAACCCGCCCCATGCCTGCGGTATACTATGAGCAAACACAGCAACGATAGGGGGCTTCGCCATGGAAATCGCAGTCAGGTACTTCTCGGTTCTCGGTAACACCAAGGCCATCGCGGAGGAAATCGCGGCTGGTGCGGGCGTGAAAGCCGTCTCGATCGTCGACGAGCCCGAGCTTTCCGAGCACGTGGACGTGCTGTTCCTGGGCGGTGCGCCCTACGCCAACATCATGGCGCCTGAGCTTCGGGAATACGCCGAGCGCCTAACGCCTGACAAGGTCGGGCGCGTCGTGCTGTTCAGCACGTCGAACTGGTCGCGCCGCGTCGTGCTGGCGCTGCGGAAGATCCTGAAGGCGAAGGGCATCCCGGTCACATCGAACCACTTCTGGGCCCACATGACGCAAATTGGCCCCAGCAAGCCGTCCGCCCGCGTGTTCGGCGAGGTCGGCCCCAAGGTGGGCGACACGGCCGTCGCCGATCGCCAGGCGATCGTCGCGGAGGCTATCTCGTCTGTCGTCATCGTTTCCGCCCTCGTCGCCCTAGGCGTCGTGATCACGAAGCGCGTCAGGAGCTAAAGCGCAGGCTCTCGTGATTTGGTGGTCATGGGCTCAGCTGTGCGATACCGTGTCTTAATCCACCCAATAGCAGCTCAGGGTTTCGGGCATCATCCCGTAGAGCAGGTCGGCGGCTTCGTCGGCGGATAGCTCGTACTTGCCCTCGATCCACTTGCGGTACATGTAGCAGATCCCGTAGCAGAACACGTCGAGCTGCAGCTCCTCCTGCGGCGTGAGGCCTTCGCCTCCTCGGTTCTCGGTCGTGATGCGCACGACCGTCTGCCGCGAGTAGGTGAAGATGAACGCTTCGAACGAGTTCACGCCGCTCGACCCGAAGGCGCCCTTGATGTCGCGCAGCTTCGTGGCGCCGGCCTGGTACAGGCGGTAATAGAGGTCGCGGTACGACGAGCACCCATCCAGGCTCACGAACTCGTCGAGCAGCTCCTTGTAGTTGCTGTTCATCACGTCGTACTTGTCGTGGAAATAGCGGTAGAAGGTCGCCTTGCTCACGTCGGCTTCCGAGATTATGTCGGCGACGGTTATGTCGCCGAAGCGCTTGTACGAAATGAGACGGTTGAAAGCATCGACAATCGCCTTTTGTGTACGCTTTATCATGTTTCTCCCATCCAGAACCAAAAGGGAGACTCCTCTTTGATTCACAGTGAACCAAAGAGGAGTCTCCCTTTTGGTTCACTAAAGACTATTTCACCATTATGTCTCATTATGAGACTACTTTGGTGAATGGATTCGTGACAAATCCCGCCTTCCATGCGAACGTGGTCGCATCGGAAATGCACTGTTCGTTCTAATGCGGAGGAGGGTTCATGAGCACGTATGACGAGAAGCGCGACGGCTACCGCTACTCGCGCCTGCAAGAAGCCGGGTTCATCCTGGTGGGTTTCGTCCTAGGTTGGGTCGGCGTGATGGTCGACTGGGCGATCGCGCACCGCAAGGGCATGATGGAATGCTCGGCGGAGGGCATTTTCTTGGGAATAATCGGATGGGCCACGAGCGTCGTGTGCTGGTTCGTCCTCACGGCGACGGGCATCATCGCGCCGGCAGCCAGCCTGGTTGCGCTTGTCGTATGCGGCGGCAGCGCCTGGCTTGCAGGGCTGGCCGGCGTGACGCTTGCCGTGCCGGGCACGCTGCTGGGTACGGCGCCAATCGACGGCTGGGCGATTTTCCTGCTGGTCGTAGCCATCCTGTTCATCATCTTGTCAGACATGTGGGTCTACGGCATGCGCTACAAGCAGACCCCCGCCGAGAAGGTGCGTTTCATGCCCGGCGACGACTGGATCAAGCCTGGCGAGAAGCACCTGCGCTACGATTCGGGTGTGACCATCGACGCGCCCGCCGAGAAGGTTTGGGCCTACGTGAAGCAGTCCGGCCAGACGCAAGCCGGCTGGTACAGCTTCGACTGGCTCGAGCGACTGTTCACGTTCGACATCCACAACCACTACGACATTCACCCCGAATGGCAGAACCTGAAGCCCGGCGACTACCAGTGGTTCCATCAGGCGCCCTGGTCGATCGGCGAGTGGGTGACCGAGGTGTCCGACGTGGCGCCCTACGGCTGGGCGAGCCATTCCGACACCGCCACCGACCCGAGCTACAAGGACCGCGGCCCCAACGGCGAGGCGGCGCTGAAGCTGTGGTTCCGCCGCTTCTGCTGGACCTGGAACTGGCAGGTCGTGCCGGTCCCGCAGCACGAGGGCGACCAATGCCGCCTCATCTGGCGCTGCGACTGCACCTTCGAGCGCTTCCACCGCGCCAACAAGTACTTCGTCGTGTTCATCCTAGGCACTGCGTCAATCGTCATGGGCCGCCGTTACATGGACGTCATGAAGAAGCTGGCCGAAGGCCGCATGACCTACCCCGACAGCAAGAAATAAGCAACTGCAATGGCAAGGCACGCAAACACCGGAAAGGAAACCACCATGCATGAGTTCGATCACGAGACCATCATCGTCGGCGCGGGGGCGGCGGGCATGAACTGCGCGCTCGACCTACAGAAGGCCGGGCACGACTACCTGCTCATCGCCGACTACATGGGCGGGCGCATCTTCAACGACACGAGCCGTCACATGAACTACGGCGCCGTGTTCTACTTTGGCAGCTACCGCACGATGCTCTCCAAGGAGCGCAACATCCTGAAGCCGACCGTCGACGTCGTGCCGTCGCTCACGGCCGCCGCCTGCAACCGCGGCGAGAAGCAGTGGGGCGCCATCTCGGGCAAGACGGCCGGCCACTTCTCGTTCCTGTGGCGCTACATGAAGTGGATGCGCAACGAGTTCCTGCCGAACTACGAGCGCTTCAAGAAGGACTGCGAGACGATGGAGGTTTCCCGCGCGCTCGCGAACAACCGCTTCATCGACCAGCTGTTCCACGAGACGGCCGACGAGTGGATGGACCGCATCAACGTGCGCCCCATCTGCGAGGACCTGGTCAGCATGTTCGCGCACGCCTGCACGGGCACGCCGCCCGAGAAGCTCATGGCGCTCGACTACCTGAACACCGTGCAACCGCTGACGATGGAGCTGCCGTCCATGAAGCTCGTCATGGAGCTCAAGCGCTTCGACTTCGACGCCGACGGCATGACCGAGCGCCTGTCGCAAGGTTCGGGTAACGTGCTGCTCGGCAACCTGGTCGTCAAGGTCGAGCGCGAAGGCGAGGGTTGGAAGGTCACGACCGACCAGGGCGTCGTGAAGACGGCGAAGAACCTGGTCCTGGCCACGCCCATCGACGTGACGGCCAACCTGCTGGCGCCGGTCGAGGGCGTGCCGGAGATCTTCGTGCGCAAGAACTGCGTGCTCTACGCCTACCTGCTCGACGACGCGGTCATCAAGCCGCGCTACGCCAAACACACTGTGCACATCTTCGACGAGGAGACGCCCATCATCTTCATCGCCAAGCGCGGCGAGAAGGAATACGAGATCTTCACCGAGGTCGACTTCGAGAAGGACGGCCGCATGGACGAGTACTTCGACGAGTACACCATCGCCGGCAGCAAGGCCTGGCCCAAGGCAATGTTCACCGGCCCAACCGAGGCCACGCCGCAGAACCCGGCACCCGGCCTGGTCATCGCCGGCGACGCCAACGGGCTGGGCATGGAACCCGCCGCCGTTTCGGGCGTCTACGCCGCCAACAAGATCCTCGGCAAGACCATCGACTAAGAGGTAACAGTGCCCGGTCAAAGAAATCGACTCGTTTTGCGCAAAACTCGGCCTATTAGGTGAGTTGAGATACTGTGGACACCTTCGATGAAGTGGCATTTCCATAAAAATGCCAGGTGTCGAATACGACAGCATGGAAACGAGCCTTCGAATGATGCGGCAACTCACCTAATAGAGCTGTTTTTGTGCAAATATCACTGGTTTCTTTGACCGAGCGGCTCTCAATACGTAACTACTGAGATTGGGGCGTCATGAACGACATCATGATCGGCAAGGACGGCGAGGTCGTGAACGGCCTGCCGAGCGAGTACGCGAACGTCGACGAACGCGGCGAAGTGCTCTTCCTCGACGAAGAGCGCCTGGCTCGCAAGGAGAATGCATCGAAGCCCGTGTTCCAGAACCACCCTCACGGTCTCGGCGCAAAGGATGCGTTCTGGCCGCAGTTCTCGGCGCGCCCTTGGAACTTCGGGGCGTACGCGGCGGCCTTCCACCTGATGCGCCAGAAGCTCTGGTGGACCGAGAACCCCGAGAAGCCGACGGGCAAGCTCTTGCGCAACGTGCTGATGATGCCGTCGCCTGAGCAGGGCCATTCGGGCGGCACGGTGTACAACCTGAACGTCGACCTCTCCGACAAGGCGGGCCGCGTCATCGTGCCGATGGACCTCGTGAAGGCGGCGATCGACAAGGCCGACTACATCGCGGGCATGAACAGGTGCCTGTGCCGCACGGCCAACAAGTGCGAGCACTACCCCGATGACCTCGCGTGCCTGTTCCTCGGGAAGAGTGGCCGCGTGGTGACGGAGCACCGCATCGCGCGCGAGTTCACGAAAGAGGAGGCGTACGCCCGCGTCGAGCGCGCCGCCGAGCTCGGGCTCGCATGCATGTCGCTGTGGATCGAAGTCGAGCAGCTCGTCTGGGGCCTGCGCAACGACCAGATGTCCGACATGGTCGAGATCTGCTTCTGCTGCCCATGCTGCTGCACGGCGCTCAACCTGTGCAAGACGACCACGCGCGATATCCGCGACCGTTTCACGCCCTCGGGCTTCACGGCGACGGTCGACCACGAGAAATGCATCGGCTGCTACAAATGCATGGAAACGACCTGCCCGCAGGACGCCCTGCAGGTGCGCGCGTCCGATGGCAAGGTCGTGGTGAACCAGGAGATCTGCTTCGGCTGCGGCTACTGCAAGCCGGCGTGCCCCGCGGGCGCCATACGCGTGCGCCAGACCATGCCGATGCGCGAGAGCATGCACGAGTACTTCCTGAAGGAGACTCGCCTCGATCTGGCCGTCGACGGTTTCCCGGGCGCCGGCGCCGAAGCCCGGTAGGCGATCGCTTTCTCTCAGGTTTTGATGGCGATGTGCTCTTCGCATTAACCGGCGCATTGCCTATGCAACGCGCTCGAGAAGGGCTTCGGCATCGCAGTTGAGTGCCTGGGCGAGCGCCATGGCCGTCTGCAACTGGGCCTTGTTGATGTCCTTGCGGCGCTGCTCGTATTCCTGGATGGTGCGGACGGACACGCCCGAGATAGCCGCGAGCTCCTCTTGGCTGAGCCCCGTTTCCCATTGGTAGTGCGCCAGCGCCCAGCCGACCCAGTATTCCTTGCTGCGGTCTTGCCGGAAGCGGATCGCAATGGGACGCTGCAGCCCGACGGTCTCCTCGACAGCGAGCAGCGTGAGCTCGGCGCCGCTCTTCCCTTCGTGATGCAATGACCGCTAGAATCCGCCCGGGTTTGCGTTTATTGCCAGCAGCCTATCCTTCGGCGAAGGGGTTCACGCCCTCGCAGGGAGCGGGCACGCCGGCCAAGTCGAAGTAGGCGTAGCCCCAGTCGCACATGCCCTTGATGAGCGGGACGAGCGTCTGGCCCAATTCGGTGAGCGAGTACTCGGTCTTGGGCGGCACCACGGGGTACATCTCGCGGTGCACGATGCCGTCGGCCTCGAGCTCCTTGAGCTGCCGCGAGAGCATGCGCGGCGTGGCAGCGGGAACCAGGCGCGCTATCTCGGAGTAGCGCAGCGTGCGGCCTATGAGCTCGTAGGCGATGATGGCCTTGTACTTGCCGCCGAGCACGCCCATGAACGCCTCGATGGGGCAGCTGTATCCTGCGATCTTCTCGACGTCCATGCGTCCGGCCTCCTAGCTATACTTCGGGATAGTATGGGACAAAATAGTGCGTTCTTGCGTCATGGCATATTCTAGCCCAAGATTCGGACTGCGGGAAGCGCCCGCCAAGGAAACCGGACGAAAGGGGCTCGCAATGGCCAACGCATCCATCAAGGACTACCAGGAAGTAATCGAGTGCGTGAAGATCTACGCCGAGGGCGGAAACGTCAGCGGCGACGCGCAGAAGCCGGCCTTCATGGAGGGCGCGACCATCAACGGCGCCCCCATCCAGACGCTGTTCGACCTCGTGGACCAGCTGGGGCCGAGCGACTCAAAAACCCAGATCGACGTGCTCGACATCGTGGGCGACATCGCAGCCGTGCGCGTGACCATGGAAGGCTTCCACGGTGCCGACTACGTCGACTTCCACGTGCTGAAGAAGACCGAGGACGGCTGGAAGATCGCCGCCAAGGTGTACACGGAGAAGTAAACCCCCGAAAGCCAAGGAGCACGCGATGGGATTCATGGAACTGGCCAAGGAGCGGTACTCGGTGCGCAAGTACCTCGACGAGCCCGTCGAGCAGGAGAAGGTCGACCTGATACTGGAGGCCGCGCGCCTGGCGCCGACAGCGGTGAACTATCAGCCGTTTAGGGTGTACGTCCTGCAAAGCGACGAGGCCCGGGCGAAGGCGGCGCGCGTGTGCCGCTGCACGTTCGACGCGCCAGTCGTGTTCCTCGTGTGCTCCGACGAGCGCCGCGCGTGGAAGAGCCAGACCGAGCGCAATTACTCGACCGGCGAGATGGACGCGTCGATCGTGTGCACGCACATGATGCTCGAGGCTTGGGAGCTCGGCCTGGGCTCGTGCTGGGTCCGCCTGTTCTCGGTTGCCGACGTGCAGCGGGCGTTCAGCCTGCCGCACTATATCGTGCCGCGCTGCATGCTGCCCGTAGGCTACGCGCACCCGGACGGCGGCCCCTACCGCCCCTGGCATGACGTGTACCGGCCGCTGGACGAGCTGGTGGTGACGCTATGAACCAAAAGGGAGACTCCCTATTGGTTCGTCTCTAGACAGCAAAACCCGCGATTGCAGCCTTTTCCCTCTGTCAATCTTGGTTGAACATAGGCTCTACCGGCAGGTGACAGAAATCACGGGTTCCGTGCCCCAAATCGCGCCGTTGGATGCAATCTCGATTGCGTTTACCCAGGTCATAGGATGCCAACGGTAAAAGAGCGGGTACGGAAGGCGCTATTTCCGCCAGCGAATGGCAGAAATCGCGGGTTCCGTGCCCGTCCGCGGCGTAAAAATGAAGTTCCGTGCCGCTCTATGTTCAACCATCGTTGACATGCCCCAAGATGGAGCAGCCACGCCTGACGTAAACTTTCCACCGGACAGCCTGGGGCATGTCAATCTTGGTTGAGCATACAATCGCCGACATGATGCAGCGATATGGCCTTCGTGTGTGTACCGAAAAGGCGATGAGTAGGGACTGTCCCTTTTGGTTCGCTTTTTGCAATACCGTTTCTGCTTCCCAGTAAGGTCGGGAAACGGTAGGATTGGCCGAAACCCTTGGTTTCGATCCGGAAGGGGAGATCATGAACAACCGGGCAATCGCAACTTCCAACGCCCCAGCGGCAATCGGCCCTTACAGCCAGGCGATCAAGGCGGAAGGCGTTTCCATCAACGTCTCGGGACAGCTGCCCATCGACCCGGCGACCGGGGAGTTCGCGGGCGACGACATCAGGTCCCAGACGCGCCAGAGCCTCCTGAACGTGAAGGCGATTCTGGAGGAGGCCGGGGCGGGCATGTCCGACGTCGTCGAGACCACCGTCCTGCTCACCGACATCGCCGAGTTCGCCGACATGAACGAGGTCTACGCCGAGTTCTTCAGCGCCCCGTATCCCGCCCGCGCGGCCTTCCAGGTTGTGGCGCTGCCGAAAGGCGCCAAAGTCGAGATTAAGGTCGTGGCCCGCGTATAGCGCAAGCAGGATAGCGTACGCACAGAATATCTCCAGGCTGTAGTCGAGCAGCTTCTGTCTCGCGGGATGTTCCCCTAACTTGCCTGCGGTCGCACCGCATCGCCGCAGTGCACCTTGAATAGCCTGCAGAAGGCCCAGGCGAGGATGGCCGGCGAGAGGCCTGCGAACACGTCGAGCACGACCACGCCTGTAGGTCCGCCGACGGCCGCCATGGCGTAGCCCGCGCCGAGCAGCCCGTGCGCGATGGCCCCCGCCACCAGGAACGCCGCGATGCCGCCGCCGCGCATGAAGTCGCCACGTGCGCACACGACGATGACGAGCACGGCGAGCGGCACGAACACGAACGAGCCCATGAAGAAGCCGGGGTTGAGGGCCACGGGAACGCCGCGCACGGCGGTCATGGCGACGTGCATGAGGCCGTTGACGAGGATGAAGCCGTAGGGGCTGAGCGCCACGACGGGGTTGCCGATCCTGCGGCCCAGCCAGGCCGCCAGCGGCACGCCGAACCACACGAGCGCGATGTTCACGAGCGGGAAGTGCAGCATGGGCAGGGCCGAGAGGTCGAGGATGCCGCCCGCGTTGGCGAAGACCTGCTCGATGATGACGTAGTTGCCGTCCACGACGTTGAGCGCGTACTCCTCGAACTGGTGGACGAGGTAGGCGGGCATCGCCGCCCACGCCAGCCAGTACGGGTCTCGCCAGCGCGGGCAGCCCGCGCCGCGCAGCAGGTCCGTGGCGAAGAGCAGGACGAGCATCACGATTCCCATCCCGAGGCCCACCCAGGGCCAAGCGTACCAGAACGCGTCCGCTATGTTCATGCCGGCCTCCTTCGGTCTGGCTTATGCTACGCTTTAATAGTAAAAGCGTTCCTATTACAAGAAAACTGAAAGAACCCGCGACTTTTTACTATTACGGGAGGTAGCACGGATGGCGAGGCCGGCGAGGGGGTCGGGGCCGGGGGCAGTCGAGCGCCTGGCGGAGGCGTTTTGGGCGATGCTCGCGGAGATGCCCTACGCGGACATCAAGGTGGTGGCGCTCGCGAGGCGCGCGGGCGCGAGCCCGAACACACTATACTACCACTTCGACGGCGTCGCCGACCTGGCGCGCCATGCCCTGGAGGCCGAGCTCGACGCCGCGCTGGTCTCCGACCTGCTGGCCGGGGCGCCGCCCGCGCCGGATCTCTCACGCTCCCGGCGCATGGGGCGGGTGGCCCTCGCCGCCCGGAGCGGGTCAGCCGAGCTGACCGGCATGCTGGCGTCCTCGCTGCGGGCGCTGTGGCTGGAGGGCGCGGGGGTGGGCGAGGCCGAACTCGACGACGCGCAGCGCCGCGACCTGGCGTTCATATTCGGCGGCATCGTGGCAATGCTCGGGGACGAGGCCCTCGCGGTCGACGCGGGGCAGATGGCCGCCTTCGCATCCCGCCCGCTGGGCGCCGGCGCGGTGGCGACCATGGCCGCGCTTGGGAAGACCGGCGGGGCCGGCATGTGAGGCGTGAGTAAACATCTCAATGCAGTCAGGTATGCGGTCGTGGACGATGTGCTGCGCGGCTGAGAGCAGCAAACGGGCTGTCGGTGGCTATAATGGGCTGCCGAAAAGGCGATGAATAGGGACGGCGGCTTTCCGTCATCTCATGCGATAGGCGAGACAAGCTCAGGGGGTTCATAACCTTGTCTTTACTCATTGCATCGAGAGAAATCGCTCTTTGAACATAGACAAAGCGCTTTTGGCTCAAACGCAAGGCGTGCAACCTACGCATGGATCTGATATCGCTGCATTGTGCTGACCTTTTCCGTTTTCGCTCAGCGATATGGGCTCCGTGTGTATCCAAATCGCCGCACACGGGGAAATACGATGCATATAGATCCGATATCGCTGCATGAAACGCGATATTTCTTGCATTGAATTTGGAATAGTTTGTAAAAGGCCTGGTAAGCCCCGAAGTCAGTCGAACGCGCGCAGGTAAGCGCGGGCTGCGCGTCGCTGCCGTTCGTGCTGGGCTTGCTGTACGACCTGCTGACGGGCGGCCCGGTTGGCGTCATGGAGGCCAAGCTGGACGCGCTTGTGAAGCTGGACTTCTAGCTCTCTTTCACAAGTTCGGTGCCGAAGCTAAACGCTGCGTCGCGCTGGGCATCCCACGTACGCTCTCGGTTGGCGAGCATGTCGGCCATTTGGGGTGCTGCTTCGTACTTCTCCCAACTGTCCATGAAGGGGTAGCAGCCCTGGACCTTGAGCGATTTCGGCTGCGTGCGGAAGATCAGCCCTAGGAAACGCTCCATAGGTGCCAGCCGCTCGTTGATGGGGTCTTGCGGATAGCCCATCGTGTAGACCATGCCCACCATGAGCTTGCGCGGGAAGTAGGTCCCGTCCTCGACCGCTGTGTCGTAGGGTAGGTACTGGAAGAGCAGCCTCTCCAGGAACGAGCGGATCTCTCCCGTGATGTCGGAGAAGTAGATGGGCGAGCCCACGATGAGCGCATCCGCGTCGGCGACAGCCTCCAGGATCGGCGTCAGGCCGTCCTTGATGGCGCACTTGTGCAGCGACTTGCCGCCCTTGCGCTTGCACGCGAAGCACCCGCGGCAGCCCTTGTAGTCCATCTTGTACAAATCGAAGCGCTCGACTTCGGCGCCCTCGGACCTCGCGCCTTCGATGGCGCTGTCCAGAAGCTGGGCGGTGTTGTGGTTGGCGCGGGGGCCTCCGTTGACGGCGATAATCTTCATGGCTGCTGTCCTTTCCCTCTCTGGTGCCATTATCGCAGATGCCCGACAGGCTATTAAAGGGCAAGACGGTCGCTGTGGGGCGTGCCTCCTGGTGAGCGATTCACGTGAATCGCCTCCTCAGCGATGAGGCGACGATGGCGGCGGCGTCCTTGTAGGAATCGCGTTCGGTTGCGCTCGATGCGCGGATATCGGTCGTGTAAACCGCCTCGACGCGCTCGAGCGCCCGGGCGAAAACCGCCCTTCCAGCATCCGTTATCGACACCGAGGCAGAGCGGCGATCGCCAGGCTGGGCTCCTCGGGTAACGAGCCCAGCGTCCTCGAGCTTTCCCACCGCGTACGTCATGGTGGGGGAGCTGAGGACGAGATGCTCGCCGATTGCCCCTATTCGCGCCTGGCCGCCGCGCTGCTCGAGTTCGAACAGTATCCTGAAGCCGTTGACCGACAACCCCTCTGCGTGTGCAGATTTCGTGAGCGTATCTTCAACTAGTAAAAAGGCGTGCAAGGTTTCGAATGCCGAGAAGAAGTGCCCTTGGCGCATCCTGTTGCCCTCGTCGAGGTTCTTGTTGGTGATAATCGAACCGGTGTCGACGACCGCCTTCTGCTGGGGCGTGAGTGCCGAGAAGTACTCCTCGTGCGTCTGGGCGAGCACGACGTCGGCGTCGAGGGCCAAGTCGATTCCCGCCTTCGTTATGCGCAGCTCACGTCCGTTGTGCCCAACCCTTTCCACTAGACCTCGTTTGGCCAGATCATTAGCTGAAACCGTCACCGTTGCAGGACTCGTTGAAAGCGTTCTGGCAAGGGCCGATGGCCCCGTGCCCGAGACGTGATCGCTCAGGAAGGCGAGCATGCGGTACTCGGTGATGCTCAGCCCGCACTCGGAGCGAAGCGCATGCGCGACGCTCCTGTCGTAGTTGAGCCCGTATGTCATGAGGTCGGACGTGACGAACATCCTGGCTCCTCCATTTCATACTCGAATGACCATATTTTATCAGTTGAAGTAATGCCGTTCTACCTTTCGCACTGAGGGCCAAAGGGAAGGCCCGAGGATATCGAGAAGAGGGGGTTTCATGTCAACTGAAGCCAGAACGCCCGAGGGAGCCGAATGGAAGTCGGTGCCCTGTTGGCACAACTGCGGCGGCCGCTGCGTCATCAAGGTGCTGATGAAGGACGGCAAGGTCATCCGCATGAAGACCGACGACACCCACGAGGACACGTGGGAGCGTCCGCAGGCGCGCAGCTGCCCGATGGGCCATGCCATGCGTCAGCAGATCTTCGGCGAGGACCGCGTGAAGTACCCGATGAAGCGCAAGAGCTTCTCGCCCGAAGCCCGCAACGGCCAGTTGCGCGGCGTCGATGAATGGGAGCGCATCAGCTGGGACGAGGCGCTCGACCTCGTCGCAAGCGAGCTGAAGCGCGCGAAGGACCAGTTCGGCAACCGTTCCATCCTGTACATGAACATGATCAACCTGGAGGGCTACATCGGCCAGGTGCTCGGCGCGTTCGGCGGTTACTGCGACACCACGGGCACGCAGTCGACCGGCACGTTCGGCCTGAACACGATTCTGTTCGGCCTGCTGAACAACTGCGGCAACGACCGCATGGACTTGGCGAATTCGGAATACATCGTCATGTACGGCCACAACGCCGCCTGGTGCGCGTTCGGCAACCCGAGCGTCTACATCAAGCACGCCAAGGAGCGCGGCGCGAAGTTCGTCTTCATTGGCCCCGAGTACTCTGCGACCGCCGGCTTCACCAACGCCGAGTGGATTCCCGTGCGCCCCGGCACCGACACGGCGTTCTTGCTGGGCGTGGCATATTCCATGATCACGCGCGACGTCGACGGCTCGCTCGTGGCTTGGGACGAGCTTTCCAAGTACACGCTCGGCTTCGACGGCGACCACATGCCCGCCGACGCCCGCACCGACGAGTCGTTCATGGACTACCTCATGGGCAAGTCCGACGGCATCCCCAAAACGCAGCAGTGGGCAAGCGAGATCTGCGGCACGCCCGTCGAGCTCATCGACCGCTACGCCGACATCATGGGCCGCCATAACGACGTCTCCATCCACTCCAACGGCGCGCCGGCGCGCAATAAGGGCGCCGAGAACTTCCCGCAGATCTTCACCACGGTCGCGCTCATGGGCGGCCACTGGGGCAAGCCGGGCAACGCGTTCTGCAACGACCAGTATTACGGCGCCTTCAACAACGGCGGTACGGTCGTGAACGAGCTGCCGATGGGCGCGCCCGCCGGGTTCTCCACGGCCGGCAACGTGTGCACCGACGTGCTGAACACCGACAGCATGTGGGACGAGATCATCGAGGGCCACTACGTCTGCTCCGGCGGCAGCCTGCCGTTCCAGGTCAACCATGCGGCCGAGGAACGCGACATCGACATCCGCGTCATCGTGTCGGACAACCACAACCTCCTGGCCAGCCAGGCCAACATCAACCGCGGCATCGAGGCGTTCCGCAAGGTCGACTTCGTGTTCTCGCTGGCCTACTACATGAAGCTCGACGCGCAGTACGCCGACGTCGTGCTGCCCATCACCACGCGCTGGGAACATGACGCGGGCAACGTGTACTACGGCTTCAAGGACAAGGAAGTCGCGTTCGCGAGCCGCCACGTGGTCGAACCCATGTGGGAGGCGCGCCCCGACCGCGAGATCGCCGCTGGCATCGCCGAGAGGCTGGGCCTGAACTACGACGAGATCAACCCCATGCCCGACGAGGTCGTGTGGTTCTCGCAGCTGGCCATGACCAACATCACGCCCACGGTGGTTCCCGACGCCCCGGCCGAGGAGACGGGCTTCGAGAACGACTACATCCAGCTGGGCGGCTTGGGCGGCATTCCCGTGGCCACCATCGACGAGGAGACGCTTGCCAAGTACGGCATGCCGCTTGCCCCGCAGGAGGGTGTCATTCCCTTCGACCAGTTCCTGGAAGACGGCGTGTACCGCCAGCCGCGTGAAGAGGGCGATGCGTACACGGTCATCTCCTACAAGGAGTTCCGCGACGACCCCGAGGCCAACCCGCTGCAGACCACCGCATCCGGCAAGTTCGAGATTTACTGCCAGGCGAAATCCGACTGGTTCGACATGGTGAACGGCTACGCGAACGGCGGCGAGGGCTTCAAGAGCTTCGTGAAGGTGTCGCCCCTGCCCAAGTACCTCGAGGCTCCGCGTTCTTACAAGGACAGCTTCACCGATTGGGACAACAAGGTTCAGGGACCGTATCCGATTCAGATCGCGCACCTGCACTACCTGCGCCGCGCCCACACCGACTGCGACAACCTGCCTTGGCTGCGCGAGGCGCTGCGCAACCCCGTGTTCATCAACAAGTCCGACGCCGAGGCGCGCGGAATCAAGAACGGCGATACCATCCGCGTGTTCAACGACAATGGTGCCTTCCTGCGCTCTGCGGCCGTCACGCGCACGGTCATGCCGGGCGTCATCATGGTGCCGCATGGCGCCGGCGCGCGCTTCGACTCGCAGACCGGGCTCGACCTGTCCGGGGCCGACAACGTGCTGACGTCGTCGGACTGCACGACCACGCCGTTCCTCAACGGCTGGAACACGAACCTGTGCCAGTACGAGAAGTATGACGGTCCCATCGAGCTTGTGCCCGATTGCGAGATGCCGCAGATCATCCCGATTGCGGAATAGAGAGGGGAGAGAGATCATGGCTAACGGATTCTACTTCGATGCCGAAAGCTGCATCGGCTGCCACACCTGCCAGGTCGCCTGCAAGGACGCGCACGACCTTCCCGTGGGGACCAACTACCGCATCGTGCGCTCGTTCTGCACGGGCGAGGGGTTCGCGCCGCGTTGGTACAACGTGTCGCTGCCGCAGGGCGGATGCGACTTCTGCGCAGAGCTGCAGAAGTACGGCGAGCTTCCCGCCTGCGTGGCGTCCTGCCCGATGCGCGCCATCGAGTGGGGCGACCTCGACGAGCTGCGCGCCAAGCACGCTGGCGAGCCGCTGGCAGACACGACGCCGGCCATCGCAGCCGACGCCTACGCTCGCCCGCAGTTCATGCGCATCAAGGACTGCATGACCGATCCGGATTTCGACGAGTTCTTCGTGTAAGCGGGGAAGAGCATACCTATTGCGAAACGGGGCGGGCGCTACGGCGCTCGCCCCGTTGCTATGCCGAAGTGCTGTTGTTGCCGCGCTTCGCTTCGATGAAGTCGGGAACCTGCGAGAGGATCACGGCGGCGAAGACGAGGGCGCATCCGCCAAGTTCCACGGGCGTCAGGCTCTCCGAGAGGATCAGCCAGCCGCCGAGCGCGGCGAACACCGATTCCAGGCTCATGATGATGGAGGCCACGGTCGCGTCGGTCGTCTTCTGGGCGATGATCTGCAGCGTGTAGGCGATGCCGTCGGAGCAGATGCCCGCGTACAGGATCGGCACGAGCGCGGCGAGGATGGCGGCGGGCTCGGGACGCTCGAACACGAGCGCGCCGACCAGCGAGATCGCGCACGACACCACGAGCTGCACGCGCGAGAGGCGCACGCCATCCACCTGCGTGAACCGGTCGATTATCAGGATATGTATCGCGTACCCGAACGCCGAGGCCAATACGAGCCAGTCGCCCAGGTACACGCTCCCGAGCCCGTCGGGCACGCAGAGCAAGTACATGCCGACGAGCGCGATCACGACGGCCACGAACACGACAGCGTGCGGCCGTTTTCCCATCCCGATCATCATGACGGCCACCATCACCATGTAGGTCGCCGTGACGAACCCGGAGCGCGACGAGGCAGCCGCCTCGGGCGGATACGCCGTGATGCCCGCCTGCTGCAAGAGCGACGCAACGCAGAGGGCAACGCCGCACATGACGCCCGCGATGATCAGCGTGCGCCTTGTGTACGTTCCCCCGGTTTTGGCCTGTTCGCTCGCGGTGTCGCGCTTTCCCGGCAAGGAGGCGCTGTCGACGGGCGGCGTATCTTGCCCCGTCCGCTTGCGAAACGCAATCACGCCGGTCAGGAACAGCGCGCCGATGAGGTTGCGCGAGGCGTTGAACGTGAACGGCCCGACGTTTTCCGCCGCCGTTGTCTGCGCGACGAACGCCATGCCCCATAGCATGGCGGTGATGAGCAGCAGTATCGGGCCTTTGGCTTTCAAAGGGAACCTTCCACGGTCGGGTAGACGGACGGGCACAGCGGATGGATTGTAGCACGAGGAGTGCCGCCCAGGGGCTGCCCGATAATCGACGTGGTTGCGGAATCCGACGAACTGGATGCGCTGCCGAAAGGTTCCTTTTGTTGCGGCTAGCCGTTATAGCGGACTGCCTGGCGCAGTTGTGCCACCGTCATGGGGCGCGAGTGGCCCGACAGCAGCACGGTGTCGCCAGGTAGGGCGAAAAGCTTGGACTGAATGCTCTCTCGCAGCCTTGCCGCATCGCCCGTGGGAAACACGGTGAGGCCAGGGCCTCCCTCGTAAACCGTGTCGCCGACGATCGCGAAGCCTGCCTGCTCGCAGTAGAGCGCGCACGAGTCGTCGGTGTGGCCGGGGACGTGCAAAACGCCGAGCGCAACATCGCCGCTGGAAAGCGCGATGCGGTCGCCGTCTGCGAACTTCACAGTGTCAGGCACGGTGACGTTACGCCCGTGTTCGGCCGAAAGGTTCAGCCGCGCGTCGAGCAGGTAGCGGTCGGCCAGCTCGTGCGCCATCACGGGCGTGCCGAGCTCGTCGCGCAACGCGTTAACGGCGCCCGTGTGGTCGAAATGGCCATGGGTGAGCAGGACGGCCTCGATGGTCCAGCCGTTCTCGCGGATCGCCTGCAGGAAGAGCTGCGGTTGCGCGCCGGGGTCGATCAGGAACCCGTGGCGCGTCTCGCTGTCCATGACGAAGTAACCGTAGGTGGCGAACACGCCGCGGGCGAGCAGCGGGTAAACCTGCGCCGCCATTAGAACGTGCACCCGCCCGCGCCGCATGTGGCACCTTGGGCGGCGCCTTCGACGAGCGCCTCGCCGTGCGCCTTCTCCAGCACGCGCGCCATTTCGTCGGTGGGGTAGCAGCCCGAAATCGCGTACTTGTTGTTCACCACGAAGAACGGCACGGCGTGCACGCCCATTGCGTAGGCCTCGCGCTCGTCGGCGCGCACTGCGGTTTCGTACTCGTCGCTTGCCAGCACGCGCTCGACGTCTGCTTGCGGCAGGTCCGCCTCGGCGGCCAGGCGACGCAGCACGTCATGGTCGGCCATGACCTCGTTCTTCACGAAGTACGCCTCGTAGCACAGCTCCTCGAACTGCGTGTTTCCAAGTTCGTGCGCGAGCTTCGTCAGCCGGTGCGCGTCGAGCATGTTGGTGTTCAGGGTGGTGGCGTAGTTGAAATCGATGCCCTCGTCGCGGCCCATCTTGCTAATGCCCTCGATGCGCTCGGCGGCCGCTTCCTTGGAAAGGCCGTACTTCGTGGCGAAGCGGTCGAGCGTGGGGCCGACCACCTCGTAGGGCGCGTCGGGGTTCAGCTCGAACGCTTTCATCTCGATTTCCACTTCGCCTTCCAACCCCGTGGCGGCGATGGCGTTCTTCAGCCTCGTTTCGCCGATGTAGCAGTAGGGGCATGCGTAATCCGACCAGTAGGTGACCTTCATTTCCGTTCGTCCTTTCATCAGGGGCGGCCTTGCCGTCTTCGCTTTCGAGGGCTACTATCGCGTAAACGGCGGAATATGCGAAGTACTTGCATAAAATGGAGTACTTCAATCTACATGAACCAAACGGGAGTCTCCTCTTTGGTTCATTAATGGAGGAGGATATGGGCGGAGAGCGCAAGATCAGCTGGTGCCCGGCGATATCATCGCTGCAGCGCGTTATCGGCGGCAAGTGGAAGATCGAGATCCTGTTTTACGTGGCGCTCGAGGACGTGCGCCACTTCGGCGAGCTGCGGCGCTGCTTGCGGGGCGTATCGGAGTCGACGCTGTCGCGCCAGCTGAAGGAACTCGTGGCCGACGGCTTCCTCGAGCGCATCGACCACAAGGAAGTGCCGCCTTCCACCGAGTACCGCCTGACCCGCCGGGGCGAGAGCTTCAAGCCCCTGCTGCAGGCCATGTGGGACTGGAGCGAAGCCGAGTTCGAGTTCAGCCAGGCCGAGGCTGCCCAGATGCGCGAAGCCCGCGAGAGCTTAGGTCTAGCGCAGGTGCGATAAGGCGCGGCAGTCGAACTTCCGCCCGCTAATCGGCAAGCCCGGCGCGCAACGCAAACGTCGCAGCTTGTACGCGGTTTTTCAAACCGAGCTTCACCATCAGGGCGCTCAGCTGTTTCTTGACGGTGCTCTCCCCGATGTAGAGGCGTTCTCCGATTTCTCGGTTTGATGCTCCAATGGCAACCAGGCGCAGCAGCTCCTCTTCATGTTCGGTGAGGAGGCCGAGCGCCCTGCGCGTCCCCTCTTCCATGACCGGCATCGCAAACCTGCTCGAGCGAATGGCGTCAAGGCAGATGGCAGCCACATCCTCGGATAGCGCAGCGCCGCCCGCCATCACGGATCTGAGACGGTCGTGCAGCTGCCTTGCGTACATGCTCTTGAGGAGGTACCCCTGAGCTCCGGCCGTGATGGCGGACAACACGCGCTCCCTCTCTGCATAGAGCGAAAGCATGACGACGATGGTTTCCGGATGGTCGCGCCGTATCGCCCCGCAGGCCTCTATGCCGTCCATGACGGGCATCTTGACGTCCATGATGACCAAATCGGGCGGGTTTGCCGAGCATTTGGCCACGGCTTCGAGGCCGTCTGACGCCTCGCCCGCGACCTCGAAGTCCTCCCATTTGGCGAATAGCTCCCGCAACCCCTCCCTGTACAGGGCGTGGTCGTCGACTAGAAGCACTGACGCCATCTCATCCGCACCCCCCTCCAGGTACGTTGCTATGCCGCTATCGGTATGTCCGCGACGAGGGATGTCCCCTCGCCAGGGACCGACGCGATCACGAGCTTCCCGCCCAGCCGCGCCGCGCGCTCCCGCATGAGCCTCAAGCCCATCTTCCCCTCGGGGACGGAACGTGCGTCGAACCCGCAGCCGTCGTCCTCGATACGTATGCTGAGGGTTCCGTCTGCCCGCTCGAGCGCTACGATGACGGCTTTTGCCTTGGCGTGGCGCACCACGTTCGAGAGCGCCTCGTGCAGTATCCGAATGGCCTGGTTGCCGACCTTCGCGGTCACCACCACGGGCTCCTCCGGGTGCTCGAACGTGCAGGGGATGCCCCATTGGGCCTTGAACCTCTCAAGGTAACGGCCGAAGCTCTCTTCCAGGTCCTCGGTCTCGCCTGCCGAGTCTTGCAGCGTCAGCACCTCCTGGCGGATCATGCTGCAGGCTTGCTGGCCAGCCTCACGCAAACGGTCGAGCTCGTGGCGAAGCGAGTCGAAATCGCCTTCCTCCAACGACATGAGCGCCTTGTCCGCCTCGAGCGAAATCACGCTCACGGGTTGGGCCAGGTTGTCGTGCAGCTCGACGCCTATTCGCCGGGCCTCGTCCGAGATGCGCAGCTCCGTCATGCGGTCCGAGACACCGACCATGCCCATCACAGAGCCCACGATCCTGCAGAGCTCGGCGAGCCACTCCACTTCGTCGTCCCCCGCAAACTGGCCTTCCTTGTAGATGAAGTCGACAGCTCCGACGAGGGCGCCCTCGAACCGTAGCGGCACGGTCACCGCATGGCTGTAGCCTCCGGCGAGCCCCTCGGCCGACTCAACGTCCTCTTCGGCCGGGTTGGCGAAGTCATATACGATTGGCTCCGCGCTCCTCTCGAGGCGCGGCATGCGGCCGACCGTCATGGAGACCGACGTGAAGCCATCTACTGCGAGTGTCTGGGCGGAGCCTGACGAAGCGCACCCAATCATCTCGTCACCCGCGACGGAAAGCATGCGCAGGTTGACGCTGTCGCAGCCTGTGCATCCCACGAGGTGGTCCGCTATGGCCTGGTACAGGTTCTTCGGCTCGTCGAGCCAGGGCATCTGCTCGAAGAAGCCGGCTATCTGGTCCACGCGGCTGTGCCACGGCTGCTGCTCGTTCATGGGATGACCTCCTTGTCTAGCTGGTTGCAAGTTTACGCCTTCCACACGCACGGGGCCTGTGGCGGGTACTTTCGTTACCAGCAGGGTACGTTCGTGCCGATGCAGTCGGCCCGTTCGTGGGTTTCTGCCGAGCGCTCTCCGCCCGTAGCATTTGAGAAGGCCGGGCGGAGGACCTGGCGCAAACACCCCGCACGGGGCCGTGAAAGGAGAGAGACCATGGCACTTTCGTTCGATTCGAAGCTGAAGGACCTTGTGAAAGACCCCGAGGCAAAGGCGATCATCCAGAGCTACTGGCCCGATGTCAACCTCGATTCCCCCACGATCAAGATCGCGTACGGAATGACGCTGCGCAAGTGCTGCTCGTTCCCTCAGATCGAAATCGGCGACGAGGCCATCGCGAAGCTCGAAGAGGAAATCAACGCGCTCGGACATTAAACGCTGGTATCGATATAGGGGCGCCATATCCCGGCGCCCTTTTCACGAGAGGGGAACCATATGAGCGACAAGACAATCGTTCGCGGCATCTCGTGCGGCGGAACCGGCGGCTCGCTTGCCCACATCGACTCAGATAACGGCAAGATCGTCCGCATCCGTCCGCTCCGCTGGGACGAAAAATACACCGAAGAAGAGCTGAAGACCCGCCTGTGGGAGTTCGAGTCCCACGGGCTTACGCTGCGCCCCACGGCGAAGACGACGCCGCCGTACTACGCGTTCGGGTACAAGAAGCGCGTCTATTCCAAGAACCGCGTGCGCTACCCGCTCAAGCGCGTCGACTGGGAGCCGGGCGGCGATCCCGACAAGATCAACCCGCAGAACCGCGGCAAATCGAAGTTCGAGCGCATCAGCTGGGACGAGGCCGCCAAGATCATCGCCGGCGAAATGCGCCGCGTATCTGAGAAGTACGGCCCGACGTCGATTTTCTGCATCGGCGAGGACGGTCACAAGGAGTCCAAGGACGTCCATTCCGGCGGCGGTTGGCACGCGAACCTCATGGACATGACCGTCGGGAACTTCACGCGCGAAGTGCGCACGCCCGACTCCGTCGAGGGCTGGTACTGGGGCTCGAAGCACATCTGGGGCCCGGGCCTGTACATGGGCCTCGGCATGATGGCCCCGTCGGTCAACATCATCAAGGACGTCTCGGACAACACCGACATGATCGTGCTGCAGTCCGGCGACTGGGAGACCACGCAGAACTACGCGAGCCAGTACTGGTCGACCATCATGCGTTTCTGGCTCGACCAGGGCAAGGAGTTCATCGTCATCGACCCGTTCTGCAACTACACGGCAGTCTGCCATGACGAGATGAAGTGGATTCCCATCCTGCCGAACACCGACGCGGCGCTCGACTTCGCCATCATGTACGTGTGGCTGCAGGAGGGCACGTACGACAAGGACTACATGGAAACCCACGTCGTTGGTTACGACAAGGTGTTCGATTACGTTCTCGGCAAAGGCCATGACGGCGTCGCCAAGACCCCCGCATGGGCTTCCGAGAAGACCGGCATCCCCGAGTGGACGATCAAGGCGCTCGCGCGCAAGTGGGCCAAGAAGGCCACGTCGATCGGCCACTACTGCGGTTGCCACATTCGCGGGCCCTACAGCCACGAGCCCGCGCGCACCGAGGTTTACAAGCTTTGCATGCAGGGCCTCGGCAAGCCCGGCATCCACCAGATCCACCTGCAGAGCTGGCAGACCGCCTGGCCGAAGTTCCTCGGCAGCGCAGTCGACCCGCAGCCGGCCATCATGGGCCAGCGCGCCCAGCAGTTCGTGCCCAAAGAGCAGGAGATTCCGCGCACGATGGCTCACCACGCCATCCTGAACGGCAAGGCAGAATGGTGGGGCAGCCCGCAGATCATCTACGCGCTGGCTGACGAGCAGTTCGAGAAGCACGAGTACCCCTCGCCCGAAGAGGGCTTCGACGCGAAGGTGCACATGGTGTGGTCGGAGAAGCCGTGCAACCAGGGATGCTGGAACGGTGGCTTCCTGTTCCAAGACGCGATGCGCGACCCGTCGCTCGAATGCGTCATCACCAATCACCAGTGGATCGAAAACGACTCGCTGTTCGCCGACCTCATCCTTCCCGTGTCGACTTGCCTCGAGGAAATGGACGACGTGGGCTGCTCGCAGGGCGACTCGGTCACGAGCTGCGCCATCCAAGACGCCGCCTCGGCCAAGGTGGGCGAGTCGATGAGCGACTACGAGATCGCCCAGCGCATCGGCGCCGAATTCGACGAGGACGTCGTGACGATGCTCACCGGCGGCATGACCGTCGAGGAGTGGCTGCCCTACGTGTTCGAGCAGTCTGCCGTCTCCAAGGAGATTTCGTTCGAGGAATTCAAGGAGAAGGGCTACTACATCCCCGAGTTCCGCGAGGACTGGGCCGACATGCCCAGCGGCCAGGCCGAGTTCTACAACGATCCCGAGAACAACCCGCTCGATACGCCCACCGGCAAGATGGAGTGGTGGTCCGAGCCGCTCGCCGAGAACTTCCCGGACGACAAGGAGCGCCCGCCGATGGCCGAGTGGATCGAGGGCGGTTCGGCAGATGACGGCTGGACGCACGACGAGTCGCCGTGGGGCGAGCGCGCCAAGAAGTACCCGCTGGTCCTCAACACCTGCCCGGGCCGCTGGCGCGTGCACGTTCAGGGCGACGACATCACGTGGCTGCGCGAGATCGAGACCTGCAAGGTTCGCGGCGCCGACGGCTACCTGTACGAGCCCATGTGGCTGGCGCCGGAAGACGCGGCCGCGCGCGGGATCGAGAACGGCGACATCGTCAAGGTCGTCAACGATCGCGGCACCATCCTGGGCGGCGCCCGCATCTTCGAGCGCGTCATCCCCGGATCGGCCTACATGAACAAGGGCTCGCGGTCCGACCCAATCGGCCCGCACCTGGACCGCGGCGGCGCGACCAACCTGCTGTCGCCCGAAGGCCCCATCTCCAAGCACTGCTGGGGCTTCGTCGTCACCGGTTACCTGGTCGACGTCCAGAAGGTCGAGGATAGCGAATGGGATGCTTGGAAGAACGAGTACCCGGAGGCGTTCGAGCGCGCGTACGACCCGGCGGTCGGCCGCACGTACGACTCGTGGGTTGTCGAGGGGGAATAGACGATGAAAACGTTTTGCATTGACTTGAACGTCTGCACCGGCTGCCATGGTTGCCAGATCGGCTGCAAGGACGAGCACTGCGGCAACTGCTGGCTGCCCTATGCGGCCGAGCAGCCCGATACCGGCCAGTTCTGGATGAACGTCAAGCAGCAGGAGCGCGGCAAGCGTCCGCATGTGAAGGTGACGTACATCCCGACGCCCTGCCAGCGCTGCACCGACGCGCCGTGCATGAAGGCGGCGAAGGACGGTGCCATGTACCGCCGCGACGACGGCATGCCCATCATCGACCCCGAGAAGTCGAAGGGTCAGAAGCAGATCGTCGACGCTTGCCCATACGGTGCCATCTTCTGGAACGAGGAGCTCGAGATTCCGCAGAAGTGCACTGGCTGCGCGCACCTGCTCGACGGCGCGGACCCGATGATCAGCGTGCCCCGCTGCTTCGACAACTGCCCGACGGGCGCCATCCAGTACGGCGAGGAGAGCGAGCTCGACCTCGAGGGCGCCGAGCTGCTGCATCCCGAATTCGGCACTGCGCCGCACGTATGGTACAAGGGGCTTCCGAAGAAGTTCGTGGCCGGCATCGTCTACGACCCGTACGAGAAGGAAATCGTCGAGGGCGCGAAGTGCACGCTCGTCGGGCCGAGCGGCTCGTTCACGGCCATGACCGACGATATGGGCGACTTCTGGCTGCGCAACTTGCCGGAAGACGACTGGACGCTCACCATCGAGGGCCTCGGCCGCACGAAGGTGATCGAGGTCTCGACCAAGACCGAGGACATCGGCCTGGGCGACATCGCATTGGCCTAGACTCCTTTTCTTCCGCCCCGGCTGCCCATGCGGTCGGGGCGGAATCCGTTCAACCGTTGGAAGGGGAGGGACATGGTGAATTCCGGGCACAGGGTGCGTGTCCGCATGACCGCAAAGATCGATGACGGCACGGAGCTTGACCTCGGCCTCGGCGAGGGCGGCGAGGCCGTGTTCACGATGGGCGCCGGGGAGTTCTCGGCGTATGCTGAGTCGTTCGTCGCCGGCATGAGCGTCGGCCAGACGGCGGCGTGGAAGACGCCCGCGGTTCGCGTGCTGGGGCCGAAGGCGGTGGGTCGCGACGTCCGTTACGAGCTGACCCTCCTCGACGACTTGGGCCGCGAGGTCATGGCCGTCGCCGAGGAGCATGCGAGGCACGAGCACGGCTGCTCATGCGGGTGCGACAGGCTTCGGCAGTCGCTTGCGCATGCATAGCCTGAATCCTCCCAAGCATCGAAAGGACACTCACATGACTAAGGACATTCTCGACGTCACCGGGAAAGTCGCGTTCATAACGGGCGCGAGCAGCCGCGGCATCGGCAGCGGCTCCGCCAAGGTTCTCGCCGAGCACGGCGCCAAGGTGTTTTTGACCGCGCGCCGCGAGGAGCAGCTTCAAGAGCAGGTCGCCGCCATAGAGGCGGCGGGCGGCGAGGCCGGTTACGCGGTTTGCGATGTCTCGGTAGAAGATGAGGTGAAGGCAGCCATCGACGCCTGCGTCGCCAAGTTCGGGCGAATCGACATCATGGTGCTTTCCGCCGGCGTGCCGGGCGATTTCATGGAAAGCGTCGAGTTCGAAGTCGAGGATTGGGAGACGGTCCTCGGCGTGAACCTGAACGGCGTCTATTTCGCGCTCATGCACGCATGGCCTTACCTGCTCGAAAGCGGTGATGCGTGCGTGATCCCCGTGCTCTCGATGGCGGCTCTGAAGGTCGATGGCTTCCTGCCCTACACGGCATCGAAGGGCGCCCTCCTGCGCATGGTCCCGTGGCTCGCGAAATTCGCGGGCCCTGATGGAATCCGCGTGAACGGCATCGCTCCCGGGCTCATCGACACCGACATGACCAACCCGCCCGGCTGGGATACGACTGACATGGTCATCAACCCTGCCAAGGAGAAAGCCCCGCTCAGGCGCTTGGCGACGATCGAAGACTGCGCGAACACGGTGCTGTTCCTCTCCTCGGGCGCGGGACGTGCTATTACCGGGCAGATCATCGCCGTCGATGCCGGCGAGGCGCTGGTTTAGCGCCGACGTCCGAGACCCTTCGGCGAAAGGAAAGACCATGGGAATCATGGGAGACATCAACCAGATCGGCATCATCACGCCCGACATCGAGCGGAGCATCGAGGAGTTCAAGAAGATTGGCCTGACTGAGTGGAGCGAGGTGTTCGTCAACACGCCCGACAAATTCGAGGACATGGTGGCGTATGGGCGGCCCTGCGAGTACTCGTCGAAGTGCGCGAGCAACTTCGACCTGAACATCGAGATCGAGCTCATCGAGCCGCTCGACGACAAGTCGGACTACGCCGCGTTCCTGAAGCGCAACGGCGGCCAGGCGGGGATTCACCACCTGCGTGTCGATTTCGACGACATGGCCGACGTCAACGCCACCGGCAAGGAGCTGCTGCTCTCAGGCGTCGCAGCCGGGTCGGGCATGGCTTACGAGTACTACGACTTCAAGGACGAGCTCGGCCTGGTGCTGGAGTACTTCCCAGTCGACCGATAGGGGGCGTCATGACTAAGGACTATGCCGACTACTTCAAGGGGCGCGATTTCGTGCACCAGATTGGGTTCTATTCGCCCGATGCCGAGCGGTTCGTGCAAGAGCATCACCGGCTGTTCGGTTCGGGCCCGTATTTCACGACAGTGAACAAGTTCAGCAAGGTGATTTACCGTGGCCGTGAGCTTGACGAGCCGTTCTCGTTGCGCGCCTACTATGGCTCGTGGGGCAGTCATTCGGTCGAAGTGGTTCAGCAGCTTACACCGGGTGATTCCATGTACACCGATTACAACGACATGGAGAAGCCAGGCATCAACCACCTGCACATGTTCGTGGAGAGCTTGGAGGAAGCAAAAGAGGCGTGCGAGGCGCTGGGAATTCCAATCGTGGTCATTGGCTATAACGACCTTTCAGGCGCTTTGGCGAAATGCGAGGCTATGGGCATAGACCCTGCATCAGTGGGCCTCGACGAGTCGAAAATCGGCTTCATGGTCATCGATATGACCGACGACTTGGGCATGATGATGCAGCTAGTCGACGATGGTGCCAGGTTTATTCACGACATGGTCATCGATGCCGGCAAAGACTGGGATGGTGAAACCGACCTTGTCCGCCAGATGGGGTAGCGCCCCGATGCATTTTCATTGCAACCGAAACCCGGTATTCGTTCCAGAGCGGAACAGATACCGGGTTTGCGTTTCATTGCCAATAACGTTCGAGATTTCACCGACGCAGCGAATGTGCAACGGGTGTTCAACCAGCCACACTACCGCGCGTCGCCTTCTAGCTTGGCTTGTGCTGCGTAGGCTTTGCGCAGCGTCGGCGGCATGCAATCGAACAGACTGTCTGTGAGCTGTTCGGGAGTCGCCACGATTTCTCCGGCAAGCCAGGGGCCGAGGCTGCCCGCGGTGCCGAGCGAAAAGAAGCGCGCCTCGAAGGCCGCTGTGCGGGAGAGATCCTTGACGCCCAGATGGCGCCTCAGCAGAGCCTCGTTTTCTCGGATGCAGTATTCAAGATGGTGGCGGTAGATCGAGTTTTGCGAGCCCTCTTCGAAGGCGCGACGGTAGAAAGCCCGACGTTCCCAGATGAGGCGCAGTCCTTCCGCGAAGTGAGCGCGCGTGAAACGCCGAGCACCTTCTGCGGCGCGCAGGCTCTCCTGGTCGAGCATCCACGCGACCAGATCGTATTTGTCCTTGAAGTGGTAGTAGAAGGTGCACCGCTCGACCCCGCAGCGTGCGCACAAATCGCGTACGCGCACTTTCGAGAGCGGTGTTTCCTCCATCATCGCTTCGAGTTCGTCGGCGAACATTCGCTTGGTGTTTCTGGGTTCGGCCATCGCGTATCTCCTGTAGTCGAAATGATTCATACATTTTAAAGTAATGTATGAACATAACGGCAAGGGGTTTCCGTACAATTAGGAAGTTAGGCAGGAGCGTCGGAACGCAAGAGACGAGGAGCGGCCATGGAAATCAAGGCGGTAAGGTTCAGGGACGGCGGCTTCTACAGCCAGCCCTTCGTGTTCGGCGGCGAGGAGGGACCCGATGCATTCGATGCGAGCATCAGGTATCGGGGCAGCCTTCAGAATTACCTCATCGACACCGGCGACGAGGTCATCCTCGTCGATACGGGTCTTCCAGCGGGCACGCCCGAGGAGGTTCCCGACGAGACGAGCATGCTGTTTACGGGCGAGGACGTCGCGAGCTATATGGACGCGTTCGCTGCGCTCGGTTACAAGCCGGAGCAGGTTACGAAAATCCTGCTCACGCACAAGCACGGCGACCATTCCGGCGAGCTCCGGTCGTTCCCCAATGCGAAGATTTACGTTAACGAGGACGAGATGTCGGCAGAAGAGCTGCAGGGCATCGACAACCTCGTCCCAGTGGGCTTCACCGACGGCCCCTACCACAACTTCCCCGAGAGCCAAAAGATTGCCGAGGGCATCTACTTCATACGGGCGAAGGGGCACACCAACGGCAATAGCCTCGTTGTAGCCGAGAACGATGGGCTCTTCTACATGTTCGAGGCCGACGTCACCTACGTGGATGAGGCGCTCTACGAGAACAAGCTCTCGGTCGTTTTCGACGACCTGCCAGCTGCCCGCGAAACGCTCGACCGCGTGCGCGAATTCGTGGCTGCCAACCCCACCGTTTATTTGGGAACTCACACTCCGCAAGGCTACGAAAACCTCGAAGCCAAGCGCGTTATCGACCTGGCTAACCCGCCGGAGACCATACCTGTGGGCGAGGTCACGTTCAAGACGCGCACGGGCAAGTACGTGTGCAGCGTGTGCGGCTACGTATACGACCCCGCCGTCGGCGACGAATCTCAGGGCATCGCGCCTGGCACTCCCTTCGAGGACCTTCCCGACGACTGGCACTGCCCGCGCTGCAAGAAGCCCAAAGATAGGTTCAACGCCGCATAGGCGAATACCATAGACAACAGGCCTCCGAGAGAAAGGAATCTGACATGGCAAACGTTCAAGCTGAAATTGAGGCGCTGCAGGCAATCGTGACGGGTCTTTCCGACCAGAGCTTCGGCCACCGCATCCAGGGGCTGGTGTTCGGGTCCAAGGGGCTTACCGCCTTGGCCGACAAGTACGCCGAGCACGCTGACGAGGAGATGGGCTGGGTCGAGAAGTTCGCCAACCGCATCCTCGACCTCGGTGGCGAGATCAAGATCGAGGCAAGGCCCGAGGTGAAGGTCTACGACGACATCGTGGAGTACCTGAAGAGCGAGCAGAAGGTTTCGATCGAGGGCATTGCCCAGGTGACGGCCATGATGCCCGCCTTCGCCGAGGACTTCGTGGCCTACGAGGACATGAAGGCCTACCTTATCGACGAGGATGCCGACTTGCAAGAGACCAATCAGGACCTCGAGCTCATCGAGCTCATCGGCGTGCAGAACTGGCTCGTGCAGAAGCTGAACGGCACGGGCACGAGCGCTGCCGAATAGTCTAATAACGACAACAGGTGAAAGGGGGTCTCCGGCACATTCTGGCGGAGACCCCTTCGTGTAGGGCGGAGGATGCCATGTCCAAAAAGATCGTCGTCGTGAACGCTGGCCCAAGGAAAGGCTGGAACACCGACACGCTCATTACCGAGGCCGCGCGTGGCGCAGCCGACGCCGGCGCCGAGATCGAGCGCTTCGATCTGTTCAAGCTCGAGCGCTACACCGGTTGCATCTCGTGCTTCGGTTGCAAGAAGAACAAGTTCAAGGGGCGCTGCATCTGCAAGGACGGTTTGGCGTCAGTGCTCGAGTCCATCCGCTCGTCTGATGGCCTCATTATCGGCTCGCCCAACTACCTGGGCGAGCTCACGGCGTCGTTCCGCGCGCTGTACGAGCGGCTTGTGTTCCAGTACATCACCTACAACGCCGAGGAGCCTTGCTGCAACGAGCGGCCTGTGCCCGTCTTGCTCGTCATGACGAGCAACGCGCCCGACACTGGTTACGTGCACCTGCTTGAAGGCTACCGCCAGACGCTCAGCCGTTTCGTGGGCCCGACCGAGGTGTTCGTCTCTGGGAACACGCTTCAGGTGAAGGACTACTCCAAACTCGATTGGGAGTGGTCGATCTTCGACCCGCAGGCCAAGCAGCGCCGCCACGAGGAAGTCTTCCCTCAGGAATGCCAAGCCGCCTACGAGAAGGGCGCCGCCCTTGCGCGTGGGTGAAACAGGCACCTGCCTCACTCGACAATTGTTTTGGGGCGTGGGTCAGGGAATTCCGAGGCTTTCGCGCAAAAATGGCACTATTAGGTGAATCCAATCACTTTGTCGGCACTGTATTAAACGTTGATGCTACCGTGATGCGGGGAAATAGGTTCATCAGCTCCTGCATCACCGACTTTGACCATTCTCAATTCACCTAATAGAGCCATTTTTGCGCGAAAAGTCTTATGTTGCGGATCGCGTGCCGAACGTTGGTGTCACGGGCCGCTTTGAGACGGAAGCGGCCATTGCCTAGAATCACATTTTGCGGAATGTAAGATTCGAGAGAAAGGCAACGGCCACCATGGACACTCTACAGGAAAAGGAAGCGATGCA
>JAFUCC010000106.1 GCA_017459925.1 Eggerthellaceae bacterium
AGTAATCAATGACCTCGGAGGAAACTGATTATTAGAAGGTGCCAGTCGCCTTCTAATAATCAGTTTCCTCCGAGGTCATTGATTACTCGATGTCGCCGCGATTCCAGGCCTCGAGCACTTCGCGTGAGATGCCCGTGGCTTGGCGGAAGCTGTCCATCTTGGCTTTCTTCTGATTCGCGCGCATGAACATGATGCCGCAGAAACCAGCTATGACGACTGCGATGGCATACAGCGCGCCGCGGATGATCGTGTTGTCGGGATCGATCCAATTCGAATAGTACGTACCGTAGTTGTACAGCAAGATGAGCACGACCATGAGGACGATGGAGGCGATGGCCAGGATGTTCTCGCGCTTGCGCTCTTTGGAAAGCTCGTCGATTTGCTTCAACGCAATGCGCTGCTTCTTCGAAAGTTTATAGGCCATAGCAATTACCTCAGATGATGTGGGTGCGGAAGGTTTCGTAGGGGCGCGATTCATCGCGCCCGTAACGTTACAACAAGTATAGCAAAACGGTTATCGCCCAAAGGCATCAGACACGATTGGGCTAAAGGAAGAGCCCCCGATTACTCGGGGGCTCCATGTTGCTAACCGGATTCTTCTATCCGCTGCAAACGCTTAAAGACTTAGGCGTTGCGGTTCTTGATGGCTTGCGGGCCAGCGAAGATGAAGAAGAACAGGAACGGCAGCAGCATACCAGTAGCCATGAGCGGCAGAGCCATCGGCGTCTTGGAGAAGGGCATGCCACCGAACATATCCGGCGGGCACAGCGGCAGCACGATGCAGAGCACTGCCAGCAGGACAACGATGACCATCATGACGGCGAACAGCGTGGTGCCCGTATCACCCGTATCGCCAGAGGCCTCGGCGGCCAGCTGGTCCATCGTCTTGCCGCCGGTCTCCTTGACGAAGAGCAGCGTGCAGATGAAGCCGAGCGCGAACGGGATGATGAGCGTCAGAACGACGGTCGACCAAGCCGGGATGGTCTGAGCCAGTTCCTTACCCGCAGCAGCCGCAGCGGCGACAGCGTCGGGGTTGGACAGAGCCGGGTTCTCCATGGTGAACGCGGTCGCGAAGGCGCCGAGGACGATGGAGGAGCCGGAACCGCCGAAGCGGGCGAACGCCTGGCACCAGGCGACGCCGGTGTTGCGGATGGCGGTCGGGTAGCTCTCGGGCATCAGCGGCTGGACGGCGGTGATGGCGTAGTTCAGGCAGAAGCCGAACAGGAGCATCAGCACGACGTACAGGATGAAGTTGGCGTTGGTCGGGTCGTACTGGACGAACACCGAGCACAGGATGATGGCGATGACGCAGGCGATCCAAGACGCCGCCAGGTTCTTCTTACGGCCGATGCGGTCGGAGACGAAGCCAACGGAGACGTTCGAAAGGATAGCTGCGAAGTTGTTCCACGTCTGCAGGTTGACGGAGTCAGCAGCAGAGTAGCCCATGGCCTGGAACCAGGTGGGGATCCAGGCGTTCATGCCGTACACGCAGAACTGGCCCACGAAGTAGCAGGTCCAGATGGCCGCGGTGGCGACGATGAACTTCTTGGAGAACAGGACGTTCGGACCCACGTTCGCGGGTTTCGGCGGGACGACCAGCAGGTTCGGGTCGCGGTCGGTGACCTGGCCGTTGTGGTGCTTCTTCTCGATCTGGGCGAGGGCCTCGACGGCCTTCTCCTTCTGACCGGAGTTGGCATACCAGTGCGGGGTCTCGTGCATCGCGAAGATGAGCACGATTCCGTAGATGATCGGCAGGGCGCCGATCAGGTAGCACAGACGCCAGTTCTCATAGAAGGTGTTGCCGTTGGCAAGCAGGATCTCCGTGCCGGTGAAGTCGCCGAGGATGGAGGTCGGGCTGGTGCAGATCGGGGCGGAAACGAGGCCAGCGAGCACCCAGCCGGCGACCATGAAGGCCATGCCGAAGGTCACGAACACGCCGCGGTGCTGAGACGGGATGGTCTCAGAGAAGCAGGTGGTGACGATGGGGATGCAGGAGCCGACGCCGAAGCCGGCGATCAGACGCCAAACGGCGAAGAAGCCCAGGCTGTTCGAGAACGCCTGCGGCAGCGTGAACAGACCATAGAAGATAACAGCGATGATGAGCATCTTCTTACGGCCGATGCGGTCGGACATAGCGCCGCCGACGGCGCCGCCGAGCACCATGCCCAGCAGGCCCCACGTGGTCAGCGAGCCCATCTGGGCCGAGTTGACCGTCATGGTGCTGTAGTCGATCAGGCCGAAGGAAGCGGCCAGATACGAGTTCGTGGAGTTCACGATCATGAAGTCGTAACCGTCGAAAATGTTGGCCAGACCCAGCAGGACGAACATCAGCCAGGTGTGACCGTTGATTCCGAACGAGTCGATAACTTCGGAGATTGTCCACTCTTTGTTATCCATCAATCCCTCCTTTAAAGGATTCTCGTTTGTGCGGACCTACGCCCGCATCGCAGCTTTTTGGAACCTTGGAGGTGTTCATGTGCGGCAAATCACGGACGCATGCGCATTCATGACTTACGGATGCCTCCGTATTTCGCCGTCCCCTAAACGGCTTTCCGCATCATGGTTCCCTGCTATTGGCCTCCGCTGCGTATGAGGCCGCCATCGGGAATCGGTGCTCCAACATCTGGTCTTTTTCTCGCCCGCTAATCCCCTAAACCGGCGGATGAGAATAACTGCGGCAGGAACAGTTATATGAACAGACGTACACAATTCTATCACAGTTGTTTTCGGCGAGCGGCAAAGCAGTCTGTTCTGAATAGATTGTCAATATATATAAATGGTCAAACCTGATTAGACATAGGGCAAATAACGCCAATTTGCCGAATGCATCAAAAAAAATAGTTGCAAATTGCCTATAATGCAAAAATGCCATATGGCAAATCTTGCAAAGGGTGTTATTATGGCAACGGTAAAAGTTCGGTTGGGAAAACCTAATCGGGCTAAACGAGAAGGAGGAAGTTATGTGCTTTAGACCTGCTGATGGTGGTGGCGGCGGCCCCATGAAGTGCCCTGAGTGCGGTAAGCCCATCCAGATGATGGCCGGCATTCAGCTGAAGAACTGCCCGTTCTGCAAGTTGGACTTTACGCCGTACCTGAACGGCGAGAAGCCGCTGCCTGGTGCTGACGCTCCGGCTGCTCCTGGTGCCCCCGGCGCTCCTGGCGCTCCCGCGGCCCCCGGTGCTCCTGGTGCCCCGAAGCCGCCTGCGGCTCCTGGCGCGTAAGGTTTCGCACATATAACGCGAATGTTCGCGGTGTCGGATTAGGGGCCGGCACCGCGAACTTTTTTCAATGAGTAGGAGGAACGTCCTGCTACTCATTTCTTGTGGTAACGTATTCGCTCGCACGAATCCATCTATATATGTAAGGAGCCGTTTCATGAAACTTGGATCGACGGTCAAGCTGCTCTACACGGGCACGCTCGAAGATGGCACGGTGTTCGGCTACGCCAAACCCGAACAGCCGATGGAATTCCAAACGGGCATGGACCTCACCATCCCCGGCTTCGAAAAGGAAATCCTCGCCATGGAAGAGGGCGAGAAGAAGACGTTCACGGTCGGCATGTACGATGCTTATGGCGAGTATCTCGAAGAACTTGTCGAGACCGTTCCCGTCGAGCAGGTTCCGCTCAAGAACGTGGAAGTCGGCATGCGCGTGTTCCTTACGGGGGAAGACGGCGAGAAGTTCCCCGTCACGATCAAGGACATCACGGGAACTGACATCACGTTCGACATGAATCATCCCCTCGCCGAGCATGACCTGACGTTCGAGGTCGAGATCCTCTCTGTCGAGGAGCCCCCGGAGGGTTGGGTGCCGCCCGAGCAGCGTGACACGATGGGTTACGGCGAGCCGCTGTATTAAGCGCGATTCATACTTCAAGGATGAGTGGCAGAAGCCTAGTAAGTAAAATGTTGTATTACAATACGTAAAACGTTATTGAACATATGGCTCACTTTAGGCGGTTGGAGAATAATGCTCCAACCGCCTTTTTGCAGGCCATTTACCAAACCGAGAATCAGTTGTAAATCACCATTTGACGATTCGGAAATCATTCCTTTACCAAAAGATACCCTTGGGTAACAATTTGCCTCTATTCTCAAAGTAGATAACTTTTGAAAGCGGTTTTGAACCCCTAGTACCGTTATGCTGATTCCAAGCGACTTTGGGCGCTTGCGTTTAGGTGCAAAGCCTAAAGAAAGTGTCCAAGGCGTGTTCGTAAGGGAGACGAAGAGAGGCGGAAAGCCCGGATCCAAAACACTCGGTTGCAAGCAATCCACAGAACCATTTGGCAGGGTGAGATGCGTGCAATCAGGTGAGAAGGATGACGGCGATTCGCTTCACTGCAAGGAACGAGATGCCTTCCCCTAGGGCGAATCGAACCGAACAGGTTCTCGGAATCTCCGAGGGTGAACGAGAAAAGGAGTAACAGTATGGCTTATTCCAAGGAGTGGCGTACCGAGATGCCCGACGGTACCATTATCACTCGCAGCAACACCTGGTCTCCTCCGGGATCTCACCCGGTGGGATACGGCGTCAAGGTTGTCACCAAGGATGGCAAGCTTGTCCGTATCGAGGGCGACGACAACAACCCCATCACCACGGGCCGCGTCAACGCCATGAACCTCGCTCTTCGCGAGTACACGCATCATCCTGACCGCATCATCTACCCGATGAAGCGCGCCTATGAGGATCGTGGTAAGGATAAGTGGGAGCGCACGTCTTGGGACGAGTGCATCGAGACCATCACCGCCAAGGTTCGCTACTACTGGGAGACGTATGGCCATGAGTCCATCGTCTGCTTCGGCGGCACCGGCCGTGAGGCTTGCATTTACTACTACGCTCTGACGTTCTCCGTCCTGCAGTCGCCCAACTGCTGCTACACGCAGTCCGGTTGGTCCTGCTATGGTCCGCGTTGCTCCATCGCCGACTACGTCCTGGGCGCTGGCTACCCCGAGCTCGACTATGCTGGCCACCTGCCCGGCTCGTACGACGACCCGGCTTACACGCTGTCCAAGTACGTCGTGGTCTGGGGCAAGGAACCGCTGCCCTCCAACGGCGACGGCTTCTTCGGCCACTGCCTCGTCGACATGATGAAGCGCGGCACGAAGATCATCTCCATCGACCCGCGCGTCACCTGGGTTGGCGCTCATGATGGCAACATCAACGTCCAGGTCCGTCCGCAGACCGACGCTGCCATGGCTCTCGGCATCATGAACCTCATGTTCCAGAACGACGAGTACGATCACGAGATGGCTGAGAACTGGATCTTCGGCATCGACGACCTCAAGGCTCGCGCTGCTGAGTATCCGGTCGAGAAGGTCTCCGAGATCACCGGCGTTGCCGTCGAAACCATCGAGAAGGTCGCTCACATCATCGGCACCGAGCGCCCGATCGGCTGGGCTTGGGGCCTCGCGTTCGACCAGAACAAGAACGGCGTTCAGCTGTCCCAGGCTATGATCCTCCTGGCCGCCCTGGCCGGCTCGATCGACAGCCCTGGTGGCCTGACCCTCGGTCCTCCGTCCGCTCTGCTCGGCAAGTGGCGCATGGAGCAGCGTGGCGCTATGTCCGACGACATCTGGCAGCTGCGCATCGGTGCTGCTCAGTGGCCCGGCCTGTCCACCGGCATGGCTACCACCCAGCCCGACGAGACGCTGAACACCATGGAGACGCATGAGCCTTATCAGCTCCGCTTCGCATGGTTCAACTCCTCCAACTTCCTGGCCCCGACCTGCTCGGCTCAGCCGAAGCGTTGGCACAAGGCCCTGAAGGAGTCCATCGAGTTCTGCGTTATCCAGGACCTCTGGATGACCCCGACGGCCATGGCCGTGGGCGATTACTTCCTGCCGATGGCCACTTGGGCCGAGCATGACGGCATCGTCCTGACCCACTATGGCCGCAACACCGTGTTCATGGGCCCGATGAACAAGGCCCTGCAGGTCGGCGAGTGCATGTCCGACATCGAGGTCTGCCTCATGTTCGGCTCCAAGCTGACCCCGAACTGGTGGCCGTGGCTCGATCCCGAGTGGATGCCCGGCGACAAGGATGGCGCTGCCATCGACCGCACCGAGCTCGACAAGGCCGTCGACAAGTTCTTCAGCGACCAGCTGGCTGAGCTCGACATGAACTTCAACGACCTCCGTGAAGAGGGTCTGTATCAGCCCGGTGCCCATGGCTTCGAGTACAAGAAGTACGAGAAGGGCCTGCTCCGCTTCGACGGCGAGCCTGGCTTCAACACCATCACCGGCCAGATCGAAGCCTACTCGATTCTTTACGAATCCTGGGGCGAGGATCCGCTGCCTTACTACGAGGAGCCGAACTACTCGCAGGTCAGCCGTCCGCAGGACGCCGAGAAGTACCCGCTGATCTCCACTTCTGGTTCTCGTCGTTACAGCTCCTTCCACTCCGAGCATCGTCAGGTGCCTTCGCTGCGCCAGATCGATCCGTGGGCGTGGGTCCAGATCAACCCCGAGACCGCCAAGGAATATGGCGTCACCGAGGGCGACTGGGTCGAGGTTTACAACATGTTCGGCGAGGCTCGCTTCAAGGCTGAGATCACGCCGGTCATCAAGCCGGGCATCATCAACTGCGCTCATGGTTGGTGGTACCCCGAGCAGGACGGCGAAGAGCCCAACCTGTTCGGCGTGTGGAAGTCCAACTTCAACAGCCTGGTCCCGCACCAGAACATCGGCAAGCTTGGCTTCGGCGCTCCCTACAAGGGTGTCATGTGCAACATGAAGCGCGTCCGCAGCCTCAACGAGGATTAATCGAAGGGGGAAGATCTTAATGGCAGACACTCAATACGGCCTGCTCGTTGACTACACGTACTTCTCCGGCAATCACGCTGCAGAGATTGCCTGCAAGGAGGAACTGGGTCTTCCGCTCGAGCAGTTTGGTATCAAGGAAGTCGAAGTCGGCCCCTTCCGCAAGGGCGAGGGTGACACGGGCGACGCTTGGGAATGGTTCTACATTCCTTGCCCGACGTCCATCTTCTCCGAGCACTGGGGAGCTGGTGGAGACAAGGCCGGTCAGCGTCCGCTGGCTGTCCAGGTCGAGGAGTCCGCTTCCATGTATTACGGCACGCTTGACGAAATGTATGCCAAGATGCAGGAATTTGACCGTCCGACCGTTCTGTTCCGTCTCTAGTACGTTGTGATAGACTTAGGTGTAGCCGTCAAACGGCGGCTACACCTAGCTAAAGGAGGGACACTTATATGAACAAAGAAGAACTTCTTGCTCTGGACAACAGCGAGATCGCTGCTAAGCTGAACGAGCTCGTTGCTGCCGGCAAGGCCAAGGATGAGGCCATGGCTGAGCTCGAGCTCACGCAGGCCGACCTGACCAAGCAGAACATCTTCTGGGTCAAGGACAAGTTCCTGGCTCGCGCTTGGTCTGGCTACACCAGCACGAAGCGTTCCGGCAACGAGTATGCCCAGGAAGGCGACGGTTGGCGCGGCGACGACGTCAAGGACTTCAAGGGCCGCGAGGTTCCTTGGTAGGATTTGCGTTTCGCTAAGTCTTTCAGGGGCGGCTTCGGCTGCCCCTGTTTTTTATACGAGACTTGGTATAATGTCTTCGTAACGTATAACCACTAGGAAGGTGAATTGGTTTATGGCAACTGAAGAGGAGATTCGCGCCGAGGTCGAAGAGCTTGGCCGCCTGTCCGATGCGCAGGAAGTCCTGCTTTACAACATCGCGCTGAGGCAAGAGGAACTCGGCCGCGAACCTACGAACATGTTGCTCGAACGCATGGAGGCCAACGCAGACCTTCAAGCGCTCATCGAGCGTGAGCTGCTCACGTATCAGCTTTACGATCACGGTGGGGCAGGTGCCCACAAGGTGGTCAACCTCATCGTCACCTTGAAGGGCGTGCGTTACTGCATCATCTTCGGCGACGAAATCGTCGAGAAGCGTAATTTCGACGCAGCGGGTATGCGCAAGCATTAGGCCCGGAGAAAGCATGACAAAAGGCCCGTTGCTCAGCATTGAGCGCGGGCCTTCTTCATAGCGGAATAGAAACCGGGTATTCGTTCCGTTTTGCTTGAGGCGGAACGAATACCCGGTTTCTATTCCACTATGCACTAGAATGTCTTCACATGAGATAAGCGAGTTTCGCGAGGACTTGTATGGCAATAGGTGATGGGGTTTCTGCAATTGCCCAGCTAACAGCTGGGTTTGGCGGGTTTGGTCCGACTGCGTTTGACGGCGTCGAGGAAAGCAAGCGCCAAGTTCAACAGGCTGAAGAGATCCTCGCCCGCATGCGCGAGATGCAGGAACGCCGTCGCGAGCTTGAACGTGCGCGCACATCGAAACCGCGTTCGTTTACAGACGGAAAAGGAACTGCCTGGACGTATGTCGTCATTGACGATCGGGTCATTCGCATTGTCGGTTGCACTCCCAACGTAACGGTGCTGGAAGTTCCGGCTGAAATCGACGGTTATCCCGTTTATTCGATTGGCTCTGATGCATGCTCGCGCCTTGAAGAAGTCGAGGAAATCATTTGCCCTGACTCCATCGAGCTCATCAGGTCATGCGCGTTTCGCGAGTGCCCGGACTTACGACGTGTCGTGCTTCCCGAAAACGTTTCCGAGTTCAATGTAAGCTGGTTGCAACGCTGCCATGCACTTGAGGAGCTGGTTCTGCCCGGGCTCCTGGAAACCATTACGTCCGCGGTATTCGATAACGAGAATCTGAAACGTCTTCGCATCGGAAGGAACGTGAAGACGATTGTGCCGGGAGCGTTTGAGAAAACGCATCTTGAAATTCTGGAACTGGACGGGGATAACCCATATTTAATGACCGACGGGACCGCCCTGTACTCTGCTGATGGATCGGTGCTCATAGCGCTCGGAAGGCCAACTGAGCGTTACGAAGTAGCGGAAGGATGCGTCAAGATCGCCAAGAAGGCGTTTGCCAACATTGCGAGCCTTCGTAGCATCACGCTTCCCAGCAGCCTTGAGGTTGTCGGAAAGTTCGCATATGCGGGGTCCGGCTTACATCGGGTTACGGTTCCAACCAACGTGCGCGTCATTAGCGAGAAGGCGTTCCTCAACTGCAAGGCGATCGAAGAAGTTACTTTGAACGAGGGGCTCGTGCGCATCGATGATTCTGCGTTCTACGGCTCTTCGCTGAAATCCCTGTTTATTCCCTCGTCAATTCAAAGCATCGGCACGTCGGTTGTCGCGCATTCGAATGTGGTGCGCTCGGGTCCCGATGCCACTATTTCAATCGATCCGCGTTGTGAGACGTTGTTTCTCGACGAATCGGGAGGGCTGTACCGAAGGGAAGACGACGGCCTTCATCTGATACAGCTCATAGACCCCGATGTAACGCACTTCTCAGCGCACGGAGACACGCGCTATGTCGACGAGCGCGCATTCGCATTACTGCCGAATATCCAGGTGGTTTCGTTGCCGAACGGCGTTGAAGAAGTGCGGGAAAGCGCGTTCCGTGTCTGTTCGAGCCTCGTTCGCGTGGAGTTGCCCGACTCCGTTCGCGTGATTGGCAAGGAAGCGTTTTTCGACACGCACTTGCAGTCCATTCGCATTCCCGCTGCTTTGGGATCGCTTGGCGAAAACGCTCTCGTCACAGCGGGCGCTCATAGGCTCTCAGATCCGCCCTCGCTTAAGAGCGTTGAAGTAAGCCCTGAAAACGACAGGTTTTTCGTCGATGCTGGCATGCTGATCGAACGGACTGATTCGGGCAATCGCATCATCGTGTACACAGGCGAACGTCCGGATGTGGAGATTCCAGATACCGTGACGAGCATTGCGCCCTTCGCGTTCAGCAACGTGCGTGGCATACGGACGCTGCATCTTCCATCGTCAATACGAATCGTCGGAACGTCGGGGCTCGGCGTCTGGAGCTATATCGAACTGATTCATGTTGACGTTGCTAAGCCGATCGAAGGCTGCTCGTCGTTCGACTTCCGATTCCCGAACACCGATCGGTCGGTTCATAGCATTTCGCTTGCGCTTGGTGGCTCAACATGGGTGAACGTTCCCGACATCATGGCCCAGTATGACAACTGCCTTGCCAACTCCCATGACTATCAGGGCAACAACCGCGACAGCATCAGCATCTACGAGCAGGTGTCGCGCGTCGTAGAGCGATTGCGAGAGCCCATTCTGCTCACGAACGTGAACCGAAAGAACTTCGAGAGGCTCTTCCAATGGCATCTCGAGGAAATCTGCGTGGACGTCGCGCGCCATGACGACCGCGAGCTCATGGATGCGCTCCTTGAATTCGGGTTCTTGAACGAAAGCAATCTCGAGCAGGTGATCAGCGCCGTCGGAAGGTTGCAGGACGCTGCCATGACTGCGTACCTTCTCGAGGTTAAGCGCCGTCGATTCAACCAACGAACATTTGATTTCGACTTGTAGCGCGGATGAGTCGCAGGACGTTCCTGCTACTCATTTTCAGGAAAATGAGTAGCAGGAACGTCCTGCGACTCATCCCGTCAATGCCTGTGCGATAATTGTTTCATGTCGGAAATAGTTGATGAGAAACAGGCCAGGTGGGAGAGGGCGGCGAAGGTCGCCTTCGACATCGTGGACGAGTGCCGTGTTCAGCTGATGCTGAAGTTCCGGTTCCTCGATTTGGCACTCTGGCGCATGCAGGCGGAAGCCGTGCACGTACAAGGGCGCTATTGGCTTGCGACCGACGGCAAGCAGGTGTACTACGAGCCCTATTTCGCCCTTGCACGCTTCGAACAGGGGTTCGACGAAGCGGTGCGCGATTACCTGCATTTGGTTCTGCACTGCATCTTCCGCCACCCGTTCGATGAGAACCATCCACGCCATGAAGCGTGGTGGCTTGCATGCGACATCATCGCCGAGAGCGTTGCCATGGAAATGTGCGCGGGGCGCTTTCCCAGCGAAGACGACAACGCCCGCAAAGAGGCGCTCGGCGAGCTTCGCCTGATGTGCGGCCAGCTGACGCCTGGCAAGTTATACACGCTGTTCGAGCGCGCGCTCACAGCGCCCGAAGGCAAGACGTACCGCGACATGTCCACGAGCCGCATGATCGAGCTGCAATCCCTATTCGAGCGCGACAACCACGAGGCATGGCCTTCGTATGCGAAAAGCGACCCCGAGGAGATGCCGGGGGATGTCGAAGAGCTCGCGCAGCAAGACGACAACGCCGATGGGGAAGCACCCGAAAGCGAAACGCGCGAAATGCTTTCCGAAGGCGAGACGAGCGAAGCCGAAAACAAAGATCAGGTCGAACACCCCGAAGCGTCAGAGTCGCAGGACAATGACGATGAAGAGGGTCAGGGGGATTCCTCTGAAGCGAACGACACCTCCGAGGATTCCGATGCCGAAGACAACCTTGAAGGCGATTGGCACGGGTCTGCATCCGAAGACGATACGGATGAGGAGCTGAAAGACGAGAAGTCCGAGGAAGAGCGCGACTGGGAGGAAATCGCCAAGCAAATTGAGATGAACCTCGAGACGTTCTCGCGGGAATGGGGCGATGAAGCAGGCGCGCTCATCGCAAGCTTGGCCGTCGCCAATCGCAAACACTACGACTACGAGGAATTCCTGCGGCGGTTCACCATGATTTCCGAGGAAATGAAAATCAACGACGACGAATACGACTATATCTTCTACACCTACGGGCTCGACCTGTACGGCGATATGCCGCTCGTCGAGCCGTTGGAGTACAAGGAAACGCAGCGTATCCGCGATTTCGTGATAGCCATCGACACGTCGGAATCATGCAGCGGCGATCTTGTGAAGCGGTTCGTCGAGCATACGTTTTCCATCATCAAGAAATCCGAGGACTTCGCGCATTCCGTGAACATCCACGTCATCCAATGCGACGCGAAAGTGCAGGCCGACACCAAGATCACCGACTTGCGTGACGTGGATGCCTTCATGGACGGGTTCTTCGTGCGCGGCATGGGCGGCACCGATTTCCGCCCCGTGTTCGCCTACGTAAACGACTTGCGTAAACGCGGCGAGCTAGCTGATATGAAGGGCCTCGTGTACTTCACAGACGGCCTCGGACAGTTTCCCGATGCCGCGCCTGATTACGACGCCGCCTTCGTGTTCATGGACAACGGCGAGGCGACGATGCCGAGCGTTCCGCCTTGGGCCATGAAGGTGGTGCTCGACGAAGAGGGAATCAACCGTTTCAAGAGCGGTCTTTAGGAGAGGAAGCGACATGAACATCGCGACAGCAAAAGAGCAGATCAAGGACACGGTCGAGGCGTACCTTCAGAAAGACGATGCGGGCATGTACGTCATAAGCCCGTCGAGGCAGCGTCCGATGTTCTTGGTCGGCGCGCCCGGCATCGGCAAGACGGCCATCATCGAGCAAATCGCCCAGGAACTGCAAATCGGCGTCGTGTCGTATTCGATGACGCACCACACGCGCCAAAGCGCGCTCGGCTTGCCGCGCATCGTGCACCGCGAATACGACGGGTTCGAATACGAAGCCTCGGAATACACGATGAGCGAGATCGTCAGCGCCGTGTATGACTACATGGAGCGCACGGGGCTCGACCGCGGCATCCTGTTCCTCGACGAGATCAACTGCGTGTCCGAGACGCTGTACCCCTCGATGCTGCAATTCCTGCAGTTCAAGACGTTCGGTCGCCACAAGGTGCCTGAGGATTGGATCATCGTGTGCGCGGGCAACCCGCCCGAGTACAACAAATCGGTGCATGAGTTCGATATCGTCACGCTTGACCGCCTGCGCGAGATTGACGTCGAGCCCGATTACGGCGCCTGGAAGCGCTATGCGTCGGAAAAGGGAATACACCCGGCTGTGACGACGTTCCTCGAGGCGAAGCCCGACTGCTTCTACAACGTCGAATCGAAGCCCGGCGGCGGCAAGAGCTTCGTCACCGCACGTGGTTGGGAGGATCTCGCCGAGGTCATCACGCTGTACGAGAGGCTCGGGAAGAAGTGCGACCGCGAGCTGTTCGTGCAGTTCCTGCGCGATGACGACATCGCCGACCGGTTCTCGGTGTACTACAGCCTCTTCGACAAGTACCGTTCCGATTATCAAATCGGGCGCATCCTGGCAGGCGATGCGACGTCTGAAATCACCGACCGCGCCAAAGCCGCCGAGTTCGACGAGCGTGTTGCCTTGCTCGGCCTCATCCTCGACGCGCTTTCGGCCCAGTGCTCGCGCGCGCTCGACCAGGAGGGCGTCGTCATCGAGCTTCGCGACATGCTGCGCGAGGCGAAGCCGAAGCTGCTCGATGGGGGCACGGTTGACGATGCCATCGTCGTTCCGATGCAGGCGAGGGAAGCGGCCCTCGCGCGTAAAGTTGCAGCCGGCACCGCCAAGCAGGCGTATCAGCGAAAAGAGCGTCTCGTCATCGGCAAGTTGAAGGACGTCATCGCTGCCTGCGGCCTCGCTCGCACCGAGGAGGGCCCTGCGGCGTTCGAAACCGTGAACGCGACGTACCGCGAGCAAGTCGACGCTATCCAGCCGCTTGTCGCCGAAGCAGATTCGAGCATGACCTCGGCGTTCCGCTTCATCGAGACGTGCTTCGGGAACAGCCGCGAGATGCTCGTGTTCATGGCTGAGCTTTCGACCCGTGAATCCACGACGCGGTTCATCGCCCATTACGGCAACGAGCAGTATTACGCGCACAATGACGAGCTGCAGGTCGATGCCTCGCGCAAGACCTTGTCAGACCGGGTTAAGGAGCTTGCCGAAATCGAGAACGCGTCAAATGAATGGGAGCCTGCGTTCGACACGTCGCTTCCCATCGCCGAACGCGTTGAAAACTACGCTGCTGCGACGCTCGGGGTCGATGCTTCGGGATCGGCTGGAATCAGGCGCCCGGGAGACGCCGCCAAGTCCGGTGCGGCTTTGAAAGAGAATGCGCTCGCTGAGTATTACCACGGCAAGCAGTTCGAGTACGGTTTCGCCAGCATGTCGCGCATGACGCTACCCGGACTGAAGGGCATGCGCGTGCTGAACGTGTGCTGTCGTCGCGGCAAGGGCGTGTACAAGATGTCCTCGATGGTGGGCGCTGAAGGCCGCGTCATCGGAACCGACTGGTCTGCCAGCTATATCGCCGACGCCAAAGACGGCGAGCAGGCGGCTTTGCGCAAGAACCACCTGAAATCGTCGAACATGGAATTCTACGTAGCCTATCCCGAAAAGCTCATCGAAGCCGGCATCGGCGACAACTCGGTGGACGTCGTGTACATAAACAACGTCATGACGCTCGTATACGACGAGGAGGCGTGCCTGCGCGAGTTCTACCGCGTGCTGAAGCCGGGTGGGTTGCTCATATGCGAGACGATCTTCGCAAGCGCCGAACGCGACGAATCGGTTGTCGAGAAAGCGCGCACAATCGGCAACAGCATTCAAGCTGCTCGCACGGCCGGTGAGTTCCACGAGAAGCTGGCGGCTGCCGGTTTCGGCGAGCCCGAAGTCGTCGACGAGTTCGAGGTGGATGCGAATCAGGGCTTTGTCGCGAGCAAGACCGTGGAAGCGATCGAAACCGACGAAGACGTGACGTTCTCGGCCGTGGCCATCAACGTGCGCAAGCCCGCATAGGCTGACGTCAGCATCCGGAGCAGGCCGCGTAAATGAGTCAGAGCACGCAGCGCAGTGGGCGAGCGAAGCCGCCAGCTTTGCAGCTTCCGCTTCGATTTCCGCACGTGCTGCTTCGGCGGCCGCAAGGTCGAAGCTGTCGACGCGCTCTTGCAATTGCGTGCGGTTCCCGCTGCCGGAAACGCTCGAATTGTGGGCGTAGTACGAGTCGCTCCCGAACTTCGCGATGAACCCCGACGGGTTCGGCCGCGCAGTCAGTTCCGCCACGAACGCGGTCATCTCGCGGTCGTCGCCGAAGCATTCTTCCAAGAACGAGAACGCGTTGTCGAGCGCCTTGCCTGCTTGCTCTGCGTCTTCGCGGAACGCTGCCATGTCCTGTTTGTAACATGCGCTGATCGCCTCGAAGGCTTCTGCGCCGGAAGTCGTGCGCTGTTTCTGGCATTCGAGCTCGTATTCGCGCAATTTCGAAACAGCCAATCGCTCGGGTCGCACGGCGGCATCGGTTGCGGCCTCGCTCGCGAGGCGCGACTTGATATCCTCCGATTTCGCATCGGTCCATGCGCTGATGGTCTCGCCGACGGAAGCGCCGGCGATGAGATCTGCCTTGTGGTTTCGAATGACGTCACGGGCGACGGCGATGACGCGTTCTGTGTCAAGCACGTGCTCGAAGCGCGCATCAAGTGCGTCGAGCATCAGTCGTACGAGGGCCAATCGTTCGTCGAAGCGGGCCTCTTGAGCTCGTGTGGCGACCTCGGCGGGGGCGTTTCCCGACAAGATGTCTTCAACCTGGTAGTCGCTACGGTACTTCGAGAAAAGCAGGTAGTACTGCGCGAAGCGTTCGGCTATTTCCCCATCCTGGATGAACTGGCTGACAAGCTCCATTGTGACAGGTCGACCCTTGGCTTCCGAGATCTTAATGGTGCGCGACAGGTCGTCCCATCCGCGCGCGGTGACGAAGGATTTGCCCGATGCCGTGGTTGAAGTCGAAACCGAGTAGAACTGGTTGGGACGCGCCTGCAGGTAACTCGTCACAGCGGGATGCACGCCCGTTGCGCGGGCGTAGCTCATCCACGCATCGAGGTCGGGCTCGACGTCGAGCTTGCGCAGGCGGTCGAGGGTCACGACGTCGAAATCGTACACGGACTTGTTGTACTCGGGCGGATTGCCCGCGCACACGACGATCCAGCCCTGGGGAACATGGTGGCGCCCGAACGTCTTGAACTGCAGGAACTGCAGCATCGAGGGGTACAGCGTCTCGGACACGCAGTTGATCTCGTCGAGGAACAAGATGCCGCGGTCATGGCCCGTACGCTCCATGTAGTCGTACATCGAGGAGATGATCTCGCTCATGGTGTATTCGGACACGTCGAATTCCTCGTCGCCGAATGTGCGGTGCACGATGAAGGGCAGGCCGAGCGCGCTTTGCCGCGTGTGGTGCGTCATGGAATACGAGACGAGCCCGATTCCCAGCTCTTGGGCCACTTGCGCCATGATGGCCGTCTTCCCGATACCGGGCGCGCCGAGCAGGAAGATGGGGCGCTGCGCCTGCACGGGGATGACGTAGGCGCCCGCATCGTCGACGGTCAGGTACTCGTCGACGGCGTTCTCGATTTGCTCTTTTGCTTCGGCGATGTTCATGGTAGATCCTCTCTTGGTGTTCAGAATGAGTAGCAGAATGAGTAGCAGGACGTTCCTGTGACTCATTTTCAGGAGCTATTTCCAGCTCGTGACGAATTACAAAAAATGAGTCACAGGAACGTCCTGCTACTCATTCTGCTACTCATTCCAGTTCCAGTATTTCATCCTCGGTCATGAGCACCTTCATTGCCCAAGGGGGAACGGGGCGCTCGGCTGCTTGCTCGTCGACGAACACGAAGACGGTTTGGTAGTCCGGCTCCTCCTCGGGGAAGGCGCCGAGGCCGTCGGTCAAGTACACGAGTCCTTTCAGGTTCTTGAATTCGCGCGCGGCAACCAGCTCGTCGACGTATTTGAACACGGGTCGGAAGTCGGTGCCTCCAAACCCGCGACCTTGGTATTCGGCGAACGTGCCGTCGATGCCGCTCGTCTCCGTAATCTTAGTGTCCTTGCGGATGTCGCTGTCGCATTGGATGATGTGCACGTTGATCTTGCGGCCGAAGGCGCCCGTGCTCTTAAGGATGTCGTACGTTTTCTCGACGAAGCGCTGCACGAAAGCCCCGGCGCAGGAAGCCGAGGTGTCGATTGCGATGGCGAACTCGCGCACGCGGCGCGTCTCCTCGTATTCCAGCGGCTCGACGAGCGGCATGTTCTCGTACATCGACAACCCGTAGGTGTAGTACACGTAGTCGAATTCCTCGGTCGAGACCTTCATCTCTTCTGAAAGCGCCGAGAAGCGCTTCATGAACGTGCGGAAATCGCATGTCTTGCGGTTGGCGACAGATAAGTTCACGGCGAACGTGCCGCGGTCTGCGCCGAACTTGCCGACGTAGCCGTCGAGCTCGGTTGATATGAGGGCGCTGATGTCCTTCCAATCGAGCTCCTCGAAGTTCGACGAGAACTCGACGTCTTCCATCGAGCGGAACTCGCTTTGCCCGTCATTGGGGCTCGTGGCCGTGGTGAAGCGGTCTCCGCCAGTGATGTCGGCTTCCATGGCGGGACCGCCGTGCGATTTCGCAGGGTCGCCGTCTACGTATGCGCCGCCTTCGCGGTCCTCATCATCTTCGTCTTCATCGGGGCCTTTGCCTTTCATGTGGCTCTTGCTCTTGAATGACGTGATCGTCGACTCCGTGTCGACCTTCGCATGGCCTTCACGCGATTCGGCTTCTCGCGTCCAGACGTCATGGCTATCGCGCGTGAACAGGGTGAGGGCCGCTGTAATGATGCGCTCTGGAACGACGGGGTCTTGCAGGTTGCCGTCCAAATCAGGCGCGCCCGCCATAGCACGGTACAACTTGGCGGCGGTAAGCCGGGGGCAGTACTCGACGAGGCTCTTCAACAGGCGCGTACGGTCTTGGTCAAGCGCGGAAGGGTAGCGCAGGCCCGCTAATTCCATCGCGCATGATTCAACCGCGATATCGCATGCGAGGTCCCATAAAGCAAGGTTGGCACGTGCAGGTTCGAATGGGTGCCGGAACACGCAATGCAGGATGGAGTGCAGGTAATCGCGAACGGTTTCAGCGGGGTTCACCCGGTACTGTGCGATGGAACGTACCGGGTCGTAATAAAACGCGTAGCCGTCCGTTGCGCAGGAATTCGGAAGCGTGGAACGCGTCAACGGCATGCGCCAAAGCGCGATGTCCATGAAGCGCACCGATACGGCAAGCGATGTGCGCGCATCTTCTATGAGGTCGAGCGCCAGCTTGTCGGCTTGGTCGAGGAGCGTATCGACGCTAGAGCTCATAATCGTCCCAGGTGGCCTTGCCGAACCGGCGTTGCTTCATGTCGAGAAGATAACCCATGGCCTGTGCATCCCCGCTTGCCGACAGCCTGTCGGCAGCTTGCGCAATGCCGTCTTCGTCGAGTATGCCCGCATCGGCCATGAGCTCGAAATACGCGAACATGTTCCTCTGGCCGACGGATAGGCAGAAGGCGTTAAAGTTTGCGCTCACGAAAGCGGTGAACCGCTCCTCGTTCTGCTTTTCCAGGAGGGCGGGGGAGGCGAGCCGTTTCACGATGATACATGCCTGTTCGAATGGGTCGTCGAGCTTCGAAATCGATTTGTCATATGCCCTGACGAACTCGTGGGAATTGAAGGTATCGTGCGCCATGCCCGAAGCTACCGCCAGTCGCCCGCCGTCCTGGAGCGGCATGTCGAGGGTCAAGATACGGGCCATATCGCCATCGATTGCGATTTCGACTGACCCGATTGCGCATGACGAAACGAGCCCATGCGCTGATTCGAATTTCACGCCATCGCAAATGCGAAGCGTTTCAATCGAGGTCGTGCCGGCAAACGCTGTATCGTGGATGAGGTTGATATCGGGGCAAATTTCAATGTACGTGCAATCGCATGGGGCAAGCATCGCTTCCAATTCGCCGTTCGCACGCTGCTTGCAGAGCGTGCCCCCATGCATGCAAAACGTCTTGTTGCCAGCTTCGACGCTCACGCTTCGAAGCGTGGAACGGAACGGGCGCACGCTTCCGTCTGCGGAAATCGGCCCCAACGCAAACGCGGAATCATCGATGTGCTCGCACCGTGCGGGTAAAGCAAGCTCCTCTAGCGCCGTGCACGAAAACGCTGCTTCGCCAATCGACTCGAGCGTCGAAGGAAGGTTCACGCGTGCGAGGTTCGTGCTTCCCCGGAACGCCCCGTCGCCGATGCGCTTTAGCCCTTCAGGAGTTACGACGCTGCAAAGGTTCGCCATGCCCGAAAGTGCCCGAGCGCCGATTTCGACCGTGCGCTCATCGCATCGCAGCACGTCCCCTTCGAACCGGTAGCCGTCGACGAGCACGAGGCCGTCATCGCGGCGCTCGTACAGGACGCCGAACTCGTCGAAGAACAGGTGGTCGCCGTCGGGGGCGAAGCGCACGTCGAACGACGATCGTTTCCTGAACGGCATCGACGAGGCCGATCCCAGGGGCCTGGGGCCAAAAGACTCGACCGATGCGGGAACGTTCAAACAGCCTAGGGCTGTGCAGAGGAAAAACGCGCCTTCCCCGACAGAAAGCAGCCCTTCGTTCAGCTCGATTGAGCGCAAACGCAAGCAGCCCTCGAACGCATGGCGCCCGATATGGCGCAGCATGCAGGGGCATACGACGTCTTCGATGCAGGACAGCTTCGCAAATGCGGAATCGCCAATGGCAGTGACAGGGCATCCGCCAATCGTGTCAGGGATGCGCAAACACGAGCAGGTCGCCTTGCAGTGTTCTATGCACGCTGAGCCCTGCGCGTCGATGCGGTACGTGTACTGCGCGCCGTCAATGACGGCGCATGAATGCTGTTCAACTAAATCAACCATGGCTAACAATGTTAGCAGAGGGTAACTATCAAAGGTGCCGTTGAGAGAAAATAATTTGTAAAACGAAATTTGACGCACGGAAAATTGTATAATCATCTCGGTCAGAACTAATTCATGGAAGGACGCAGGTGGAAATTCAACAGCTACGTCATATGCAGGCAGCTGCACGCCATTCCAGCTATGCCCGCGCGGCGACGGAGTGCTTCACCAGTCGTCAGAACATCGCTCATTCGGTGAAGGCGCTGGAAGCGGAACTCGGCGTGTCGCTGTTCGAGCGCAAGGGCAACGGCGTCGTGCTGACGCCTGCTGGCAAGATCGTGGCCCGTCGTGTCGACGGCATCGTGGCGGCGGTCGACAGCCTGCGCTTCATGTTCGTCGACATGGACGACCAAGTCCGCACTCTCAGCCTCGCCATCAGCAACAACCTGTTCGCGGGCATTCCCTTCGGCGTCGACGAGTACTTCGTCGAGTGGGGCAGTCGCCTGCGCTTCGTCGAGATGGACTGCGAGCGCTGCTACCGTTCGGTCCTTTCCGGAAAGGTTGACGCCGCCATCGTGTCGTGCATGGAACGCGAATTCCAAAGCTGCAGCTCGTACGAGGTCATGGATTCGCCCGCCTTCATCATCACCGACGAGTCGTCGCCCCTCGCGCAGAAGGAGTTCGTCTCCGTTTCGGACCTGAAGAACCAGCGCCTGCTGCTCATGTCCGAGCCGACGTTCCAGTACGAGCCGCTGTTCGCTCAGCTCGACTTGCTAGGCTATGACCGTAGCGATATAAACGTCATTGCCTCGACAGGGTCGATGGTGCACTTGGTGCGAAGGCACGGGGGCGGCATCAGCGGCATCGTGTCGGCCAAGTTCGCCGATAACCCGCCGGAGGGCACGGCGGTCGTGCGGATTTCCGATCCTCAGCTGAAGTGGCACTTCTACATTCTATATAGGTTGTCGGCTGAAAGCTCGAGCATGGTCATGAAGCTCGCGCAGGGCGTCCGTTCAGCCTTCAAGGCCGATTCAATCGACACCTACCCGATGCTGATTCCGGAAAACGCCTAGTCAGCGCCTCACCCAAACCAACCGATTCACGAAAATTGACAGCTCGTTCGGGCTGTCAATTTTGCTTTGCCCCCCTGCAAATGACGCCCATCTTCTCAGCAATGCGCCTTCATCACAAAATGTATACAAGTTAATAGCTAGGGTGGCTATTAATAGGTACAAGACGTTAGAAACGGACGAGTTGAAAGGAGAGGGTATGATAGATATGAACAAGGTCGCCAGTGACGTGCTGGCTGCCACGCCGAAACAAGGGCCATCTGAGAACATGACCCCTTGGAAGACCCAAAACGGCGACGAAACCATCTTCAGGACGTGTGCGTGGTCTCCTCCGGGATGCCATCCCGTCGGATGCGGCCTTCGCGTTCATGTGAAGGACGGCGTCATCCAGAAGATCGAGGGCGACCCCGAGCATCCCATCACGCGCGGTTCCCTGTGCCCGCGTTGCTTGGCCCTGAAGGAGTACATCTATCATCCTGACCGTATCGTGCATCCTATGAAGCGTAAGCGCGAGGATCGCGGTAAGGACACGTGGGAAGTCTGCTCGTGGGACGAGGCCACCGATCTGGTTGCCAACGCCGCGAACGAGATCCGCGAGAAGTACGGCCCCGAGACCATCGCCGTCTTCGGCGGCACCGGCCGTGAGGCCAACAACTGGTACCCGCAGTGGGCCAACCTGGTGTTCGGCACCCCGAACTCCATTTACGCGCAGCCTGGCTGGTCTTGCTACGGCCCGCGTATGACCAACACCGCATTCATGATGGGCGGCGGCTATCCGGAAATCGACTACGCTTCCAAGTTCCCGCTGCGCTACGACGACCCGCGCTTCGTCGCGCCTGAGGTCGTTCTGGTTTGGGGCAAGGAGCCGCTGCGCTCGAACCCCGACGGTCTGTATGGTCACGCACTCATCGAGATGGCTCGCCGCTTCGGCACCAAGATCATCTCCGTTGACCCGCGCGTCACCTGGCTGGCCACCCGTTCTGCCGAGCACCTGCAGGTGCAGCCCGGCACCGACACCGCCCTGGCTATGGCCTTCATCTACGTCCTCGCTCATGACGACCTGGTCGACCATGACTTCATCGAGGGCTGGACGTACGGCTATGACGAGCTCATCGAGCGCGTTCAGGACATGCCGCCTTCCCGTGCGGCCGAGATCTGCAAGATCCCCGAGGAGCAGATTTGGCGTGCTGCCCGCCTGTTCGGCAACGCCAAGCCCTCCAGCGTGGCCTGGGGCCTCGCAACCGACGAGAACACGAACGGCGCCCAGCTGGGCATGTGCCTCGTGGCTCTCATGTGCATCACCGGCTTCCTGGATGCCCCCGGCGGCACGACGCTCGGCATGGGCGACGACCAGGGCAACGTCGTGCGTGATGGCGGCGCCATCTCCGCTGACGAGAAGGTCGACGACGGCACCGACTCCACGCTCGAGCTCGCCCTCAAGAATGGCATCATGAGCCCCGAGACCTGGTTCACCAAGCGCATCGGCACCGACAAGTATCCTTGCGTCGGTTCCGTCATGTGGACGGCTCAGCCCGACGAGTTCCTGAAGGCATGCGAGACGGGCAAGCCGTACAAGATGCATATGTGCCAGTTCGTTTCCTCCAACCCGATCTCCTGCATCGCAGGCGAACCGCAGCGTTGGTGGAAGGCACTGCGCGAGATGGACTTCAACTTCGCTTGCGACCTGTTCATGAACCCGGTCATCATGGCGTGCTGCGACGTGTTCCTGCCCGTCGCCTCCACCATCGAGCATGACGGCATGGTCGTCACGCACTATGGCCTGAACAGCTCCTTCTACGGCGCCGAGAACAAGTGCGCCCAGGTCGGCGAGTGCAAGTCCGACATCGAGATCATGCGCATGGTCGGCAAGAAGACGTTCCCGGACTTCTGGAACCGCTTCGACACCGATGAGGACTACAACAACTTCCACGTGCTGCGTTCGTGGCTTCCGTGGGAGCAGCTGCGCAGCAACGTCGTCACCATGTCCGACGAGGATTACTTCAAGTACAAGACCGGCATGCTCCGTCCGGACCATCAGCCCGGCTTCCCGACGCAGACCGGCCGCGTCGAGCTGTACTCCTATGCGTATGCGAACTTCGAGGAAGATCCGCTGCCGTACTTCGAGCCCTGCGCTTACGGCCCCATCACGATGCCCGAGATGATGAAGGAAGAGTATCCCTTCACCCTCACCACCGGCTCGCGTCGCCAGGAGTTCTTCCACTCCGAGCACAAGCAGGTCCCGTCGCTGCGTCAGATCTCCCCGTTCCCCGAGATCGACATCAACCCGCTCGATGCCGAGAAGTACGACATCGAAGATGGCGACTGGGTCGAAATCACCTCGCCGTATGGCCATGTCCGCCAGAAGGCCCGCGTCGTTCCGACCATGAAGCCCGGCGTCGTTCATGCCATGCACGCGTTCTGGTATCCCGAGGAAGAAGCTTCTGAGCCGAACCTGATGGGCGCCTTCAAGTCGAACATCAACATGCTGATGCCCACGAGCGTCAACGCGAAGTCCGGCTTCGGCAACACCTTCAAGTCGATGATCTGCAACATCAAGAAGGTCGAGGACAACCATCCGACGAACCATCCTGACGAGCACGGCATCATCCTCGAGCGCAGCCGTCAGGCCGAGTTCGACTACCAGCAGACGTGGCGTCCGACCGACACGCCGGTTGTTGACCCGATCCCGTACGACGAGATCATCAGCGCTCCGGAAACGCCGCTGATCGACAACATCGTGAAATAACGCAGGTTACTAAGACTTAGAGAAGGGGGTTAGAAAATGGCTATGAATGGTCTGTACATCGATTACGAGTACTGCACTGGTTGCCACAGCTGCGAGATCGCATGCCGCAACGAGATGGAGCTCGGCATCAACGATTTCGGCATCAAGGTCCTCGAGGACAAGCCTCGCCAGAACCCTGATGGCAAGTGGCACTGGGACTACATCGCCTACCCGACGGAGCTCTGCGACCTGTGCACCGAGCGCGTCCAGGCTGGCGGAATCCCTGCGTGCGTCATGCACTGCCAGGCGAAGGTGCTCTACTACGGCACGCTCGACGAGCTGACTGCCCAGATGGAATCGAAGGGCAGCAAGGGCGCCATCTTCATTCCGTAAGCAGTTACGGAAGCTAGTTTGAATGGCTGGATACGGCGAACCCAGTTCGCCGTATCCTTCCAGATATCAGACGGTGGGCAAGTTTAGCTGGTGCAAACACAAGGCTCATTTTGCATGAAGTGCAGTTAGGACCTCGAACTTAGGTCCGCAGGTGGATCCAAGACCACCGACCCAAGACCGTGTTTCATACAAAAGAAGTCAGTTGGTAAGGGGAGGCTTGCTCATCCGAGAAACGGCAGTTGATGTTTGCCAACTCGCCGTCGATCGGAAGGAGGATATCTCAAGCTACTTGTTCGTGTTGTAAAGGCCCGAATAAAACCTTAGGAGGGGTTTATGGGTACTGAAGACGTCGTCTCCAAACACACATTTGGGACGCCTTTCCCGGACGCGAAGACACAGCGCAATCGCCTGATCGGCATTATCATCGCTGCCATCGTGTTCCTGATTTTCCAATTTGCTCTGCCGACGCCTGAGGGTCTGCCTCATACGGCCATGTCGGCTGCAGGCATCCTGTTCGCATGCATCATCCTGTGGTGCACCGAGGGTGTTCCTTTCACGATTACCGTCGTGTTGATTTACTTCCTGCTGCCGATTACGGGCATTCTTCCATATTCTGATGTAACAGGCGTGCCCGTCGACGGCGTTATCGTCGGCGCTGGCGACGCCGCTCAGACGCTGGAGCCCGCGAAGGTATACGTAACGAACAGCGTGTTCAACCAGTCGAGCTTGCTCGTCCCGATTTACTGCCTGTTCGTGTTCACGGTTTCCGGTGCCGTCATGAGCACCCCGATTCCGTACCGCGTTGCCAAGGCTGCCCTGAATTTCGCCGGCAACAACATCGTCAAGCTGTTCGTCATGTTCGGTCTTGGCTGCTCCGTGCTTTCCATGTTCATCTCCGACCTCGCTGCTTCCGCTATTTTCTGCGGCATCGGCATTTCCATCTGCGAAGCCAACGGCGGCGTTGCGAAGAAGTCCGAACTTGGCAAGGCGTTCACGGTTCTGTGCGGTAGCACGGCTGCTATCGGCGGCATCGGCACCCCGGTCGGCAACTCGCTGAACATGCTCTGCATGAGCATGGTGAAGTCCGCCACTGGTGTCGAGGTTACCTTCGGTCAGTGGTGCGTCACGATGATTCCCATCGCTATCGTCACCTCGATCCTGGCGAGCCTCTATGTCGCCAAGGCCTTCAAGTGCGAGGAAATCAAGCCTGAAGCCCTCGACGTCGTCAAGGACAAGCTGTCCGACTATGGCAAGATGAGCACCCGCGAGATCAAGATCATCGTCTGGTTCGTCATCGTGTTCGGCATCTGCCTGGCTTCGACGTGGGTTCCCGCGATCAACTCCATGCTCGTGTGCTTCATCGGCGCCGTCATCGCCTTCATCCCGGGCATCAGCCTGTTGACGAAGGAAGACTTCGACGCATCCGTGTCTTGGGACATCATCATGCTGATCATCGGCGTGCAGTGCCTCATCAACGGCGTTATGGCTACTGGCCTCATCACGTGGGCTGTCGGCATCATCTTCGCCGGCGCTGCTGAGTGGCCCTTCATCGTCGTGGTCATCGTCGCCGTCGTCATCACCGGCATCCTGCACATCCTGATCCCGATTGGTCCTCCGACTGTTACCGTGGCACTGCCCGTCATGTTCGGCATCGCCGCCATGGTTCCCGAGTTCAACGGCACCCTGATCGCTGCCATCGGCGGTTCCTGCGGCGCTGTTACCTCGTTCCTGCCGTTCGACGCCATCATGCTGTGCTCCTACAAGTATGGCTGGATCAGCATGGGCGACTGGCTGAAGAAGGCATGGCCTCCCACGGTTATCCTGTGGATCGTCATGATCATCCTTGGCCCGATCATCACTGGCTTCTTCGCCTAAGATGATTTTGGCAACATCGGCTCAGACCACCGACATTGCTTCGGTTATGTGAGTTGAGCATGCTACGATAATCACCGGGCGGGTTTCCCGCCCGGTGATTATCATGAATAGGGATAGGGCATACGAAGTCATATGATGGATGTAATCGGTCCAATACTCCTCACCGCGTTCGTCATCTTCGCCGCTGTTATGGCATTGCGCCAAAACAAGCAAAATCGCGCGAAGTCTAATGAGCAGCGACGCGAAGAACTATGGAAGTATTCTCAAAGTCGCGTGAACGAGGAGTTCAAACAGACGAAAGAACTTGAGAACGACTCTTCAGAAGAAGAGTAGCCTATCGTGCGTTTTGCGATAGAGGGAGGGAATCAGCTTGACTGTCGCGCAAATCATATCGATTGTCGTGTTTGTCGCCGTCATGGCGCTCGTGGTGTCCGAGAAGATACACCGTGCCGTGGCTGCGCTTGCCGGCGCCGTGATCATCCTCATCATCACGGCAGTGTCTCCCTTGTTCGGAGACCCCATCACCATCCTCACCTGGGAACAGGGGATGGAGGAGATCGACTTCAACACGCTCGCCGTGCTTTGCGGCATGATGATGTTCGTGGCGGTCGTGAAGCTCTCCGGCATGTTCGAGTTCGTGGCCATCAAATCTGCGAAGATCTGCAAGGGCGACCCGTGGAAGATCATGGTGGCGTTCTGCGTTATCACCGCCGTGTTCTCGGCGTTTTTGGATAACGTCACCACGATCTTGCTCATGGGACCCATGACCATCATGCTCTGCCGTACGCTGAAGATCGACGCCACGCCGTTCCTCATCGCGGAAATCCTGTCGTCGAACGTCGGCGGCACGGCCACGCTCATCGGCGACCCGCCCAACATCATGATCGGCTCGCAGGCAGGACTTACGTTCTTCGACTTCATCAAGTACGATGCGCCGTGCGTGGTCGTCATCATGGTGGTAATCATCATCATCTTCAAGTTCATGTACGGTCGCAATTTGGCAGTCGATCCTGCTGACATGCAGCATGTCATGGAGCTCGACGAGAAAGAGACCATCAAGGACCAGTTCCTCTTCCGCCTTTCTATCGTCATGATTTGCATCGTCGTCGTGGCCTTCATGGCGCATGGTGCGCTCAACCTGGAATCCGGCGTCATTGCGCTGACGGCTGCAGCCATCATCCTGTTCATCTCGCGTGCCGACCTCGAGGAGGTCATCCACGATGTGGAATGGACGACCATTGGCTTCTTCCTAGGCCTGTTCATGGTCGTCGGCGGCATGGTGCAAACTGGCGTCATCGAGATGATCGGCACCTGGATGGTCGACATCACGGGCGGCGACACCGTGCTGCTGATCATCGTGCTCATCTGGGGTTCGGCAATACTCTCTGCCATCCTCGACAACATCCCGTTCGTGGCTACGATGATTCCCATCATCGCCGTCATGGGCGCACAGGGCGTCGATGTGGCACCGTTGTGGTGGGCCCTTTCGCTGGGCGCGTGCCTCGGCGGCAACGGCACGCTCGTCGGCGCTTCGGCGAACGTGGTGCTGTCCTCCATCGCCAACCGCGAGGGTTACCCGATTTCATTCATGAGCTTCACGAAGGTCGGCTTCCCGATCATGATCGTCACGGTTGTCATCGCGACGGTGTACATGCTTGCGTTCAACGCGCTCGGGTTGTTCTAGGATCGACAGCATATCCGCTCATGCGAGGGCCCGCAACATGCGGGCCCTCGCATGTCATATTTCATTTGTCGCATTGTCATCACATAGTGTATGCTGTAAAGGATGAGTATCAGGACGTTCCTGCTGCTCATTTTCAGGAAAATGAGCAG
>JAFUCC010000030.1 GCA_017459925.1 Eggerthellaceae bacterium
AAAAATCGTTTTGAAGTGCGTATGGCAGGGTTACGCTCAAATTGTGAATTCGGTTACGGAAAGTTCACGGAGCGGGTTTGAACGTCATCCCTGGGACGGTGTTCAAATTAAAGCAGCTCTCATTTTCGATTGGAGCTTACAAGAATTTGAACACCGTCCCAGGGATGACGTTCAAACCCGCGTTTCGCCCGCCGCCAAACCCGCAGCTTGCGTGATGCATTATCATTAGCACGTCGAAAGGATTCCCCCATGCCAGATATCGAGCTGAGGTTTCATCATGACATGCTGGTGCTGTCGGCGCCGGCGGACGCAGTGCTCGCGCGCCAGGGCATCGACGCAGCGCGCGATCGTCAGTACCTGAACCTCATGGAGCCCGACGCCATGCGCGACGCGCAGCGCCTCGAGCTGTTGGCGGGCGCGCAATGCCTCGTCACGGCAACCGAGGACATCACGCGGGCCAGGCTCGCCCACCTGAACATGGACGGCGACGCGTCGAAGCTCGCCCGTGCGGCGCTCGATATCGCCAACGAGTTGAAGCCGCAGCACGTGCTCGCGGAAATCGGCCCGTGCGGGCTGCCGCTCGATCCTTCGTCGAAAGCCTCCCTCAACGAGAACCGCGGGCAGTATGCTGACGCAGCCCGGGCGTTCGAAGAAGGCGGCCAGTTTGACGCGTTCTTCCTGAATGGCTTCACCAGCATCGCGGACTTGAAATGCGCGCTCATGGGCGTGGCGCAAGTCAGCGGAAAGCCGGTGTTCGCTTCCGTGACGCTCGGCGAGGCGAAGGACGTTCCCGCCGAAGAGGCGAAGGCTGCCAGCGCCCCATCCGAAGACAGCGAAGCTGCTGTCCTGGAAGACGTCGTCGCATCATACCCGTTTGCAGCCGGCGGTTTCTCGCTCGTCGACGAAGTGCCGACACCGCCCCTTCCCATGGCGCATCGCACGTTCCTCGACCCTACGGATTGGCCCGAGGCGCTCGATGCGATGATCGACTTGGGCGCAGCGGTCGTAGGTTTCGAAACCGCCGAGCCTATTGCGAAAGCGGTCGAGTACGCGAGCGCGGCAGTCGAGCGCACGGCACTTCCCGTGCTAGCCCAGCTGCGCGTGTCCGACCAACCTGCAAGCGGCGCTGCTGCCAAGGGCCTCACGCCGCTTCACGATATCGACGCCTACACGCCCGACACGATGGAGCCCGCTGCCGTGAAGCTGTTTGCGGCCGGCGTGCAGTTCCTGCGCGCGACCGGCGCCGCAACGCCCGCTTTCACTGGTGCTCTGGCCGCCACCGTGCAAGGCGTCGACGTTCATAGGTAAACGATTCGGCGTGTGTCGCCCTTGCCTGGTCACCTTGACACACCAGCGTGTCAAGGCGACCAGGCAAGGGCGGCACACGCGCCCCGCACATTGAAGGAGCCGACCATGTCAGTTGAACCGAGTCCTGCATACGGCGCGCTGCAAGCGATCGTCGACGACCTGTTCGAAGGCATGCCGCCCGACTACGAAGTGCGCCGCCTCGACGTGGTCATCGCAGCCGAAGCAGGCGATCTTCCCGCCGACCTGCAGGAAATCGTCAGCCTGCTGCCGCCCGGCGAGTTCACCCGCGTGCGCCTGTGCGACCAGTTGAACTCGGCAATCGGCGGCCATGCGTGGGGCCAGGTGTACGGAACGGTGGAGTAAAATCCACGCGAGCGAAACGAGGAGGTGCGCATGGACGGCATAGTGCAATGGATTCACAATCTCGTGCAGGGCGATAACCTGCAGCAATGGGTCGTTGCAATTCTCATCGTCATCATCACCTTCGTGGTTTCGCGGCTCGTGGCCGCACTCATTCGCCGCGTAACATCACTCGACGGCGTGCCGCTGCCCTCCAGCAGCATCCTCGTGAATATCGCCCGCATCGCCATTTGGGTCGTCGGGCTGTCGGTCATGCTGTCAGCCTGCTTCGACGTCGACGTGAACGGCCTGCTTGCGGCGCTCGGTGTCGGAGGCATCGCGCTTTCGCTTGGCTTGCAGGACACCATCAAGAACTTCATCGGCGGCTTGCAGGTTACGCTCATGCGCATTGTGCGACCGGGCGACCATGTGAGAATCGGCACCACCGAGGGCATCGTGCAGGACGTGACCTGGCGCCAAACCGTCGTGAAAGACTACGAGAACAACGTGCACCTCATCCCCAACGCGGTCATCAACTCTACCGAGGTCGAGAAAATCGAGCCCAGCTACATCGTGACCACCAACCTGTCGTTCACCAACGACACGCGCGACCTCGACGCCATGGTGCGCGAGATGGAGCAGCTCGCCAAGCATGCCGTGGAAGAGGTCGCCGAGCTGGAAAAGGACCCGTGGATTCTGCTGACGGAAATCGGCGAGTACGGCACGTGGGCCAAGATGCGCTTTGTGCTGAAGGACGTCACGCATGCCCGCGAGGCGCGCGACGCAGCCCTGCGCGCCGTGTCCGTGTACACGCGCGTGAACGCGAGCGAAGTCCTGCACGACGATGGGGAAGAGGACTAGAGGCTGAACGCTCACCCCAGGGGTGATGTTCAAATTGAAGAAACGGTTTAACGTAAAAGAGGAAGTTTCAATAAATTTGAACATCACCCCTGGGGTGAGCGTTCAATTCACCGGTCGAGCTACGCTGCAGCTCTTCTCTATTTGCAGGGCATTGTCAAGACTGGTTTTTGCATGTCAGTTGCGTTAGCCTCAGGGCAGGCCCCGTTCTCGAAGCCGTACTTACAGCGGTGGACCGACATACTTTATTACGGGAGCTCTAGATTGCGCGTGAAATGGGGATTCGCGTCCGTTGACGCGAAAGCCAGGCAGCAAGCTGCGAGCACCCACCTTTCGAGGTGGGTTCATCCTTCCGGCCGGGGATGGGGCTTTCCTGATTAACAAACAGTTGTTCGCATGGTATTATGTGCGCCATGGATACGCTATTCACGGAAATCGAAGACGAAGCCGCAAACGCGTTTGCGCCGTTGGCGGTGCGCATGCGCCCGCGGACGTTCGACGATTTGGTCGGGCAGGAAGAAGCGTGCGGCAAGGGCAGCTGGCTGCGCACGGCAATCGAGCGCGACGTGCTGACGTCGGTTATCCTGTTCGGGCCGGCGGGAACGGGCAAGACGTCCATCGCGCACATCATCGCCGAGCACACGCAGGCCGAGTTCGTCGAAGTGTCGGCAATCGGCGGCACCGTTTCCGACCTGCGCCGCGAAATCAAGGCCGCAGCCGACCGCCAGCGCATGGGCCGGCGCACCATCCTGTTCGTCGACGAGATCCACCGCTTCAACCGCGCCCAGCAGGACTCGCTGCTTCACGCGGTCGAAAACCGCACGCTCGTGCTGGTCGGCGCCACAACCGAAAACCCGTACTTCGAGGTGAACACGGCTCTGCTGTCGCGTTCGCGCGTGGTCGAGCTGAAGAACCTTTCCGACGACGACATCTCCGAGCTCATACAGCGCGCGCTCGCGGACGAGCGCGGTTTGGGCGGGCGTTACACGTTGGAAGGTGACGCGCTGAACGTGCTCGTGGTGCTCGCCGGCGGCGATGGCCGCGCAGCGCTCACGTCGCTCGAACTTGCTGCGCAGATGGCTGGCGACGGCACGGTTGAAAAACCCATCACCATCACGCGCGATTCAGTCGGCTTGGCGAACCCGCATCGCAACGTGCCGTACGACAAGAACAAGGACATGCACTACGACATCATCTCCGCGTTCATCAAGTCGATGCGCGGGAGCGACCCCGATGCCGTGCTGTATTGGCTCGCGCGCATGATCGACGGCGGGGAAGACCCGAAGTTCATCGCGCGCCGCATAATGATCTGCGCGTCTGAAGACGTGGGAAACGCCGATCCGCAGGCGCTGCTCATCGCGCATGCGGCGTTCAAATCGGCCGAAGTCATCGGCTATCCCGAGTGCCGCATCAACCTTGCGCAGGCTGCCACGTACGTGGCGCTCGCCCCTAAAAGCAACGCATGCGAGGCCGGCATCGATGCCGCGCTGGCCGAGGTACGCCATGGGCCCGTTCGAGCCGTGCCCGATTACCTACGTGACCGCCATCGTCCGGGTTCGGAAGACTACGGCGAGTACAAGTACCCGCATGACTACGCCGAAGGTTGGGTCGACCAGCGCTACCTTCCCGAGGGCCTCGAGAAGGGCTGCTTCTACCACCCGACCGAGCGCGGTTGGGAGGCCTACCGCATCGACGCCGCCGCGCGTGACCGGAAATGAGCGAATCAATTTCCTCCGAGGTAATTGATTCCTTTCAATGAGTTTTTGCGCCCGTCCCCTACGTGCATTTCCCAGGGTGTTATGATTGCACCACCTAAACAGGAGGTTGTTATGGAATTGGCGGATATTCTCTGGGCTCTGCTTCTCGTTGCACTCATCGTGCTCGTCGTTGTCGTTGTCATGGTGCTGATCAGGCTGATGAAAACGCTACAGTCTGCAAGCGAGACCTTAGCGCAGCTCGAGCCGACGATGAAGAACGTCGAAGCTATGACTACTGACCTGCAGCCAACTGTGAAGAAGATCGAGCCCATCGTCGACCGCGTTCAGCTGACGCTCGACTCGGTGAACCTGGAAATGATGCGCGTCGACGGAATCCTCGAAGACGTGTCGCAGATCACCGGCAGTGCGGCAAGCGCCACTACGGCGGTTGACAACATCACGAGCGCCCCGGTCAAGGCCATTAGCGATGTGGCCACCAGGGTGCGAAGCGCGTTCGGCAGCAAAGACGCCAGCGATGAGTCGGCTTCCCTCGCCGAGCAGCGCGCTGCCGTGGCGCAAGCTCTCGAGGAGTACAAAGCCGCCGAAGAGCAGGAAACGCTCGAAGATAACGAAGTCGTGAACCCGGGTTACACCGAGGTCGCCGAACCCGCCGCGGAACCTGCTGTTGAACCCGCCGCAGAACCTGCTGCCGACGAGGCCGAAGCTGAAGAGGCCGCCACCGATGGTGAGTAACGAGCAAGTCGACTCCAACAAGAAGCAACTAAGCGACAAGGCGCTCAAGCGCCTTGTTCGCATTTGGACGCTCGTCGGCGCCGTCATCCTGGCGGGCGTTGCCATTTACCTTGCGGGTATCCTGTCGGTTGCCATCGGCATGATCATCTGGACGGTCGTCTTTGTATTCATGCTGCGTGGCCCTGTGAACTGGCTCGACAAGCATGGCGTGAACCGAACGATCGGCACGATTTTCGCCTACGTTCTGCTCATTGCGGTCATCGTGCTGTTGCTGTTCATCATCTTCTCGCCTGTATTCGGCATCCGTGACCAGTTCGTCGAACTCATGAACAACCTGCCGACTATCGTGCGGGAATTCCAAAACTGGGCGGCGGCCTTGTACGACCGCTATGCTGACGTGCTGCAGAGCGAGGAAATCCGCAGCTGGCTGACCAACACGCTGCAGTCGTTCGGCACGTGGCTGCAGAATTTCGCCTCTGACAGCGCCACCACCATCATCGATGCGGGCACGTCGCTCGTGAACATCTTCATGTGCATCGGCTTCGCGCTGGTCATCGCGTTCTGGATGCTCATCGAGCTGCCGAACCTCGGTCGCGAGGTGCGTCGCCTCATCAGCCCGAACTTCCAAGAAGATGCCGACATGATCCACGTCACGGTCACGCGCGTCATGGGCGGCTACCTGAAGGCGACCATCATCCAATGCGCCATTATCGGCGTGGCATGCGGCATTCTGTTCGCGGTTCTGGGAATCCCCAGCCCGGCTGCTATCGGCGTCATCACCGGCCTTCTGAACATCATTCCCATCGTCGGACCGTGGCTCGGCGGCGCGCTGGCGTTCATCGTGGGCGTGCCGAGCAGCGCGTTCACGGCCGTTATCGCCCTTTTGGGCACCATCGTGCTTCAGCAGCTCGTGTACACGTTCGTCTCGCCCAAGCTCATGGGTGATTCGGTCGACATCCACCCGGCTCTGACGTTCATCGCCTTGATGGCGGGTTCCGGCATCGGCACCGCCATGGGCGGACTGGTCGGTGCGCTTGTGGGCGCGCTGCTTTCCATCCCGCTGGTCGCCATGGGCAAGGCCATCTTCGTGTACTACTTCGAGAAGAAGACCGGCAGGCGCATCGTGGCCGAAGACGGCGTGTTCTTCAAGGGCGCGGCCTCCGAAACCGACGAGGTGAACCCCATCGCCGACGCCACCGCCCCCATGCCGGCGGTGAACCCTGCGCAAACCGGCGCGTTCCCCAGCCTTACCGGCCGCCTTCCCGTAATCAACCTCGACGACGAAGACCACCCCGCCCACAAGAAATAGCCAGGCGGTTGAACATCACCCCAGGGACGATGTTCAAATTGAAAGAATGCTTCTGCGCAAAGATGTAGCTTCAGCAAATTTGAACATCGTCCCTGGGGTGATGTTCAAGTTCATTTCCTTGTTGAAAACGAGATGCTATCAGCACGTGCTCTTCTGCGGCGTTGTTTGCGGTAGAATAGCGGAATGCGTAAACGCCGAGATGGAAGGCAAACCATGCATTACATGACCACCGCGGAAATCCGCGAGAAGTACCTGCAATTCTTCGAGGAGAAGGGCTGCAAGCGCTGGCCGTCGTCCTCGCTCATCCCCGACGACCCGTCACTTCTGCTGACGAGCGCCGGCATGGTGCAGTTCAAGCCCTATTTCCTGCACGTGAAGGAGCTCGACCCGGCGTACATCGGCACCACCACGGTGCAGAAGTGCGTGCGCACCAACGACATCGACATCATCGGCACGACGGGCCGTCACCTGTCGTTCTTCGAGATGATGGGCAACTTCAGCTTCGGCAAGTACTTCAAGAAGGAAATGTGCGCCTGGGCGCTCGAATTCTCCACCGACGTGCTGGAATTGCCGCTCGACAAGCTGTATTTCACCGTCTTCGAAGACGACGACGAGACCATCGAAATCTGGAAATCGCTCGGCATTCCCGAGGAGCGCATCAGCCGCCTCGGCGAGGACGACAACTTCTGGCGCGCCGGCCCCACGGGCCCGTGCGGCCCCTGCTCCGAGCTGTACTACGATCAGGGCCCCGAGTTCGGCTGCGGCCGCCCCGACTGCGCCCCCGGTTGCGACTGCGACCGCTTCCTCGAGTACTGGAACTGCGTGTTCACGCAGTTCGACGGTCAGGAAGACGGCACGCTGGCACCGCTTCCCACGAAGAACATCGACACGGGCCTCGGCCTCGAGCGCACGGCCGCCATCCTGCAGGGCGTGCAATCGAACTACGAGACCGACGTGCTGCGCAGCCTGGTCGCCGTGGGCGAGAACCTGTCCCGCAAGAAGTACGACGGCAACATGCAGCCCGGTGCGCTGTCGCCCGAGCAGGCGAAGATCGACCTGTCGCTGCGCATCTGCGCCGACCACAGCCGCTCGGTGTCGTTCATGATCGCCGACGGCATCCTGCCTTCGAACGAAGGCCGCGGCTACGTGCTGCGCCGTCTGCTGCGCCGCGCCGTCATGCACGGCCATTCGCTCGGCATCGAGGGCCCGTTCCTGAACAACTATTTCGCGCAGATCATCGAGCTCATGGGCCATGTGTACCCCGAAATCGTCGACAACCGCGAGCTGGTGGAATCGGTCATCCTGTCCGAGGAAGAGCGCTTCGGCCGCACGCTGCGCACGGGCCAGGCGTACCTCGACGAAGCCATCGAAGGCCTGGGCGAGGGCGACGTGCTGCCCGGCGATGCCGCCTTCAAGCTTCATGACACGTACGGCTTCCCGGTAGAGGTCACGCAGGAAATCTGCGCGGACCGCGGCATCAGCGTCGACATGGAGGGCTTCGAGGCCTGCATGGAGCAGCAGCGCGAACGCGCCCGTGCCGCCACGAAGGATGACGCCGAGGCCGCATGGTCGACCTACGGCAGCGCCGAAGCCGAGATCCTGAAGGAAGTCGGCGCCACGCAGTTTGTGGGCTACGACCACACCGAGGCCAAGGCCCGCATCGTCGCCCTGGTGAAGGACGGCCAGCGCGTCGCCTCGCTCGCCGAGGGCGAAGAGGGCGAGATCATCCTGAACACCACGCCGTTCTACGCCGAAATGGGCGGCGAGGTTGGCGATACCGGCGTCATCACCACCAACGACTCGACGGCCGAGGTCGTCGACACGAAGGCTCCCGAGAAGGGCCTCACGTGCCATTACGTGAAGGTGACGAACGGTCGTATGATCGAAGGCGAGCAGGTCGTCGCCACGGTCGATGCCGAGCGCCGCGCGCGCATCACGCGCAACCACACGGGCACGCACATCCTGCACGCTGCGCTGCGCGAGATCCTGGGCGAGCACGTGAACCAGGCCGGTTCCTACGTCGGCCCCGACCGCCTGCGCTTCGACTTCACGCACTTCCAGGCCGTCACGCGCGACGAGATCCGCCAGATCGAGGACCTCGCCAACCGCGAGATCATGAAGGCCATCCCGACGCACATCTACGAAACGTCGCTCGACGAGGCGCGCGCTTCGGGCGTCACGGCGCTGTTCGGCGAGAAGTACGGCGAGACCGTGCGCGTCGTCGAGGCCAGCGATTTCTCGCGTGAGCTGTGCGGTGGCTGCCATGTTTCCAACACGGCCGAAATCGGCTTCCTGAAAATCACGAGCGAGGGTTCGGTTGGCGCGAACGTGCGCCGTATCGAAGCTGTGACCAGCTACGAGGCGCTCGCGCTGGTGAACCGCATGGAAAGCGAGCTGCGCCAGGCCGCTTCGAACCTGCGCGTGCCGCCGTTCGAGGTCGCCGACCGCGCGGCTGCGAACCTGCAGCAGATCAAGGACATGGAACGTTCGCGCAAGAACGTGAAGACGGCGCTCGAGGACGACACGATCACCGAGGTCATGGAAACCGCCACGATCGACGTGGGTTACCCGCTGCTCATCACGCGCCGCAACGACCTGGACACGGCGGGCCTGCGCGGTTACTGGGATGCCGTGCGCAACCGCATGGGCAAGCCAGGCGCCGCGATCATCGCCACCGTCAGCGACGGCAAGCCGGTCATCATGGCTGCCGGCACCGACGAGGCTGTGGCCCAGGGCTTCGACGCCGGCGCGGTCATCAAGGCCATCGCGCCGCACATTCAGGGTGGCGGCGGTGGCAAGCCGACCATGGCGCAGGCTGGCGGCAAGAACGCCGACGGCGTCGACGCTGCGCTGCAAGCTGCGCGCGAGCTCTTCGCGAAGTAAGCTTGCTGCGCGAAGAGCTACATGTGAACGAGAATTGGCGCTTTAGGCGATTCGAAACTTCGAAAACAGCCTAAAACGGATAATCTCGTGCATATTCCGATCTTAAATCGCCTAAACCCCTCAATCTCGTGCATTTAAAAAGGAAAGCGCACGAGATCGAGGGGTTTAGGCAATTCGCTTTAATCGATACAGACGTTAGAAGCGGGCGTACTTCTTCAGGTTGCTTTCCAACTTGGCGACGTACTTCTGCGCCGTCTCGCTAAGCTGGGCGCCCTTCTTCACGACATAGCCCAGGTGCAGCTTCACGTCGGTGTCGAGCGGCACGGTATTCAGGCCAGCGCCATCGGAGATGCCGACCAGGATGCCGCTCGTCACGGTGTAGCCGTTCAGGGCCACGATGAGCTCGGAAAGCGACGCGCGGTCGGTGCAGGCGATGCCCTTGTGGCGCTTCTCGTCGGCAAGCGCCTCCTCGGCCAGGTACACCGGCGCGTCTTCGCCCTGCTCGAAGTAGATGTACGGGTAGTCCTCGAGCTGCTCGAGCGACAGCTTGTCGGCGTTGATGAGCGGATGGCTCGCCGGCAGCGCCACGCGCGGAGACGACTGGATGAGCTCGACGAACTCCAACCCGGCGGCGGCGAAGGCGGCTTCCAAATCGTCGGCCGTGCGCGTGGTTTCCACCAACACGCCAAGCTCGGAAGCGCCCGACGCCACGTCGTCGATGACGCCTTGGGTAGTGCGGTCGCGGAACGCGTACTCGTACTCGTCGCCGCCGTTGCTCAGCACGACGGACGCGAACGTCTGCACGTTGAACAGGTAGTGCTGACCCGATACTGCGAACTTGAAATCGCTCATGTTCTCTTTCCTTTCTCATAGCCCAAAGGGGATACTCCCCATTGGGCTAGTGGGTTACTGCTGCTTTGCGTGCTCTTGCGCCTCGTGTAGGACCTCGACGGCCTCGGCAGTGGACGTGCGCTCGTCGATGAAACGCTTCACCTTGTGCTCGCCAGATGCGCCCAGCTTGTCCGTGTCGAACACGATAACACGCGCGGGACGTACGCCGGTATGGGTCTTCAGGGCATTCTCGACGCGCTTGGAGATGGCGTCGAACGGCTCGTCGCTGCCGAGCGCGCGCTCGACCGACACCTCGTACTTGGTGGTGTGGTTCTCGTCGTAAGCGCGGATGCGGTACTCGCCGGTCAGGCCCTTGTCCTTGCGCACGACATGCTCGATGTCGCTCGGAAAGACGTTGACGGCGCTGACGATGAACATCTCGTCCTTGCGGCCGGAGATGTGGATGCGCGCATGCGTGCGGCCGCATTGGCAGGTCTCGCGGTTCACCCAGCCGATGTCGCCCGTGGCGAAGCGGATCATCGGGCGGCTGCGCTTGGTCAGCGTGGTGTACACGAGCTCGCCCTTCTCGCCGTCGGGCAGCACCTCGTGCGTGACCGGGTCGACCACTTCCACGAGGATCTGGTCCTCGATGATGTGCAGGCCATCCTTGTACTCGCACATGCCGGCGCAGGCGCCGTAGATGTCGGACAGGCCGAAGAAGTCGTACACGCTCGCGCCCCAGATGTCCTCGATGGCCTTGCGCGTGGTCTCGATGGAGCCGCCCGGCTCGCCGGAGATGATGATGGTGCGCAGGTTCGCGAAGTCCTTCTTGGGGTCGTAGCCCTTTTCGATGGCCTTCTGGCCGAGCAGCCACGCGTAGCTGGGGGAGGACCAGAAGTGCGTGGGCTGGTAGTGCTTCATGGCCCACAGCAGGCGGTCGGAAGGCACGGCACCCACCCAGATGCCGAGCGCGCCGAGCTCCTGCGCGCCGATGACGCACGGGCCGCCCACGTACAGCGCGAAGTTCATGCCGTGCAGGTAGCGGTCGTTGGGGCGCATGCCGGTCTGCCAGAACAGGCGGGCCTCGGCGTGCATGAACTCGTCGAAGTCGTGCTGGCTGAAGGGGGACATCGTCGGCACGCCGGTGGAACCGGAGCTCGTGGCCATGTACACGACGTCGTCTTCGGGCACGCAGCAAAGCTCGCCGAAGAAGCTGCCGACGCCCTGGCAATCGCGTTCGGTCTGCTTGTTGATGAACGGGAACTTCTGCAGGTCCTCGAGCGAGTTGATGCGCGGGTCAACGCCGGCCTCGTCCCAGGCGCGCTTGTAGTAGGCGCTGTTCTCGTAGGACCAGATGAGCTCGTCCTTCAGGCGCTCGAGCTGCAGCTTTTCCAGCTCGGGGCGCGGCATGGTCTCGACTTCGCGGTCGTAGTACTTCTCGTCGTAGGGTAGGTTCTTCTTCGCCATACAGCCTCCTTTCGGCTTTCCGCGGCGGTGCGTCCGGCGCTTGCCACGAAAATCCGTACTTTCGTATATGCGGCTCGATTATGAAACCACTATGAACAGATATCGGCAAGACAGATAGCCATGCGGAGTTTTTATTTCCCGCTATCGATTTTGAAGATAACACGCTATAGGGGAAACGACAAACCGCTGACCTCGTAACTCGTATAGGATTGCACCATGACTTTACAGCAACTGAGATATCTTATCGCCATCAGCGAGCACGGCTCGATCAATGCCGCCGCACAAAACCTCTATGTTTCGCAGTCAAACCTCTCAACTGCGATAAAAGAGCTTGAACGCGAGCTCGGCATTACCATTTTCACGCGCAGCAACCGTGGCGTGACCCTGACCAACGACGGAACCGAATTGCTCGGATATGCCCGTCAGGTTATCGAGCAAGCCGATATGATGGAAGCCCGCTACGCGCGCGGCCGTTCCGAGTACATGCGCCTGGCCGTCTCCACGCAGCACTACTACTTCAGCCTTGCCGCGTTCATCAACGTGGCCGAGCAGTGCGCATCCGACAAGTACGACTTCATCCTGCGCGAGTGCGCAACCGGCCAGATCATCGACGACGTGCGCACGTTCCGCAGCGATGTCGGCGTGTTGTACCTCGACAGCTTCAACTCGCGCGTGCTGAAGAAAGCGCTGACCGATGCCGATCTCACGTTCTTCCCGCTCTTCGACGCGCAGGTGCACGTGTTCGTGGGCGACAATCACCCGCTTGCCGACCGCGACATCGTGAAGCTGGAAGACCTCGACCCGTATCCGCGCTACTCGTTCGAGCAGGGCACGACGAATTCGTTCTATTATTCGGAAGAGCCGTTCGGGTATCTGCGTCACGACCGCAACATCCGCTTCAGCGACCGCGGCACGCTGACCAACCTGCTGACCAGCTTCAACGGCTACACCATTTCCACGGGCGTGCTCTCCAACGAGATGCATTCGGGTATCACTGCCATTCCGCTCGATGTGGACGAGCGCATGCAGGTCGGTTACGTCATGCACAACGAGCGCCGTCCCGGTTCGCTGCTGCTGCGCTACATCGACGAGCTTCACAAGGTCATCGCCGAGAACCCCAGCGTCCAAGCGCGCGCTTAACAGGATGAGTAGCAGGACTGTCCTGTGACTCATTTTGAAAATGAGTCACAGGACAGTCCTGCTACTCATCCTTAGCTGCCGGCAATCGGCTGATAAGATGGGTTGCTGGCGAGGATTTCGGCAGCAGCGTGGGTGAGCTCGGTAATGGCGGCTTGAACAGCGTCGGCTTCAGTCGCGAGCACGCGCACTTCCACTGCGACGTCACCTGCGAAATCGGTTCCCAGAACCTGGATGCCCTGTTCGCCGAGCCAGTGGTTCAGCTGGTCATACAGCGGATAGTCGACGCTGATGGTAAGGTCGACGCATTCTGCGAACGTGACGATTTGCGCAGCGGCAAACGCATCCTGGGCGGCTTTCGTGTAAGCGCGCACGAGCCCGCCCGTTCCCAGCAGCGTGCCGCCGAAATACCGCGTGGTCACGCATATGACGTCCTTCAGCTCGGCATGCTGGATAACCTCGAGCGTGGGAAGGCCGCTCGTGCGAGCCGGCTCTCCATCGTCGGAATAGCGCACCCGGTTGCCCGCCCTCAGTTCGTAGGCGTACACGTTATGGCGGGCCTGCGGATTTGCCGCCCGCACCCCGCTCAAGAAAGCAACCGCTTCCTCTTCGGTTTCGACATGCGCTACCTGGCCGATGAACCGAGATTTCTTCTCCTCGTATTCGGCCTGCGCCTCGCCTTGTATGGTGCGGTAGGATTCCATAGGCATATTGTACTCTGGAACTAATGGAACGGATTCCCGGTTTGCGTTCCAGAAACTCTGGAACGCAAACCGGGAATCCGTTCCTTTTCGGGTACACTGGTGCGCGTGCGTTTTTTCGGGGACAAGGAAGTTGAATGAATCTCAGCGATGCGATTAGCCATGCAAGCACCATCTTCATGCCGGAGTTTCTGTTCGGCGCCGACGAGTCCATGCTGTTGGGCGAGCGCGCGGCAAACGAAGAGGCGATCCATCTGCTGACCGAGGAGTACTTCGCCAACCCGAACCCCGGCTTCGAGTTCGATTTGGTCATGGAACTGGCCGAGCGCAACCGCAGCATCTGCGACATGATGGAGCCCGAAACCGTGTCGGGCGACCGCGATCGCAGCCGCAACCTGGCCAGCAGCCTGTCCGATGACGATATCCTGCACGGCGTGGCAGCGCTGCAGCACCGCAGCGTGGAGAAGGTCGCCAAGGAAGTCGAGGGCATGAACGCCACGCGCGGCGTGCTGTACGGCAGCAAGCCCGCGAAGGGCACGTTCGTCGGCATCGACATCGAAACGACGTCGGCCAGCCCCGATCGCGGTTACATCGTCAACGTCGGCTGGGAGGTCATGACGCTGGAAGAAGGCGCCGAGCCGACCGACGCAAACTCGGTGTTCTGCGGCATTCCCGAGCAATACGAGGAAACCGGCGTGCCTCTGGCCGAGGTTCACAAGATCACATGGGCGGACGTTGCCGACAAGAAGCCGTTCCGCGAGGACAAAGACTTGCAGAAGCAACTGCTGAAGGCCCTGAAAGCGCACCCGTTCATGGCGCACAACGCCGCCTTCGAGGACGGTTGGTTCCTGCTGCACCTCGACGGCTACGCCGAGGCGCGCAAGGCCGGCAAGATCATCCCCATCGACACGCGCGACATTTGCCGCGCGCTCGACCCCGAGGTGCGCTTCCTGTCGTGGGAAGCCAAGCCCGCAAGCCTGGAAGCTTGGGCGCAGCGCCGCGGCGTGCTCGCTGCCGACGAGGAAGAGCGCCACTTGGGCCTCGACGACACTGACCTCATGTTCCGCACGCTCATCGCCGAGCTGAAAGAGCGCAACCTGCTGAAATAAATGAGTAGGAGGAACGTCCTGCTACTCATTCTGCTACTCACTTGCCAAGGTTACGGTTCGGTTCCCGTGTTTGGTCGTCCTTGACTTGCCTTCCACGCGTACTACAATTGCATGGTTAGCACTCTTTGAAGGAGAGTGCTAACTTATTGAATGGCGAAAAGGCACATGCATATATATAGGTAAGGAAAGGAAGCGACCGGCCCCATGCGCAAGTTCAAAACAGAGAGCAAGAAATTGCTCGACCTCATGATCAATTCCATCTACACCAACCGTGAAATCTTCCTGCGCGAGCTCATCTCCAACGCATCCGACGCCGTCGACAAGCTGTACTTCCGCAGCCTGACCGACAAGTCCGTGCAGCTCGGCAAGGACGACTTGGAAATCCGCGTGGCGTTCGACAAGGACGCGCGCACCATCACCGTGTCCGACAGCGGCATCGGCATGACCGCCGACGAGCTGGAAAAGAACCTCGGCACCATCGCGCATTCCGGCAGCCAGGAGTTCAAGGCCGAAAACGACTTCTCCGAAACCGACGCCGCCGACATCATCGGCCAGTTCGGCGTCGGCTTCTACAGCTCGTTCATGGTGGCCAAGCACGTGAAGGTCATCACCCGCCCGTACGGCAGTGCCGAAGTCAGCCTGTGGGAAAGCGACGGCATCGACGGTTACACCATCACCGCCCTGGCCGAGGCCGAGCGCCCGACCCATGGCACCGACATCATCCTGACGCTGAAGGACGACACCGACGACGAGAACTACTCCGAGTTCCTCAGCGAGTGGAAGCTGCGCGGCCTCATCAAGCAGTACAGCAACTACGTGCGCTACCCGATCCACATGACCGTTACGAAGTCGCGCGAGCTGCCCAAGCCCGAAGACGCCGGCGAGGACTACGTGCCGCAGTACGAAGACTACGAAGAGGACGAGGTCATCAACTCGATGATCCCCATCTGGAAGCGCCGCAAGTCCGACGTCACCGACGAGGAATACGCCGAGTTCTACAAGTCCGACTTCCACGACTTCACCGACCCGGTGCGCACCATCAGCGTGCACGCGGAAGGCACGCTCAGCTACGACGCGCTGCTGTTCGTCCCCGGCCGTGCGCCGATGGACCTGTACAGCCGCGAGTTCGAGAAGGGCCTGGCGCTGTACTCGTCGGGCGTGCTGATCATGGACAAGTGCGCCGACCTGCTGCCCGACTACTACGGCTTCGTGCGCGGCGTCGTCGACTCTTCCGACCTGACGCTGAACATCTCGCGCGAGACGCTGCAGCGCAACAGCCAGCTGCGCGCCATCGCCAACAAGGTCGAGAAGAAGATTACGAGCGAGCTCGAGAAGATGCGCGACAACGACCGCGAGGACTACGAGCTGTTCTGGGACAACTTCGGCCGTTCCATCAAGTTCGGCATCTACGGCGGCTACGGCATGAAGAACGAAGAGCTCGGGCCGCTCGTCATGTACTACTCCGTGAAGCAGCAGAAGTACGTGACGCTCGATGAGTACATCGAGTCCATGCCCGAAGAACAGGCTGACATTTACTACGCCGCCGGCGACGACCTCGAACGCCTGCGCAACCAGCCCATCGTGCGCACGTTCACGCGCAAGGGCTTCGACGTGCTGCTGTGCACCGAGGATGTCGACGAGTTCTGCCTGCAGACCATGCACGAGTGGAAAGAGAAGAAGCTGAAGAACGTGTCGACGGCCGACATCGACCTGGCCAGCGACGACGAGAAGAAGATCGCCGAAGAGGCGAACGAGGCCAACAAGGACCTGTTCGCCGCCATGAAGGAGATCCTCGGCGACAACGTGGCCGAGGTGCAGGTGTCGCCCAACCCGACTGAGGCACCCGCCACGCTGACGACCGCCGGTCCCGTGTCGCTGGAAATGGAGCGCATCCTGTCGAACGTGCCCGAAGAGGGCAAGATGCGCGCCTTCCGCATCCTTCAGCTGAACGCGCAGCACCCGGTGTTCGAGAAGCTGGTGGCCGCGCAGGCCGACGGCGACAAGGCGAAACTGCGCCTGTACACCGATCTGCTGTACAACCAGGCGGTCCTGACCTGCGGCCTTCCCATCGAAGACCCCGTCACCTTCGCCGAGGAGATCTGCAAGCTCATGTAGTTAGTCGCCGAAGCCAAGCGAACACCCCACCCCGAACCAAAGGAAACGGACAGCCAATTGCGACGCGTATTGCTTTGAATTAGCGGTATTATGGTCGCGAATGCAGGCACCCGGAATTCCGGAGGTGAACCGTGGCAGAGACTACGAATTACCAGTGTCCCAACTGCAATGGCCGGCTGCGCTGGAACGGCGAGCTGAACAAGTTGCAGTGCGAGTTCTGCGAGTCGACGTTCACGACTGAAGAAGTAGAAGCCCTGTACGCGCAAAAGCAGGCGCAGGCCGACGCGAAGGCGTCGGGCAATCGCGCCCAGGAAGCCGGAAAGCACGCCAAGGCTGCAGGCGCAGATACAGGCGCAGACGACCCCTTGGAAGCCGCGCGCAACAACGCGCGTGCTCAAGCTCAGCACGAGGCGTACGAAGACGGAATCGCCCATGGCATGTCGGCCAAGGAAGCCGTCGAGTACGCCAAGAAGGCGGGAGATGCGGCTGCTGCGGCAGTGGGCGCGCCTGCCGTATCCGCAGCCGCCGCTTCGCAAACCGAGGCGACGCGCGTGAAGGTGAAGCATGCCGCCACGGGCGACCCCGTGCAGGACTACCTGGCCAACTCCAAGTGGACCGACGCCGACGTCGACAACATGCGCGCGTACAACTGCCCGTCATGCGGCGCACAGCTCATGGTCGACCAGGTCACGGCTGTTACCAGCTGCCCGTACTGCGGCAACAACACCGTGGTGCCGGGCCAGCTTTCCGACGTGCTGAAGCCCGACTACGTCATCCCTTTCAAGCTCGACAAGGACGATGCGATCGCGGCGTTGAAGCGGTACTACCAGGGCAAGGTTCTGTTGCCGAACGCCTTCACCGACGAAAACCACATCGAGGAAATCCAGGGCGTGTACGTGCCGTTCTGGCTGTATTCCGGAACGGGTTCGGGCGAGGTCAGGATGAACGCCCGCAACATCCGCACCTGGCAGGATCGCAAGAACGTGTACACCGAAACCGACCACTACCTGCTGACCCGCGCCGGCAGCATGCAGTTCCGCCATGTGCCCGTCGACGGTTCCACGAAGATGCCCGATGCGCACATGGACGCCATCGAGCCCTACGATTACTCGGAGCTGGTCCCGTTTTCGGTGGCGTACCTGCCCGGCTACCTGACCGACCGTTACGACCAAGACGCCAAGACCTGCGAGCAGCGTGCAACGTCGCGCGTGGACAACACGGTCGAAGCCGAGCTGCAAGCGTCGGTCAGCGGTTTCATGGAAGTTGACGTCGCAAGCGCGAATTCGGAGCTGCGTGTGGAACAGGTCGCCTACGCATTGCTTCCCGTGTGGATGCTGCATACGAAATGGAACGGCCAGGACTACCTGTTCGCCATGAACGGCCAGACGGGCAACCTCGTCGGCGACCTGCCCATCGACAACGGCAAATTGGTCAGGCGCTTCCTCTTGTTCCTCATACCTTTGATCATAGTGATCGCCGCAGTAATCCTGTTCCTCTTCGGCGGATACTCGATGTAGAAAGGGGGCCGAAATGAAAACCTTGAAGAAGATCTTCGTCGGAATGTTCTC
>JAFUCC010000107.1 GCA_017459925.1 Eggerthellaceae bacterium
AGTTGAACGTCATCCCAGGGAAGATGTTCAATTTGTTGAGGCCTAATCTTTGCGCAGGAGCGTTTCTTCAAATTGAACCTCTTCCCTGGGATGACGTTCAACTGCCCGCTGTCCCGGGGGTGGTGTTCGATTTAATCGTGCGCGTGCCTTTTCCCCGGCCTGACGAGGCAGCGCTTGTCGTAGCCGATGAGGTCCTCGCGTCCGGCGCGGCGCAAGGCTTCGCGCACCAAATCGGCGTTCTTCGGGTTGCGATATTGAATCAGCGCGCGCTGCATGGCCTTCTCGTGCGGCGACTTCGCGACGTACACCGGCTGCATGGTGCGCGGGTCGACGCCCGTGAAGTAGATGCAGGTGGAAACCGTCGACGGGGTGGGGTAGAAATCCTGCACCTGCTCGGGGTTGAAGCCCAGGTCGCGGCAGTATTCGGCAAGTTCCACCGCCTCGCGAAGCGTCGATCCCGGATGCGACGACATGAGGTACGGCACGAGGTACTGCTCCTTGCCGGCCTTTTGGCAAGCGCGTTCGAACTCGTCGACGAACCGGTCGTACACCGCGCGCGGCGGCTTGCCCATAACCTGCAGCACGGCATCGGATACGTGCTCGGGCGCCACGCGCAGCTGCCCGCTAACATGGTGGGCAGTCAGCTCGCGGATGAACTCGCGCCCGTGTTCTCGATCGAGCAACGCATAGTCGAAGCGGATGCCGCTGCGCACGAACACCTTCTTCACGTTGGGAAGCGCGCGCAGCTTCCGCAGCAGCTGCAGGTAATCGGCATGGTCGGCGCGCAATTGCTTGCAGGGCTCGGGCGATAGGCAGCGCTTGTGCGTGCAGGCGCCGCTTTTCAGCTGCTTCTCGCACGCAGGGAAGCGGAAGTTCGCCGTCGGCCCGCCCACGTCGTGGATGTAGCCCTTGAACTCGGGGTCGTCGCACATCAGCTGCGCTTCGGCCAAGATCGACTCGTGGCTGCGCGCCTGCACGATGCGCCCCTGGTGGAAGTTCAGCGCGCAAAACGCGCAATCGCCCATGCACCCTCGGTTGCTCGTGAGCGAGAACCTCACCTCGGCGAGCGCCGGTATGCCGCCTGCGGCGTCGTAGCGTGGGTGCCATGTGCGCTCGTAGGGCAGGTCGTACACGGCGTCGAACTCTTCGGTCGTGAGCGGCTCGGCGGGCGGGTTCTGCACCACGAATACGCCATGCGGGTATTCCTCGACGAGCGGATGCGCCGAGAATGGGTCGAGGTTCTTCAGCTGCATTCCGAAACTGCGGGCATATTCCAGCTTGTCGGCCTGCATGGCTTCGAATGTGGGCAGCATCACTGGTTCGTATACATGCTCGACCGAGCGCGTGCGGTAGGCGGTACCGGGAATGAACGTCAGATCCTCGATTGAAAGCCCGGCCGCCAGCGCGTCGGCAATGGCGACAATCGATTTCTCGCCCATGCCGTACGACACCATGTCGGCGCCTGAGTCGAGCAGGACCGAGCGCTTCAGCGAATCGGACCAGTAGTCGTAGTGCGCAAGCCGCCGCAAGCTGGCCTCGATGCCGCCCAAGATGATGGGCACGTGCTTGTACGTGCGGCGGATCAGGTTGCCGTACACCACGCTTGCGTGGTCGGGCCGCAGCCCCATCTTCCCTCCGGGCGAGTACGCGTCGGTTCGGCGGCGTTTCTTCGCAACCGTGAAGTGGTTGACCATCGAGTCCATGTTGCCGGCGGAAACCAAGAAGCCCAGCCGCGGCTCCCCGAACTCGCACACGCTTTCCGGGTTGCGCCAGTCGGGCTGCGCGATGATGCCCACGCGGTAGCCGTTCGCCTCGAGCAACCGCGTGATGATGGCGTGGCCGAACGACGGATGGTCGACGTACGCATCGCCGCATACGTACACGAAGTCGACGGCTTCCCAACCGCGTTCTTCCATCTCGGTTCTGCTCATCGGTAGAAACATATGCATATTGTATATCGCAAGGAGTTGTGCCTGGCTTTCGGCAACACACAACCGCAATCGGGCAGGTTTGTGAAAACTGCGAAGAATGGCTCCGTGGCCTGCAAAACTTCGTTGACGCACGTTGTGTCCGCGTTATACTTCAACAGTTGCTTTCAAAAGCCCCGTATCGCAGCAACGGGAGGAAGCGCCAACAGCTTAGGGTCGTCCAGCCCGAGGCAAGGCGCGTCGGCGTAGGAAACCGGCATCCGACCAGCCTGCACTTTTGAAAACACGCACGGCAGAGTAATCAATTTCCTCCGAGGTAATTGATTATCGAAAGCCAAAAGGGTGCAAGCGGCCGCTTCTCCGCGCGCATCCGCAAGAAACTGGAGGAATGAACAGTGAAGACGTACTACGCAAAACCCGGTGAGGTCGAGCGCGAGTGGCTGATCATCGACGCTGAAGATCAGGTCCTCGGCCGCGTCGCCGCCAAGGCTGCGCACATCCTGCGCGGCAAGCACAAGCCCCAGTACACGCCCCATGTCGACACGGGTGACTTCGTCATCATCGTCAACGCCGACAAGATCCGCGTGACGGGCAACAAGGCGGAAGACAAGCGCTACTACCGCCACAGCGGTTATCCGGGTGGCCTGAAGTCCGAGTCGTTCAACGAGGCTATGGCCAAGCACCCCGAGCGCGTCATCGAGCATGCCGTGAAGGGCATGCTGCCGAAGAACACGCTGGGTCGTGCCCAGGGCAAGAAGCTGAAGGTGTATGTGGGCCCCGATCATCCGCATGCAGCTCAGAAGCCGCGTCAGATCGAGCTGTAGGAGGACCGTCATGGCTAAAGAAACGAACGAAGCTCTGTATTACGGTACCGGCCGCAGGAAGAACGCCGTTGCGCGCGTCCGCCTGGTTCCCGGCTCCGGCAAGGTTACGGTTAACGGCCGCGAGGCCATCGACTACTTCGGCCGTCAGGCCCTGATCGACGGCTTCATGGCCCCGTTCAAGGTCACCGACACCGAGGGTCATTTCGACGTCATTGCCCGCCTGAACGGGGGCGGCATCTCGGGTCAGGCCGGCGCCCTGCGCCACGGCATCTCCCGCGCGCTGCTCGAGGCCGGCGATTACCGCGCCGAGCTGAAGAAGGCAGGCTTCCTGACGCGTGACCCGCGTATGGTCGAGCGCAAGAAGTACGGCCTGAAGAAGGCCCGCAAGCGTCCGCAGTTCAGCAAGCGCTAAGAATTGCGAACAAATTGTTCTGCCGGAATGCCCCTGCAAATGCGGGGGCATTCTTGTGTACTATGAATACCATGCCCGCTCTTTCCGACAAAGCGAATCGCGAGTTGCTCCTAACGTGTCTGTTCGGGGCTTTCGTCTTCCTGCAGTTCACCGTTTTGGGGCTTGCCAACCACGCAGGCGAGGGGTACCTCGCCACAGAGCAGCGCAACCTGGTCTACTACGCCCTGCAGGTTTTCGTCATTGGCGGGTTCCTCCTCTACGCCCTGTTCTACCGCTTCTGCACGGGGAAGCGCATTCGAAGCGCAGCCGCATACGGCGGCTTTGCTGTGTTCGTCGTTTGCGTGGCGGTGATGCTGTTGATCGGTCCTGCCTCCCTTGGCTCCGTGATCGTCTCTATGGCGGCGGCGCTCTGCGTCGGGGGAATCGGCGGCGCGGCGCATCTGCGCATGAGCATGGCGACCGTCGTCGGTGACGGCGTGGCGCGGTGCATGGGAATCGGCAGCGCCGTTGCCGTCGTCATGCAGTACCTGTTGCAAATCCAGTGGGGCGTGGCGCCGCTTCTGCCGGTCTTCATGCTTGCAGCAACTGGCCTTTTGCTATTCCTTCTGCTGCGCATAGCCCCGGAAACCGACGCGGAAGGAAGCGGGGGAGTAGTGCCCACGCCGTCGCGGCGAATCTCGGTTGCCGTCGTCATCGCGGCCACCTTCATCCTGTTCACCGGCTTCTACAACGAGCACATCCACCACCTGATGATCCAGTCGGATTACGCCTCCTACACGGTGTACAGCTGGCCGCGCCTGATGCTCGTTCCCGGGTACCTGCTGTTCGCCGCGATTGGCGACAGAAGGGGCGGAAAGTACGTGCCAATCGCCTCTTTGTGCATCATGCTGGTCGCGTTGCTGAACGTCGTCCTGATCGGCGAGCAGGGCGCATACTGGCTGAACATGTGCCTGTTCTACCTCGCCATTGCCGCTTTCACCTCGTACTACCTGCTGACCTTCTGGCGCCTGGCGCCGGGCACGCGCAATCCGGCGCTCTGGGCCCCCTTCGGCAGAATGCTCGACAGCGCCATGGTGCTGGTTGCCGGGGCCATCAACCTCTCGGCGCTCTCGGCGCCGGTTATCCTCGGCTTGGACGTTGCGGGAGTCGCCCTCGTTATCATCATGATGGCGCTAGGCGGGGACTTCAATCTGGCGCAAGCGCCGAGCGAGCCGGAAGAGCCCGAGCCCTCCTTGTCGCTGGAAGAGCGCACCCGTCAGCTGGCACGCGAATGCAATCTGACCGAGCGCGAAAGCGAAGTCCTCGTCCTCCTCGTGCTCACCGAGGACAAGAACCAGCTCATTGCCGACAAGCTCGGCATTTCCCGTCGGCAGGTGCAAACCTACATCTCGCGCATCTACGAGAAGACGGGTGCCGCAAGCCGTGCGAACCTCATCATGCGCGCAAGCGGCGATTCGCAGCCCCGCGAATCCTCTTGATCGCCCGTGTTGTCATCCATTCCAGTTTTGCCATTCCAGTTTTGGTGGCCATACCCGCCCAGCTTCCTGCCGCGCATGTTCGTCGATGATAAATATCAGGGGATGTGTATTCTAGTCAAGCAAAAATGGAGTGGGAACGGCATTCTTGAGGGGAAATGTACGCCACGGCACTCAGCAAATAAGCTGAACACCAAATATTGCAGCAAATGTATAAGCCGAAATGCAAGCCGAGGTACAGTTCCTTCAAACAATGCCAATTCCGTATCACGAACTGAACGAATGGCAGTATTCGGGTGGAATGTACGGCCTACTTGAGCAAAATGCCGAGTTCCTCATTGCGCCTTTTCTCAATCCATGTTGAAGATGCGTGAAAGCAACAGCGCTGTGACCTGCGTCGATGCGAAGACTTCACAAGTGTGAACTTCCCTTTCCCACGCCCTTGCGCTAGCTTTCAACATGGATTATTTCGTGCGGTAATGGAAAAGGGGATCACCATGAAGAAATCTCTGGCAATTGTAGCGGCATGCTGCGCGTTCGCGCTGGCGCTGGGCCTCGTGGGCTGCGGCGGCTCGTCGTCGGGCAGTGCGGCAGCGAGCGGGTCGGCAGCATCGGGTTCGGCTGCGGCGAGCGCGGGCAGCGCTTCTGCTTCCGACGCCATGAGCGCGTACAAGGCGGACGGCTACCTCGACGAGTTCGGCATCGTGACCGCCAAGGCGCTGATCGAGCTCGACGGCGCAGAGTTGACGCAGGTCGCGGAAGCCGCGAAGTACGAGTGGACCGACGAGCACGCGGAGTGGACGAAGATCGGGTCGGAATTGGCGCCGAGCAAGGGGCTGTCCGCGGAAGACCGCGAAGCTGCCGGGTCTAACATCACCGATACGTCCAAATACGAGTTCACCCCCGATGAGGTCGCCGGGTTTGCGGTTGGTGGAAAAGGAACGCCCGTCAAGTGGCTCATGACCAGCAAAGCCCAGTACGCCGACGCGGCAGAGGTTCTGGCCGATCAGCAGGTCACGGTTGTGGACCAGTGCGAAGTCGAGCATAGGTACTACGGCACGGAGATCTGGTCCATCGTGCAGAACAGCGCGGGAGACAAGTTCCTCCTGTGCACGTGGCGCTACGACAGCGACAGCTCCGGTGCGTACGATTTGTACAACGAAGACTACATCGCCCACAACTCGCGTGGCATCGCCAGCCACTTCAACATGGGCGACTACCTTCTGGCGGATGTGCATACGATTGACGAAATCTGGCCCATCCTGCAAAGCGGCGAGGTTTCGTAACGCGTCGCGTTTGCGGACAGATTGTCTCATCGGGAATGCCCTTGCAAACGCAAGGGCATTCTTCTTGTACAATGATGTGTCAAAGTGACCAGGCCAGGGCAACATATCGAAGGGAAACACGCCATGCCTTCCAACGTATCCGAGATCTACGGCAGCCTCGTCTTCAACGAGCATGTCATGGCCGAGCGCCTGCCGTCCGTCACGTACAAGGCGCTCATGCGCACCATCGAAAAGGGCGAGCCGCTCGATCTGGAAGTGGCCAACGTCGTGGCGCACTCCATGAAGGAATGGGCCATCGAACACGGCGCCACGCATTACACGCACTGGTTCCAGCCGCTCACGGGCATGACGAGCGAGAAGCACGACGGCTTCATCGACCCCATCGCCGACGGCCGCGCGCTCATGCGCTTCTCGGGCAAGGAACTCATTCAGAGCGAGCCCGACGCCAGCAGTTTCCCGAACGGCGGACTGCGCGCCACGTTCGAGGCCCGCGGCTACACCGCGTGGGACCCGACGAGCTACGCGTTCATCAAGGACGAGGTGCTGTGCATTCCCACCGCGTTCTGCTCATACACCGGCGAGGCGCTCGACGAGAAGACGCCGCTGCTGCGCAGCATGGCGGTCATTTCCGAGCAGGTGAACCGCGTTCTGGCGCTGTTCGGCGAGCCGCGCCGCCGCATCGACGTCACGGTCGGCTGCGAGCAGGAGTACTTCCTCATCTCCGAGGAGGAATACAAGCAGCGCCTCGACCTCATGCTGACGAACCGCACGCTGTTCGGCTACGCGCCGTGCAAAGGCCAGGAACTCGACGACCACTACTTCGGCGCCATTCGCCCGACGGTGAACGAGTTCATGAAGGAGCTCGATGACGAGCTGTGGAAGCTCGGCATCCCTGCGAAGACGAAGCACAACGAGGTTGCGCCTGCCCAGCATGAGCTGGCACCCATCTTCGAGAACGCCAACCGCGCCATCGACCACAACCTGCTGACCATGGAGAAGATGCGTCTCATCGCATCGCACCACGGCCTGGTGTGCCTGCAGCACGAGAAGCCCTTCGAGGGCATCAACGGCTCGGGCAAGCACGACAACTGGTCGCTTTCCGCAGGCGGCCGCAACCTGCTGGAGCCAGGCGATAACCCGATGGAGAACCTGCGCTTCCTGGTGTTCCTGACCTGCGTCATCGAGGCGGTCGACGAATACCAGGAGCTGCTGCGCATGAGCGTGGCGTCCGCGGGCAACGACCATCGCCTCGGCGCGAACGAAGCGCCGCCGGCCATCGTGTCCATCTTCCTGGGCAGCGAGCTGTCGGCCATCGTCGACGCGCTAGTGAACGACCATGAATCCGAATACGAATCCGCCGACAAGGTCGCCATGGACCTGGGCGTTTCCGTGCTGCCGGCCGTACTGAAGGACAACACCGACCGCAACCGCACCTCGCCGTTCGCGTTCACGGGCAACAAGTTCGAGTTCCGCATGCCGGGCTCGTCGCAAAACCTCTCCGAGGCCAACACCATTTTGAACACGGCCGTTTCCAAGAGCCTGAAGGATTTCGCCGACGCCATGGACGGCCTGTCGGGCGAGGCGTTCGAGAAGGCGGCGCTCGCGCATATCAAGGAGCTGCTGAAGGACCACGCGCGCATCATCTTCGACGGCAACGGCTATTCCGCCGAGTGGGAAGAGGAGGCCGCGCGCCGCGGCCTGGCGAACCACCGCACGACGGCCGACGCCATGCCCGCCCTCATCAGCCAGAAGAGCATCGATTTGTTCGAGGAGTTCGGCATCCTGAACGAAACCGAGGTCCGCAGCCGTTACGAGGTGAAGCTCGAGAAGTACAACAAGCTGATCAACATCGAGGCCCGCACGTGCAAGCGCATGGTGCGCCAGCTGTACCTGCCGGCCATCGCCGATTACGCAGCCGAGGTCGCCGAGAACATCTGGAAGGTGAAATCGGTGCTCGAAGGTGCCGACCTGTCGCCGCAGGAGAACATCTTGGCCAAGCTGAATGCGGGCATCAAGGCCATCGACGACCTGCTCATCGAGCTCGACGAGACGCACCATCGCGTGCGCGCCATTCCCGACCAGCAGGAATGCGCCAACGAGAACGCGAGCAAGGTCGTGCCGCTGATGGAGGCCCTCCGTGCCGAGGTCGATGCGCTGGAGATCGTCGTCGGCGCCAACCACTGGCCCGTCCCCAGCTACAACGCCATCTTGTTCTACGCGTAGATGCCAATAGTTGAACGTCACCCCGGGGACGGTTGGGAATTGAACGTCACCCCAGGGAAGATGTTCAATTTGTCGAGGCTTAATCCTTGCGCAGGAACGTTCCCTCAAATTGAACATCTTCCCTGGGGTGACGTTCAATTCCCAACCGTCCCCGGGGTGACGTTCAACGCTGCGTTGTCAGCATGCATTCTGCGTTTTGGGTGACCGTTCGGTGGCTTTTCCCCCAGCATGGTAAGGTAAACCTGGATTACTTTGAAAGGGGTTTACGACCATGGGTTTTTCGGTTGCTCAGACGTATCTTTCTGACATCCTGCACGTCGTCTCGCAGGCGCTGCTCATTCCCGTTATCATAGCGCTTCTGCTGTTCATCGCGTATGCGCTCTACTCCATTGGAAGCATCATTTCCGAATACTTCAACGAACGCCGCCATTTCAAGGTGGTCATGCCGAAGTTCCTCGCCGCCCTCATGGCGGCCAAGCAGGATGAAGTTCCGAAAGTCATCGAAGAATCGGGGTTGCTCAGGCGCCAGAAAACCGCCTTGCTTACCGCATATGATTACCGCATGCTGCCGGGCGATGCGCTCATTGCCCTGATCAAGCGGCTTGTAAGCGAGGAAGAGTCCCGTTACGACCGCATCCGCGCACGGAACAACATGGCTGCCCGCATATCCCCGATGATCGGCCTCATGGGCACGCTCATCCCTCTCGGCCCCGGCATCGAAGCCCTCGGCCGCGCAGATACGGCGGCGCTATCCAGCTCGCTGCTCATTGCGTTCGACACCACGGTGGCCGGCCTTGTCGTGGCCGCCATCTGCTTGGCGGTGGGGAAGATTCGCGGCAATTGGTACGACAATTACCTGTCGGCCCTCGATGCGGCCATGGCGACCATGCTCGAGAAAATCGAGGACATGCGCGGCGCGGGCGAAATCACCACCGAAGAGCCGAGCGATTACGCGTTCATGTTCGAAAGCACCGCTGAGACGGCGGCTTCTGCGAAAGCCGCTGCTGAGGAGGAAAAGGCTGCCGCGGAGGAGGCTGCTGCGGTGCAGGCTGCCGCCAAGGAGGCTGCTGCGAAGGAAGCTGCTGCTGCGGAAGCCGCAGCATGGGAAGCTGCTGCAGCTGAGGCCGCTGCAAGGGAGGCTGCCGCCAAGGAAGCCGCCGCAGCTGAGGCTGCCGCCAAGGAAGCGGCCGCAAGGGAGGCTGCCGCAGCTGAAGCTGCTGCAGCCGAGATTGTCGCCAAGGAAGCTGCTGCGAGGGAGCTGGCCGCAGCTGAGGCGGCTGCAGCTGAAGCCGCAGCTCAGGAAACCGCAGCTCAGGAAACCGCAGCTCAGGAAACCGCAGCTCAGGAAACCGCCCATGAGCTCGATTTCCATTTCGAGCCGCCGCGCCGTCCGTGGGAATAGGAGCGCATCATGTCTCGTTATTACGGAGCAAGCGGCGGGTTCCGCCAGAAACGGCAGGCCGAGGAAGTCGACCCCATGTCGTCGATGGGCAACATGGGCGACATCATGCTCGTGTTCGCATGCGGGCTGATGGTGGCCCTCGTCGTTGCATGGAACGTCGATTTGGGCAAGTTCACGCAAGTTGAAATGGACCAGACCACCGAGGTCGACGACGTCGAGCAGATCACCGAAATGCTGTACGGCGAAGGCAACGCGTTCGTCGAAAAGGGCACCGTGTACCAAGACCCCGTCACGGGCAAGTATTACCTGGTTGAAGAGGGGTCGGAAACCGGCACAACGAATGGCTCGGGCGAAGGAGAGGGCGCGTAAACCGTGCACGTTTCTGCAACAGCGCACCCCCGCATCGTCAAGGCGCTCCGCGTCTTGCTCGTGTTTTCCCTCGTCTTTTGGACGTCGTTCCGCATAGAGATGCTCGCCTTTGCCGACGACGAAAACGATTCGAATCCTCCTGCTGCCGAGTCGCAAACCGGCGAAACCGTGTCGGATGGGACGGACAACCAGGGCGAAAACCAGGGAACAAAACCCGACGATTCCCAATCTGGCACCGAAACGCCCTCGCAGGGGGAGGATGCTGGAAACGGGGGCGGTGGAGAAGGCGCTGGCGGCGACGCAGGCGAATCTGGCCAAGTTACGCCGGAGGTCCCCGCGTCGACGCTCAAGAACCTCGAAGTGCATCTGCTCAACAGCAACCCTCCCGAAAACTCGACGGACCCGCTGAAGCACGTCGGCGCCCTCGTGCGCGATTCGGCAACGCAGTCGCCGCAGGTCAATGCTCCGAAGATCGACGCCGTGCAGGGCGAGCTTGCGTTCGTGCCCGTCGTCGAGAAGACGGACAATTCGAGGATCGACGCCAGCAACTTGGTCGAATGGAGCGTCGAGGACAAGTACCTCGAATTCGCCGATTTCGTCGAAAAGGACGGCAAGAAGACCAACGTCTTGAAGGCGAAGGGCGAGAAAGACTCCGAAATCATCGCGGTTTGCAAATTGAAGAAGGAAGCGTATTCCCAGTTCAACCTCGACGAGAACACGCCGGTCGAAGTGAGGTTCAGGGTCGACGTCACCGAGCAGGCGGGTTCGTACATCACGGCAATCGAGCTGCTCGACAAGGACGGCATGGCGCTGGCGGGCAACTCGACATTGAAGCTCGACCTGGACGAAGGCTCATCGCTGTCGTACCAGTTCGGCGTGCGCGTCAAGGTCGTCGACCCTTCGTCGACCGCCAAGGAGCGCGAGTACACGCTCGACCCCTCCAATGCAGAAGGGCTGAGCGATCACGACAAGATGCTGCTTGAAAGCCTGACGTGGTCGGTTTCGAATTCCGAGGGTGCCTCAATCGACAACACGGGCTTGTTCAAGGCGAGCGAGAAGCTGGAAACGACCGTAATCTGCGCTTCGGGCAAGGGCGTTGGCGGCAGCTCCGTTTCGATGTCGCTGACCGTGAACACGGGCGTGGTCGGCGACGTTCAGGGTGCCTCGCATCCGCAGGACACATTGCTGGTCATCGCTCCTTCCGATGTGGTGAAAACGGCCGATGCGGCGAATGACGGTTCGGAAGAATCGGCAGACGCGCCCGTCGAAGGAGCCGATTCAGGCGCTGACGCCGTTACTGCGGCTGCCGAAGAAGGCGATTCCGAAGGCAAGCCTGCGGGAACGTCGGATGGCGGCGAAACCCCGGAAGCCGCCAAACCCGAGTCGGTGAACAAGGCGTATTCGCTCGAGGATTTGTCGTCGCTTGGCTGGTCAACCGCAACGTATGTGCTGCAAGGATCGACGGCGGGCGCTTCGGGCGAAACGGCGAACACCACCACCATCACGGGAGTCGGCCCGAACCTGGCTTCCATTCTCGAGGACGCGGGCGTCGATTTGACCAAGGTGCGCTCGGTCACGTTCGTCAATTACCTGGGCGAGGCCCAAACGCTGCCTTGGTCAAGCCTTGGCGACAACGGCTCCACAGCCATGCTGGCGGCGAAGTCCCTCGTCCATACCGAGGGCAAAAGTGCGCCGGCCAGTGAAGCCGACCTGTTGGAAAACACCCGATTCCGGCTGCTTGCCTCCGATGGCGCACCGCTTCAATCGGCGCTTTCCTGGGTTAACACGATACGCGTGAACGGCGATGGAGATGGAGACGGAGGAAGCGGTTCCACCGACTCGTCCCTTCGGGCCCATATCTTCTATAATCCGGTGCCCATCGGTTACACGGCTGTGCTGACAGCGGCGATGACCGGCCTGTACGAAAGCGAGCAGTTCGGGTACGAATGGCAGATGTCCACCGACGGCGGGGCCACGTGGTCGGAAACCGTCGACACCGCGCAAACCATTCGCGTTCCCACGTCCGAGACGACCATCGGGCGCCAGTACCGTGTGATCGCCACGACGAATGCGGGGCGGACAGACACTTCCGATCCGGAGACGATTAGGGAACCAGGCGCCAACGAGTTTTCCGTGACCCTGGCATATGATCCGCCCCTTGCAGGTGAGATGGCGTTTTTCACGTCAAGCGTGAGCGGCATCGACCCTGCCGACATAACCGATTACATTTGGGAGTGGACTGAAGACGACGGTCAGACGTGGCAGGAGATTGCAGGTTCGCGCGGAAACCCGACGTTTTCCGCCATGACCGATCCCGTCGAATCTTCAGATGGCGAAACAACGGACGAGAAGAGCGACGCAGCCGATGAAGGCGACGAGGCGACGTCGGGCGATTCGGCTGATCCCGAAGAGGAAATCGACAGGACTCCGGCCCCGAGCATGTGGATTCACGTGCGCGTTTTGGCGACGGGTGGCCGCGAGGCCGTGTCGAACCCGGTCATGTTGACCGTTCACGTGACCGAAGACCCGGGCTCTGGCCAGGAGCCACTGCCCGATATTCCGGAAGACCCTTCCGACAACCCGAGCGCACCAGGGTCGGACTATCCGGTTATTGCGCCCGATCCGGAAGAAGAGCCTACTGTGGAAACCGGTCCCGTGATGCAGGAGATAACGAGCATCACCACGGAGACGGCCCCGCGTTCGGAATCGACGTCGGAAGTCGTCACGTCCGAGCCAGCTGCAACAGAGCAGCGCCCCGACGGAACCCAGAGCACGCCGACGCCCGAATCTGCCCGCTCCGACGCGCCGACGGACATCATCGTGAATCCCACGATAACCGCCGAAATCCTCGAGCAACGCGAAGCTGTGAACGAAGCCGTTCAAGCCACGCGTCCGGGCGCCCGCTGGACGGCTCTCACAACGGTTGAACCCGACGGCAAGGACGTTCAGCGCATCCTGTCTGAAAACCCCTTTGTGCCGCTCACGGCTCCATTCGCACTCGGCATCACCGCAGCGGGCTTCGTCGAAAAGCTCCTCGGCTTCCGCCGCCAGATTCGCTAGTGCGGGAACCGGGCATCCCCCCGATTGAACATCATCCCAGGGGTAATGTTCAAATTGTTTGAGCTTCCCATTTTTGCGCAGAAACATTGCATCAATTTGAACATTACCCCTGGGATGATGTTCAATCGGGGGGATGCCCGGTTCCCGCACTAGCGCACAGTGGAGTACAATAGTGCGCATGACTCGAATCACCACATACGACACAACGCTTCGAGACGGTGAGCAGGCGCAAGGCGTCACGCTTTCGCTCGAGGACAAATTGCGCATCGCGCGCCGGCTCGACGAGTTCGGCATCGACATCATCGAAGGCGGTTTCCCGGCTTCGAACCCGAAGGATGCGGCGTTTTTCGCCGAGTTACGTGAACATCCGCTACAGCACGCGCGCATTGCGGCGTTTGGCTCGACATGCCGGAAAGACCTTGCGGCAGCAGATGACCCGGGCTTGGCGGGGCTCGTTGCCAGCGGCGCGCCGGTTGTCGCCATCGCGGGCAAGACATGGGACGAGCAGGTGACCCGCGCTCTGCAGACCACGCTCGACGAAAACCTCCGCATGATCTCCGATTCGGTTGCGTTTCTCAAGCAAAACGAGCTGGAGGTCGTGTTCGATGCCGAGCACTTCTTCGACGGCTACAAGGCGAATCCCGATTACGCGCTTGCTTGCCTGCGTGCGGCGTCGGATGCAGGCGCGGATTCCATCGACTTGTGCGAAACCAACGGCGGCGCCCTGCCGTTCGAAGTGGGCGAAATTGCCGCCGCGGTCGTGAAGGCCCTGCCAAACCAGCGCTTCGGCATTCACTGCCACAACGACAGCGGTTGCGCAGTTGCCAACACGATCGCAGCCGTTCACGCGGGTGCGACTCAGGTGCAAGGCACGATCAACGGCTATGGCGAGCGTGTCGGGAACGCCGACTTGCTCACCATCATCGCCGACCTCGAGCTGAAGATGGGCTGCACGTGCATCGGCCCTGACAAGTTGCGCGAGCTCACGAGCGTGGCCACATACGTCGCCGAGATCTGCAACTTCTCGGTGTGGACGCATGCCCCGTATGTGGGGGGAAGCGCCTTTGCTCACAAGGGCGGTCTGCACGCCAGCGCCATCGCGCGGTTCCCGCAGGCGTACAACCATGTCGACCCCGACGTTGTCGGCAACAGCGCGCACATGCTCGTAAGCGAGCTGGCGGGGAAGGCATCGCTTGTGGCGAAGGCGGCATCGCTTGGCTTCGACCTGAACGCGCAGCCTGAAAAGACCCAGCAAATCCTCGACGAAGTGAAGGCCCGCGAAGCGCAGGGCTATTCCTACGAAGTGGCCGATGGTTCGCTCGCGCTGCTCATCGACCGGCACCTGCGTAACCCGCGGCCCCATTTCACGCTCGAAAGTTTCCGCGTCATCGTGGACGACCGCGAAGACACGGGCGCACTGGCGAAAGACGCCCAATCGGAAGCGACCATCAAAGTGCATGTGGGCGACGACCGCTTTGTCGCGACAGGCGAAGGCGTCGGTCCCGTGGGCGCGTTGTCGAAAGCCCTGAAGATGGCGCTTTCGACGGCGTATCCGCAGGTAAATAGCATGCACCTCATCGACTTCAAGGTGCGCTTGCTCGACGAGAGCACCGGCACCGACGCCATCACGCGCGTCGTCATCACCACGCGCGACGAAGAGGGCACATGGGGCACTATCGGCGTGTCCGAAAACATCATCGAGGCGTCGTGGAACGCGCTCGTCGAATCGATCGAATACGGTTTGGCGCGCTGCCTGCCCGCCGAAACAGATGAAGGGTGCTAGCCATGACAGATTTGCGTACGCCTGAAGTCGAAGACCTGCTGAAGGTCCTTGCGGACATGGACGACAAGGACACGCTGTTCGCCCTGCTCGAAGACCTGTTCACCATTCGGGAAATCCGCGAAAGCTCACAGCGCCTCGCGGTGGCGCGCATGCTCGACAGCGGTCGCTCGTATGCGCAGATCGAAGACGCCACGGGCGCTTCGGCCACCACCATAGCGCGTGTCTCGAAATGCCTCAGCTACGGCGCTGGAGGATATCGCGCCGCGCTCGATGCGCTGAACGAGGAGCAATAGCATACGGCTGGCGCATAGCTGCGCTATAATGTCGAGCCGCACGTAATCGTGGTGGCGGAAGGGGCCAGTCATGAAGCGTTTGCTCATCGTGGTCGACTATCAGAACGATTTCGTCGACGGCGCGTTGGGTTTTGAAGGGGCCGAGCTGCTCGACGAGCGCATTGCGGCTAAGATCGACGAGTACCGCGAGGCCGGAGACGGAATCGCGTTCACGTTCGACACTCACCACAAGGATTATTTGGAAACGCAGGAGGGCCAGAAGCTGCCCGTCCCGCACTGCCTCGAAGGCTCGCAGGGCCATGAGCTGTATGGACAGGTTGCCACGAAACAAGAAGATCTCGACCAGGTGTTCTTCAAGCCCACGTTCGGTTCGTCTGACTTGTTCGAGCGCCTCGTCAATCGCCAGCACATCGCCGACGGCCTGGGAACCCAACCGTTCGAAAGCATCGAGCTCGTCGGCCTGGTTTCCAACATGTGCGTGCTCTCAAACGCGGTCATCGCTAGAACGGCATGCCCAAACGTGCCGATCATCGTCGACGCAGCATGCACCGCCGCGCCCGATCCCGCCATGAACGAGAAGGCGCTCGACATCATGGAAGGCCTTCAAATCGAGGTCATCAACCGCTAAGCACGTACCGTCGAAATCAAATTTGAACATTGTCCCAGGGGTGATGTTCAATTCGAGGGTAGAAAACATCGCCCCTAGGCTCAGGGGAAGGGCCTAGGGGCGCGGGGTGGAGAGAGCTGGAGTGGGGGCTGCGCCGCCGGAAGGAGGGGAAAGCCGGCGGCGCGCCCAGGTGTTGGTTAGCCTTCGATGCTGATGGTGCGAGCCTCTTCGAGCTTGGGCTGCTCGACCTTCTTGGGCACGCTGATCTGCAGGGTGCCGTTGTCGAACTTGGCCTTGATGTCGGCTTCCTCGATGTCGTCGCCGACGTAGAACTGGCGGCTGCATTGGCCGGAGAAACGCTCGCGGCGCAGGTAGGTGCCCGTGTTCTCCTCGGTCTCGGAGGACGTCTTTGCGGAAACCTTCAGCACGCCTTCCTTCAGCTCCGCGGCGACGTTTTCCTTCTCGAAGCCGGGCAGATCGATGACGATTTCGTAGCCGCCCTCGTTCTCCTTGATGTCGGTGCGCATGAGGTTCGGCGTTGCCTGCGGTGCCGGCATGTTGCTGAAGAAGCCCTCGAACGGGTCGGTCATGAACGGATCGAACAGGCTGCGGCTGCGGCGGGGTACTATCATGGTCATATCTCTCATCTTCCTTTCGGTTGCGGGCGGCGCCGAGTTTCCGTCGCCCAATCGCTTCATATCCTTTGAACGACTCTAGTTATACCGCTATGCATGCGCACCATCAATGCAAAAAACCTAAGCGTTACCTTAACGAAAACTTTAGTCGTAAAGACTAAGATAATTTAGGTGGGGCTGGTGTTGCGGTTAGATTGAACGTCACCCCGGGGGCGGCGGGCAGTTGAACGTCACCCCAGGGATGATGTTCAATTTGAAGAAGTGCTCCTATGCAAAGATAAGGCCTCAGCAAATTGAACATCATCCCTGGGGTGACGTTCAACTGCCCGCCGCCATCCATCCATTCACCCAACGATATAATGCGCGTATGACACTGGTGGGAGTGATATCAGACACGCATGGCCGGCTGGACAGGCAGGCGTATGAGGCGCTTGCCGACTGCGACCACATCATTCATGCGGGTGATATCTGCAATCCGGGAATTCTGCGCGAGCTGCAGACGCTCGCGCCCGTCACGGCGGTACTCGGCAACAACGACTTCGACGAGTACGGCGAATCGGTCGGCCGGTACGCGCATCCGAACATCGACGGCGTGAAGTTCCTCGTGGCGCATTATCCGCGCGACGTGCGCATCTCTGCATTCGGCAGCGGGGCGCTCGCGCCGGGCGACCCGATTCCCGACATCTGCGTACACGGCCACACGCACGTTCCCAAGTTAGAGTATGGCAAGGAGGCGCGGCCAGCGCAGTTCGTGCTGTGCCCAGGTTCAGCTAGCTATCCCCGTGGCGGCAATCAGCGGACCATCGCGAAAATCGAAATCGAGAACTCCCTCGTGAAAAACATCCGCATAGAAACGCTTTCGGGCACCGTCCTCATGAGCGTCGGCGACCTGTCATAATACGAGCTGAGTGAAAATGCGGAACTGATTCCCGGTTTGCGTTCCATCGGGCGCTGTGGAACGCAAACCGGGAATCAGTTCCACCTGATGAAAGGAACAGCATGGAAACCAAAGCGGCATGGAACAACTACGACGAATCGGCGCTCGAGGAGCTCGAGCGCATATCTGCCGGCTATATCGATTTCATCTCGGAAAACAAGACCGAGCGCGAATTCGCCGAAGCGGCCATCGCAAAAGCGGAAGAAGCGGGTTACATCGACCTGTACGAGGCGTTCGATGCGGGCAAGTCGCTGAAACCCGGTGACAAGGTATACGCCCAAACGCACGGCAAGGCGGTCATTTTCGCGCAGCTCGGCACCGAGCCGCTCGTGCGCGGCTTCAACATCCTGGGCGCGCACATCGATTCGCCGCGCCTCGATTTGAAGCAGAACCCCCTATTCGAGCGCAACGGCCTGGCGCACCTCGACACGCATTACTACGGCGGCATCAAGCACTACCAGTGGGTCACGCTGCCGCTTGCGCTGCACGGCGTCATCGCCAAGAAAGACGGCGAGGTCGTGCGCGTGAACGTGGGCGAAGACGAAGGCGACCCCGTGTTTTGCGTCTCCGACTTGCTCATTCACCTGGCGAAAGACCAGATGCAGAAGAAGGGTGGCGAAGTGGTCGCGGGCGAGGACCTCGACGTGCTGGTCGGCAGCCGTCCGCTCGTGCTGCCCGAAGATGACGACCGCAAAGATTCCGAAAAGACCGACCTCGAGAAGATGGCCGCAAAGGAGCCGGTGAAAGCCTACGCGCTCCAGCTGCTCGCCGAGAAGTACGGCATCGAGGAAGACGATTTCCTGTCAGCTGAAATCGAGGTCGTTCCCGCCGGCCGCGCCCGCGAGCTCGGCTTCGACCGTTCGATGATCCTGGGCTACGGTCACGACGATTCTTCGTGCGCCTACCCGTCGCTGCTCGCTCAGCTGGCGTTGGAAGAAACGCCGACCCGCACGGCCATCACCGTTCTCGTCGACAAGGAGGAGATCGGCAGCGTGGGCGCCACGGGCATGGCCAGCCAGTTCTTCGAGAACGTCGTCGCCGTGTTGATGGAACTCGCAGGCGAAGGCGGCGACATCAACCTGCGTCGCGCGCTCGCGGCTTCGAGCATGCTTTCCAGCGACGTGTCCGCGGGCTTCGACCCGGCGTACGCCAGCGTCTTCGAGCCGAAGAACGCCGCGTACATGGGTCACGGCTTGGTGTTCAACAAGTACACGGGTGCGCGCGGCAAGTCCGGCAGCAACGACGCCTCGGCCGAGTACGTCGCCCGCATCCGCCGCATCATGGACGATGCGAACGTCGCCTTCCAAACCGCCGAGCTGGGCAAGGTTGACGCGGGCGGCGGCGGCACCATCGCGTACCTGCCCGCCAAGTACGAAATGGACGTCATCGACAGCGGCGTGCCAGTGCTTTCGATGCACGCGCCGTGGGAGGTCGTCAGCAAGGCCGACTTGTACGAAGCCTACAAGGGTTACGTCGCGTTCCTCCGCGACGCCGGCCCCAGCACGCGCGTTCCGCAATAAGCGCTGCCGGTCCCATGCCCGCGTTCTCGTGTAATACATTCTTACGTTGCACGAGAACGCGGGCTTTAGGTGAATTACTGGCCAAGAATCGGCTGAAAACGACCTAAACCGCCGAAAGCTGTGCAAAGAAAAACCTAAAACGTCCGATCCTGTGCACGCTCAGGGCGAAGCGCACAGAATCGGTCGCTTTAGGCTATTTCGCGATTCTTATGCACCGATCCAGGCGGAGACGACGGGCACCCAGCCCATGACGAGGACGACCACGATGAGCGCGGGCACGACGTACTTCATGTACACGCGCGTCCACTGCGGGAAGCGGGCGCCCTTGCCGGTGTCGGCCTCGGCGAGGAAGTTCTTCCAACCCCATCCGCGCTTCGACGTGCAGAACAGGCAAACGACCAGCGCGCCGATGGGCAGGATGTTGTTCGACAGGATGAAGTCCTCGATCGACTGAATGTCGCCGATGCCCGGCAGCGTGAACCCGGCCCATACGTTGAAGCCGAGTGCGCACGGCAGCGACAGCACGATGAGCAGCACGCCGTTGATGGCCACGGACTTGCCGCGCGAGATGCCCCATTGGTCCATGGAAAACGCGATGATGTTCTCGAACACGGCGATGATCGTGGAAAGCGCCGCGAAGCTCATGAACACGAAGAACAGCGAGCACCACAATTGGCCCAGCGGCATCTGCTCGAAGACGCTCGGCAGCGTGACGAACACCAGGCCGGGGCCCGCGCCGGGCTCGACGCCGAACGCCGAGCATGCCGGGAAAATGATGAGGCCGGCAAGGATGGCCACGAATGTGTCGAGCGCGCCGATGCGCAGCGACTCGCCCATGAGCGAGCGGTCCTTGCCGATGTAGCTGCCGAAGATCATCATCGAGCCCACGCCGAGCGACATGGTGAAGAACGCCTGACCCATGGCCGCATAGGCTGCTTGCGCGAAACTGGCCGCCTGATCGGCGGGAGTGGCGCCGGCGAACAGCTTCCCGAAATCGGGAATCAGGTAGAACGCGAGGCCTTCCGCCGCGCCGTCGAGCGTGACCGAGCGCACGCACAGGACAGCCAGCACCGCCAACAGGCAGATCATCATGACCTTCGTCACGCGTTCGACGCCGTTTTGCACGCCGGCCGCGCAGCACGCCAGGCCGATGGCGATGACGACGAGCATCCAGAAGATCATTTCGCCCGGGTTGCCCAGCATGGTGCCGAATACGGCCGCGACGCCATCGGCGCCCTGCCCCACGAACGCGCCCGTAGCGCTTTTCTGCACGTAGGCAAGCATCCAGCCGGCGACCACGGTGTAGAACATCATGAGCAGCATGCAGCCGCAGTAGCTAATCCATTTGGCGATGTGCCATTTCGAGCCCTTGGGCTCCAACTCGTCATACGCTCGGGCGGCCGATTTCTGCGCGCCGCGGCCGATGGCGAACTCCATGACCAGGATGGGCAGGCTGAACGCCACGAGGAACACGATGTACATGACCACGAACGCCGCGCCGCCGTACTGGCCGGTGATGTAGGGGAAGCGCCAGACGTTTCCCAGGCCGATAGCGCACCCGGCGCTAATGAGGATGAAGCCGAGGCGGCTTGCGAATTTCTCTCGTTGCGGCATTGCTGATTCCCTCTTTATTCCCCTCTATATGAAACGATGCCCGATGCATTCTACCTGCATCGGGTATCGGGAACTAGTGGCAGTTTGCTCAACTTCAGCTCCCTGCTATGACGCGGATGCCGGAATGAGTAGCAGGACGTTCCTGCTACTCATTTTACAGAGCGCCCGGTCTTCGGGTTCTCTTTCCGGAAATGAGTAGCAGGAACGTCCTGCTACTCATTTCAGCTGCCAAAACGCCTGGAAGGCGCGTATAATGTCCCAAATGCCCAACGAGGTGAAGGGGAGAGGTCATGGCATTCTATTTCGAGGAACCGTCGCGCACGTTTAACGAGTACCTGCTGGTCCCGGGTTACACGTCGGAAGAGACCATTCCGGCCAACGTCGACCTGCACACGCCGCTCGTGAAATACCGCCGCGGCGAGGAAGAGCCCGCCATCAGCCTTTCCATTCCCATGGTCAGCGCCATCATGCAGGCCGTGTCCGACGACAAGATGGCCATCGCGCTGGCAACGGAAGGCGGCCTGTCGTTCATCTACGGCTCGCAGTCGGTCGAAGACCAGGCGGCCATGGTCGCCCGCGTGAAGGATTACAAGGCCGGTTTCGTCACTTCCGACGCCAACCTCTCGCCCGACATGACGCTTGCCGACGTCGTGGCGCTGAAGGAGCAGTACGGCCATTCCACCATGCCCGTCACCGCTGGCGCCGACCCGCACGGCAAGCTGCTCGGCGTGGTGACCGAGCGCGACTACCGCCTGTCGCGCATGCCCATCGACACGAAGGTCTCCGAGGTCATGACCCCGCGCGAGCGCATGATCGTGGCGCCGGCGGAAACGTCGCTGAAGGAAGCCAACGACATCATCTGGGACCACAAGCTGAACTCGCTGCCCATCGTCGACGAGAACGATTGCCTGAAGTACCTCGTGTTCCGCAAGGACTACGATTCCCACAAGTCGAACCCCGACGAGATGCTCGACACGCACAAGCGCTACATGGTGGGCGCGGGCATCAACAGCCGCGACTACGCCGAGCGCGTGCCGGCGCTGGTCGAGGCGGGTGCCGACGTGCTGTGCATCGACTCGTCCGAGGGCTATTCCGTTTGGCAGGCCAAGACCATCGCGTGGATCCGCGAGCGCTACGGCGAAACCGTGAAGGTGGGCGCCGGCAACGTTGTCGACGAGGAGGGCTTCCGCTTCCTGGCCGATGCGGGCGCCGACTTCATCAAGATCGGCATCGGCGGCGGTTCCATCTGCATCACGCGCGAGCAGAAGGGCATCGGCCGCGGCCAGGCCACGGCCACCATCGAGGTCGCCAAGGCGCGCGACAAGTACTTCGAGGAAACCGGCGTGTACATTCCGCTGTGCTCCGACGGCGGCATCGTGTACGACCACCACATCACGCTGGCGCTGGCCATGGGCTCCGACTTCGTCATGCTCGGCCGCTACTTCGCGCGTTTCGACGAGGCGCCGAACAACCGCGTGAACATCAACGGCTCGTACATGAAGGAATACTGGGGCGAAGGCTCCAGCCGTGCGCGCAACTGGCAGCGTTACGACCTGGGCGGCGACAAGAAGGGCCTCACCTTCGAAGAGGGCGTCGACAGCTACGTGCCCTACGCCGGCCCGCTAAAGGACAACGTGTCGGTCACGCTGGCGAAGATCAAGTCGACCATGTGCAACTGCGGTTGCATCACGATTCCCGAGCTGCAGAAGAACGCGAAGCTCACGGTCGTGTCGTCCACCAGCATCGTTGAGGGCGGCGCCCACGACGTTCTGCTGAAGGACCAGACGCCGTACGTGTCGAACACCATTTCCCGTTAAGGAATGAGTCGCAGGACTGTCCTGTGACTCATTTCGATAACATCTCGCAAACTCGAAGCGTAATCTGAAAATGAGTCGCAGGGCAGTCCTGCGACTCATTCCTGCTCCTAGGCTATACTTTCCCTATGAGAATCATGGCGCTCGACATCGGCGAGAAGCGCGTCGGGGTTGCGGTCAGCGACCCCGACGAGCGCGTCGCGTCCCCCGTATGCGTGCTCGCTGCTGACGAAGTGCGCGCGAATGCCAAATCGTTCCAACGGGTGCTCGAGGACTGGGAGCCCGGGCTTTTGCTGTGCGGTCTTCCCATGACGCTGGCGGGCGAAGAGGGCCCGCAGGCCCAGCGCATCCGCGCGTTTGCGCAAGAGGTGTCGCAAACATGCGAAATTCCGTACGAGTTCGCAGATGAGCGGCTTAGTTCTGCTGAAGCCAAACGGAGTTTGCGTGAAAAGGGCCTCACCGAGAAAGCCATGCGCGGCAAAGTCGATATGATTGCTGCAAGTCTGTTTCTACAAGCCTGGCTCGACGCTCGTCGCGCCTAGCTTCAAAGGTTAGGATTTTCCATGCCGCGTCGCAGGAATGTCACGTACTCAGCGCGTTCGACGCATGCTGCCCGCTCGGCTCATGCCAAGGGCGACAAGATGTTTCGAACATACGACACCACGGCCATCCGCCCGAAGCGCAGCCCCATTCCGGCCATCATCGGCATCGTGGTCCTGATTGCAGCTGTCGTGTTCATCGTGTTCAACGTCATGAACTTCACGCGCGGCTGCATGGGAACGCCTCAGGTTGAGCGCGGTGCCGAGGTGCAAATCGTGGTGAACGAGGGCGAAGGCGCGAAGTCCATCGCCAAGACGCTTACCGAAGCGGGCCTCATTTCGAACGCGAACGAGTTCACCGACCGCGTCAGCACGCTCGGCGTCGAGGGCAAGCTTCAGCCGGGCACGTACACGCTGGTCGGCGGCCAGTCGATTGACGAGATCATCCAGGTGCTGCAAACGCCCGTGGCCAGCGAAACGTTCACGGTGCCCGAAGGCTCCACGCTCAGGCAGACCGCCGAAATCGTGTCGGAAGCGACGGGCGGGCGCATTTCGGTCGAAGACTTTGTGTCGGCGGCTGGCAATGCGTCGGTGTATGCGGATAGCTATCCGTTCCTGGGCGACGCGGGCAATAACCCGCTCGAAGGGTTCCTGTTCCCGAAGACTTATCCGTACGACGAGAATTCCACGGCCGATTCCATCATCCGCATGATGCTCGACCAGTTCGCCGCCGAAACGGCTGGCCTCGACTGGTCGTACGCCGAGTCGCACGGGCTCTCGCATTACGATGTGGTGAAGCTGGCTTCCATCGTCGAGAAGGAATCGGACGAAGCGCATCGCGCAACGGTCGCGTCGGTGTTCTACAACCGCCTCGACGATGGCATGCGCCTGCAGTCCGACGCCACGGTCGCATACTATGTCGGCCACGACCCGACAGCCGAGGACGTCGACACCGAAAACCCGTTCAACACGTACTTCATCGACGGCCTGCCGCCCACGCCCATCAACTCGCCGAGCCTTGCGTGCCTGCAAGCCGTGTGCTCGCCCGAGGAAACCGATTACTACTACTTCTACTTTGAAGACAACGGCAATGGCGGGCTGACGTATTCGTTCAGCGAAACCTACGAAGAGCATCGCGCTACGTTCGAATAATCATGTTCCGTCCGCCTGACGGCGGCCGGGAACCTTGTCCGCTGCGCGCACCTGTGGCACCCCATCTTGGCCTTCGAGCCTGCGCGCATGGCACGAAGGCCAATGCGCTTGTCTCTCAAGCCAATCTGGGGCGCCACAGGCCCGCTCGCTGCATTAAATGAAAGGCACGATAGATGGTGGTTGAGAGAGCTTACATTCTCGGGCATCCGGTGGCGCATTCGAAGTCGCCGGCGATGCACAATGCCGCGTATCGTGCGCTGGGTTTGAAATGGGAATACGGGTTTGCCGATCGCGAAACCGAATTCGATGCGCGGGTGTTCTTGAACGTGCGAAACTGGCGTGCGCTGAACGTCACGATGCCCTGGAAGCCACTTGCGTATGAGCTTGCCGACGAGCGAAGCGTCGCCGCCGAGCTTGCGCAGGGTGCGAACGTGCTGGTGAATTGGGGCGACCGCGTGTATGCCGACAACACCGACGGAAAAGGATGCGTTTCCTATCTGCAGCGTTGCGGCGTTTCATTCGAAGATGCGAGTGTGGTTGTTTGCGGAACCGGTCCTACTTCGCTTGCCATCATGCACGCATGTGCCGAGGCGGGCGCTTCGCATGTGACGTTGCTCGGCCGCAATGCCGGAAAAGCCCGTCAGGCGCTCGACGAGTACTCCGATCGCGCCGGCGACGAGCTGGCGGATTTTGCAGCGGGTTCATATGGGGAAAGCGCTGCCGCAATCGCCAACGCGGCAGCTGTCATCGACGCGACGCCGCTCGGCATGAATCCCGACGATCCGGCGCCGTTCGACGTCGGCTTGCTCTCGCGTGGTCAAACGGTGTTCGACGTCGTGTACGGCCATGGCGAAACCAAGCTCCTCGCAGCTGCGCGTGCCGCCGGCTGCGCTGCGTACGACGGCGAGGGCATGCTCGTCGCCCAAGCGGTCGAAACCGTGCGCGACATCGCCGCCATAACCGAGGCATTCGCCATTCCCGCTCACATGGACCTCTTCGCCATCATGGCTGAAGCCGCCGGTTTCGACCTGTAAAAAGGCTGTAGCAGCGAATTGAACGTCACCCCATGAATTGAACGCCACCCCAGGGAAGATGTTCAAATATTTGAACATCTTCCCTG
>JAFUCC010000108.1 GCA_017459925.1 Eggerthellaceae bacterium
CCAGGGAAGATGTTCAATTTGAAGAAGTGCTCCCATACAAAGATAAGGTCTCAGCAAATTGAACATCTTCCCTGGGGTGACGTTCAAGCGCCAGCCGTCCCTGGGGTGACGTTCAAGCGCCAGCCTTCCCTGCGATTACTCGTCAGGGTGCATGCGGGCGTATTCGCGGGCGAGCACTTCCTTGGTTGCGTCCTTGCGCGTGCACATGAACAGCGGACCGCCATGGTAGCGGCGCATGACCTTGTTGGTACACAGCGGACGGCACGAGATGCACGCGATGTCGCCGATAGAAAACCCCTTAAGGTCCTCCTCGTGCATCGCAAATTGTTCAACCTTAGGATCAACCATCGTGTTCCTTCGTGCAGCGTGTCAACCTGACCAGGCCATTTTGACACATTATGAGTCTTCGCGGTCCCACTCTTCGACGACTTTGGTCATCTGGATGACGCGGCGGCTGCGCTTCTCGACGTACTCGTTCACGTCGCCGTACTTCAGCACGCCCTCGCCCGCCTTCACGCCCGTCTTGCCCTCGGCCACGAGCTTTTCGCCAAGTGGCAGCGTCTCGGTGTCGTTGCACAGCGACGCCAAAACACCCCCGCGCGCAACGGTCATGGGAATGTTCAGGCCGACGAAATCCCACAGCTCGAGCGGGCCTTCGAAACCGAACCGCAGGCCGTGCGTGTACTTGATGGCGTTTTCCGCGTCTTCGGCCGCGACCCAACCCTGGTCGATCATGTGGTACAGCTCACGGTTGATGACCGTGGCCAGGCGGTTCACGATAAAGCCCGGCACGAACGTGTTCAGCACGGCGGGCTTGCGACCTACCGCCTCCAGCAATTCGCGCATTTGCTCGGCGACGTCATCGGACGTCTTGGGCCCTTTCACGACCTCGACGAGCTTCATCAGGTGAGGCGGATTGAACCAGTGCGCGATGATGAGGCGCTCCATGTTCTCGACGGCGCCTTCACATACCGAGAACACGTCCATACCCGACGTGTTGGAAGCCAGGATGCAGTCGGCGCGGCAGTTGTCGCTGAGCATGCTGTACAAATCGCGCTTGGCATCGGGGTTTTCGACGATGCTCTCAAACACCACGTCGAGCTCTTGCGCAATGCTGGGAATCTCGTCGGTATGGATGGGATGCAGGTTCTCGCGCAGCGCCGCTTCGTACGCCTCGTCGGCCATTCCCTCCGACTTCAGCACGGCAACGGCGGCGCCGATGCGCCCGAGTGCCTGGTCGAGCGTTTCCTGATGGCGGCTCGACATGTAGGTGGTGTATCCGTTGGCTGCGAACACGTGCGCGATGCTGTTGCCCATCGTGCCCGCACCGGCCACGAGAATCGTCGGTTTATCGGTTGCCATGCAGTTTCCCCCGTTTCGAGTTGTTCAGTAGGGGCGCGATTCATCGCGCCCGCTTTACCGTGGTTGACGGGCGCGATGAATCGCGCCCCTACGACTTTGGCGAGAACGCGCTTAATCGAGGCCGTCTTCCAAGCCGTATACGTGAATCTTGCCGGTGGTCTGGCCGCTAACCTCGAGCACCAGGCCCGTGACGTAGTCGGATTGGTCGGTGACCAGGAATTCCATGCCGTTGGCGCAGTCTTCCACCGTGCCGAATCGGCGAAGGCTCGAAACATGGGCGCGTTTCTTGCCTTCCTCGGTGCCGTAAATCGAAGCCACCAGGCGGCCGGTGGCAATGTAGCCAGGCGCCAGGCAGTTCACGTTGATGCCGTATTTGCCCAGGTCCTCAGCCAGGTACTTGGTGAACAGAATGATGCCGGCCTTGGCGATGGAATAGGGCACGTAGTCGCCGCCGTCGTGCACGCCGATACCGCCGATCGAGGCGAGCGTGACGATCTTGCCCTTGCGGTTCTTCTTCATGTAGGGCGCCACCGCGTTGGTGGTGTAGGTCGTTGCGTGAAGGTTGCGATTGATGATCTGGTGGTACAAATCCCAGTCGAGAGTGGACGCCGCCGTCTGCTCGTACGTGCCGCCACCGCCGCCGCAATTCGCGACGCAGATGGTGGGGTCACCGAGCTCTTCGGCCACGCGCTTCACGGCAGCCTCGACCGCGGGCTGATCGGTGCAGTCGCATTCGATGCCGATGGCGCGCACGCCCTTCGCCAGGCACTCGTCGACCGTCGTATCGGCCGTCATAAGCTCCTCTTCGGCCGCGAACTGCTTGTACGAATGCAAATCGATGTCGATGACGGCCACGTCGGCACCCAAATCGGCCAATCGCAGCGCCAATGCGCGCCCGATGCCGCGCGCCGCGCCCGTGACGATGGCGACTTCCCCAGTCAGCTTGCCCATATACCCTCCTAGCAGATGAATACAATCCTGGAATCGAGTATACCGAGCAACCCGCATGACCTGCGGTTCATCGTAATTGCGTCACGTTAAATGATTCATGACAGGCGGCTGGCAGTTGAACGTCACCCCAGGGAAGATGTTCAATTTAAAGAAACGCTCCTACGCAAAAATAAAGCTTCAACAAATTGAACATCTTCCCTGGGGTGACGTTCAACCCTGCCTACCCGAGCGGACGGGGGCCGGCGGCTTTCACGTCGGGGTCCATATTGGGATGGCGCGTGGCGGCGTTGTCCTGGAACATGCGCGCGAGTTCGTCGGCGGCCTTCTCATAGGCGTCGCCGTCGGCCCAGGTGCTCTTCGGATTCAGCAGCTCGGAGGGCACTTCGGGGCATTCCGTGGGAACCTCGACGTTGAAGCGCTCGTCGTGCACGAAATCGCATTCGTCGATGATGCCCGACTGGCACGCTTCCACCATCTTGCGCGTGTAGTCGAGCTTCATGCGGCTGCCCACGCCGTAGGGACCGCCCGTCCAACCGGTGTTCACCAGGTACACGCGCGTGCCGCCGCGTTCGATGCGCTCGCCGAGCATCTTCGCGTACACGCCCGCGTCAAGCGGCATGAACGGCTCGCCGAACAGCGACGAGAACGTCGGCTGCGGTTCCTTGATGCCGCGCTCGGTACCGGCGACCTTCGACGTGAATCCCGTGATGAAGTGGTACATGGCCGCCTGCGTGGAAAGCTTCGAGACCGGCGGCAGCACGCCGAACGCGTCGGCCGTCAGGAAGATGACGACGTCGGGCATGCGCTTGGCGAAGCCCGCCTTCACGGCGTTGGGAATGAAGTCAACCGGATACGCCACGCGGCCGTTCTCGGTGACCGAATCGTCGAAATAATCGGCCACGCGGGTTTCCTGGTCGATGATCACGTTCTCGCACACGGCGCCGAAACGCACCGCGCCGACAATCTGCGGCTCCGTTTCGGGCGTGATGTTGATGGTCTTGGCGTAGCAGCCGCCTTCGATGTTGAACACCACGTCATCGGCCCAGCCATGCTCGTCGTCGCCGATGAGCATGCGGCCCTCTGCGGCCGAAAGCGTCGTCTTGCCCGTGCCCGACAAGCCGAAGAACACCGTGGTGCCGTGGCTGCGCGGGTTCATGTTGCACGAGCAGTGCATCGGAAGCACGTTGTTTTCGACCGGCAGCAGGTAGTTCATGGTCGAGAAGATGGCCTTCTTGATCTCGCCATTGTACTGCGTGCCCACGACCAAGATCATGCGCTCCTGGAAGTTGATGACCACGGCGCATTCGGAATGCGTGCCGTACTCGGCCGGGTCGAGCTTCAGGCGCGGTGCCGCCAGCACGACGAAGTCGGCCATGCCGAACTCGGCGCGCTCCTCTTCCGTCGGGCGCACGAGCATCTGGTGAACGAACAAGGCCTGCGTTGCCAGCTCGCACACGGCCAGCACCTTGCGCGAGAAGCGGCGGTCGGCACCGGCGATGCCGTGCACCATGAACACGCGGCGCTCGGAAAGGTACGCCACGACCTCTTCGCGGATCTTCTCGTAAGCAGCCTGCGCCATGGGCTTGTTCACCTTGCCCCAGGCGATGTTGTCGTGCACGTCGGGCGTGTCGACGATGAAGCGGTCCTCGGGGCTGCGACCCGTGTAGGCGCCGGTCAGCACGGCGAGGCAACCGGTGCTCGTAAGCGTGCCTTCGCCACGCTCGACTGCCATCTCCACCAGTTTGGCGGGGCTTGCGTCGACCGTGCATTTCTTGTCGGTATGGGCGATTCCGTATTGCTGCAACTCGGCGTTAACTGCCATGGTGACACCTCGTTAAGATCGATTTACTCGTTGAGAGAGTATTCTACTATGAGCTGAGTGATTGCGTAGATGCGGTTGGGTGCGTAGTAGAATACGGGCAGTACATGCAGCCTTGCTTGGGCAGGACATGGGGCGTGAGCGATTCCGCAGCTAAGCAAAGCCGTTGAATTGAACATTTTCCCTGGGGTGATGTTCAACTCAACGGCTGAGCGTGCGAGGACAAACGAACACCCCATGCCCCGCCCAAGCAAGGCGGACAAGCAAGGAGCTTTCCACAATGTCCCTGAAATCGAGCCTCGCCATCGCAGCGTGCAAGGTCAGCCACCGCGGCATGCGCCTGCTGGGCCGCACCGCCCGCGCATTGCCCGGCAAGATCGCCATGAAAATCGACTCGAACATCATCGCCGAGCTTGCACGCGGCCATAAGACCATCGTCATCACCGGCACGAACGGCAAGACGACGACCACGCACATCGTGCAGCAGGCCGTCATCAACACGTACGGCACCGCCGCATATGACCCGTCATCGACCAACCTCGAGCAGGGCATCGCCACGACGCTGTGCCTCGACAGCTCGGTCGGCGGCACGCGCAAGAGCGATTGGGCCGTCATTGAAAGCGACGAGGGCGCGACCAAGACCATCCTGCCCGCCATGAAGCCGCAGGTGCTCGTCGTCACCAACCTGTACCGCGACCAGGTCGACCGTTACACCAGCTGGACCACCGCGCGCGACTACATCATCACTGCGGCGAAAAGCTCGCCCGACACGGTGCTCGTGCTCGACGCTGACTGCCAGGTGACCGCCTCGATTGCCGACGCAGTCGACAACTACGTGGTGTGGTATGGCGTGGAATGCCCTGTGTACGAAGACGGCATCGGCGATTACGACGAGCATGTGGAATGCGTCGAATGCGGCGCCGATCTGGAATTCGGCCACCGCACCTTCGCGCATTTGGGCGACTACCGTTGCCCGCAGTGCGGGCGTGTGCACCATGCGCCCGACATCGCCTGCACGGCCATCAACGACCGTCGCGAGAAGAGCTGCTCGCTGACGTTGCGCATCGCCGGCGAGGAGCACCAGGTCGAGGCCAACGTCCGCGCGGGCTACGACGTGTACAACGCCGTCGCCGCCATCGCCGGCCTCATCATGACGGGCATGCCCGAGGACGACGCGTTCCGCGCGCTCGCGCATTTCACGCATGCAGCGCACCGATTCGAGATCTTCGACATCGACGGCACGCGCACGCGCCTGCTGCTCATGAAGAACACCGCAGGCTGCAACCAGCTGATCAACATGCTGCTTTCCGAGGGCGAACCGCCCAAACTTCTCGTGTGCTTGCTCGGCGCCGAGATCATGGACGGGCTTTCCACCGACTGGATTCAGGACGTGCGCTGGGAGCAGCTGTGCAACCCCGACACGAAGGTGATTGTCGGCGGGCCGAAACACGACGACATGCGCGAACGCCTGCTGCGCGCCGGCGTGCAACCCGAGAACATGACCGTGCAACCTGACTACGCCGCGCTCGTGCGCGACATCGCCGCCATCGGGGAACCGGTCACGCTCATCGGCAACTGCTCTCCGATCGAGGCATTCCGACTTGAGCTCGTGAAGAAATACCAGCCCCTCGACTACTGGTCGGAATAGACTTCCTGCCTGCTCTCGCACGCTCGCAGGGACTTCTTGGTAGAATGGTGGGTTGAACAGTTCTCGTATAACGCGACTCGAGAGAAGCGGGGCGTTCATGAGCGCGAAAAGGTCAAAGGGTTTCGGCAAGAAGGCGATGGCGACGTGCATGGCACTCGCCCTTTCCGTCATGCTGATTCCCTCTGCTGCATTAGCCGCCGATGACTATTCCCAAAGCATCGTGGCATCGGGCGACACCGATGTGCTCGGTGAATCCTACGGTGACCTGAACGGCGGAACGGGCGGAGGATTGCAGGTCATTGCCAAAGACGGACAAAAGGCCGAAGTACAAGCAGGCAACGTCACCGCGCATAGTACAGGAGTCAATGTCCAAGCGGGTGAGGCTGTTTCCGAGGGCAGCTCTGAAGGTACTGCGTCAGTCACCACGGGAGACGTGCAAAGCAATGGCATCGGCGTCGACGTCCGCGCGCTCAAGGACAGCAGCGCAACCATCACCGTTAAGGGAGACATTGCATCGACCAACCATGGCGCCGAGATTCGCACGAGCGACAACGGCACCGTGAAGCTGACGGTCGAAGGCGACGTCACTTCTAAAAGCGAATCGGGCTTGTACCTTGGCGGCAACAACATCGAAGTGAGCGTGAGCGGCACGATTTCGGGCGGACAGTACGGCATCGAGCTCAGCGATGGGAACGTTGTAGTCAAGGAAGTGACCGTTTGGAAGATCGTTGGCAAAGATGAGAACTCGCTCATCGGCGGTGCTGGCGTTGCTGCAGAGGATGTCGAGCGATTCGCGAAATCCATTAACTACATCATCAAGGTGTCGGAAAAAGACTCGGCAGACAAGCAACACGAAACGGACGACCAGCTCATTGTCCTGACGACTGCGGCGGCTGACGACGACCTCACCGCAACTTCTCAGAGGCTGCGCGCCACGAACGCAAACGGCGAAACCATCAGTTCGGCCAAAGAAGGCGAAAGGGTTTACCTGGCAGTTCCGGAAGGCTACGAGATTGTCCAGGCCTATAGCAGCGGCATCCTGCTGACGGCAGATGCGAACGGCAATTATTCAATCATCGTCCCAAGGGGCGGAGGCGTAGACCTAACCGCGGTGGTGCAGCTCATCGACGCGTCAAAGAAGGCGGCAGACAACACCTCGGGCAATGGGAACGGCAGCGATAGAGAATCAACGGGAACCAGGGGCACTAACGCCGACAAGGCGAACGCGGATAGCAAGGACGACGCAAAGGACACGAGCGCGACCATCGTGCCGAAGACGGGCGATTCCATCCCCGTTACCACGCTGCTCGCCATGACAACGCTGCTGCTGTCCATCGTCATGCTGGCGATAAGCGGCACCAAGCTGCAAGTTGCCCGCGCAACCCGGGCCGGCAAGCACATCCGCTAAATTCCAACGGGCGATCAAGCGACGCGCAACCCAGCCATTCAACTGGGTGCACAACCCGCGATCCTGAACACCCGATGCACGAGATTAGGGGTTTTGCACCTGAAAACCGCCGATTTTGGGTGCACAACCCACGATTTGCGCCAAATTCGGGTGCACAACCCTGAATCTCGTGCATCGGGCGCACGAGATTCAGGGTTGTGCACCCGGCATGGGCGAACGCCTCATACCATAGTCGCATCACAAGCATTATTCTGTCAGCGCTTTCTGATCGTATTCTGCCACGCATATTCTGTTCACACGAACTAGACATACAGGGGGCTAGACGAAGCTGATCTCGAGCTTGCGGCCGAGGCCCTGGGCGATTTTGCTCAGCGTAGCGACGGAGGGGTTCCCGTTGCCGTTCTCGAGCCGGCAGAGGTTAGCGGGCTTCATTCCGCACGCCTCGGCGAGCTCGGCCTGGGTCATACCCGCCTCCTTGCGTGCCTCAACAATCTGGCGCATCACATCGCGTTCAGCGGACTGGGCATCCCATTCCCTCTTGAACTCAGGGTCTTTCAGCGATTCCTCAAGGTGTTTCCTGAAGTCACTCATTCCTCTTCCTCCAATCCTCGCGGATCTTCTTCGCTCGGCCTATCTCGCGGGCCGGCCGAACACCTTGGCGCGCATCTTTACGTCAAGCGAGTCGATGAATTCCTCTGCGGGCTTCTTGCCGTTTTCGTCCTCGTAGTAATCGACGTCGAACATCACTATTCTTCCTATTCAATTATCATATATGATAATTTCTATTGAATCAAACGGCTATGTTGAACCAGCGTTGACATGGATGAGGATTTGAAGAAGGACACCACGCCTGCATGACCCACAACACCGCCTACTTCTTGTATTTCTTCAAGAGATAGTCGTTGTTGATGACCTTCATCAACAACGGGCCTCGCAAGAGTTTCGATTGCATCGGCTCAATCGGCTGAACATCAAGAACATATGGAATTGACGCAAGTTTCCGTGCCAATGAGTGCTCTTTCATTTGATTTTGCTTGTATATTCAATATTTCTATAGAATAATGTCATTATCAAGTAATATTCTGTGCTATTAACGTAGAAATGAAGCGATGCCCAATGACGACGGCGCCTAAGATAACGCTTGTCGAATGCAGATTCGACGAAGCCACCGACGACTCTCCCGGCCACCATGCCGTTAGCCGCAACTGGCGCGAGGATTCCTTCGTAGACATGCTCGAGGCAATCGGCTGCTCCTCCTACGGCCATCCCGAAGAGAGCTCCGTCCTCGCCCCGCTGCGGACGCCGTTCGACAAGGACGACGAAATGCGCCATTTCGTCGTCGACACACCGATCTTCACTCTGCGACCGTACTATTGGGGCGACTGCCATGCGGTCTACGCGCTCCCGAACTTTGTGTACAAGCCATGGAATCTCGAGATCAGCTGGCACAAGTATCCGATGCGCTACGCGCACGCCAACATCGCCCTGTCGGACGGCGACTGGAAGCTTATGTGCAACACGGTAGTGCGTATGGTGAGCGAATACGCAAAGAGCGGGACGTGGCCCAACGATATGGATGACGCTCCACGCATGAACGAAATCGACGAAGTCGCCTGGGACTTGCGCAAAACGATCAGCGCTGTCGCGTCCCAGCGCAACGAGTTGGAAGACGCGCTGTTCGCGCTCTGGAGAGACCCAACAAGCGTTCAAGCGCGCGATGACGCCGCACGACTCTTGGCGGTGGGACCTTATAGTGCGTTTGACGCCGACCAGGAGGCTCGTGCAAGACGCCTTTAACGCTGGCAACGACTTCGGACGAGGGCGAGATCAGGGGAGTCTGCGTCAGCATCTTCAGCCACAATCTGAAAGACCGCCTCAGGCACAGTGACTAGGTTATGAAAGAAGGGAAATAGGATGAACCTGCAAGACCATTTCAAGTCGGCATCATGGAGCGACGTCTGAGAATGGCTCGAGGGCTTCCTGGTCGAGGAGCCCCGAGAGCACTGCCGAGGGCCTATTCAGAGGGGACGAGGGGTTGCTCGTCTCGCTCGTCAGGAGACGCGAGATGACCGAAGCCCTCGCCGCCATCGGGTGGACAGGCTTCACCTGGCCGTCGGATTTCAACACCGCTTTCGCCGAAGTTGTTGAGGGATCGCTTTCGAGAGAGGTTCCCTCAAGCGGGCTCTCGGGCACGATATGAGCATGTTCGTTTCGACGACCACCCTCATGCGCGCTTCCTTGCGCGAACGTTCGCGATGATGCCGGAAACATCGTCCTATCTGAGAATGGAGCCGATCTGGTCGTTAGCCTCTCTGACCGCATCGTCCATGCCCATGTCCAAGCCAACTGCCTTTGCAGCGTCATTAGCCCAGTGCGGGTAGGCGCTTATCGCTGCGCGGAGCATCTGGGGAATCCTCCCCGTCGCCCTTGCCTCCGTCCCTCGCCACGAGCCTCGCCTCCCTTGTCGGCAACCACTCGATTTCATCGCCGAAGCTTTCCATGTCGTCGCCGTAGACGTGGATGAAGTCGAGGATCGCGCCGTAGCGCCCGAGAAACATGCTCTCGCAGTAGCGGGGAACCACGTCGTGCGGGACGACGCCGACGTAGTCCGCCCCC
>JAFUCC010000109.1 GCA_017459925.1 Eggerthellaceae bacterium
ATGCGCGAACCGAGCCATGCCCCAAAGATGCAGCCAACCGTCGGGATGACCACGTACGCGGCAATATCACGGAAGATGGTGATGGGTGACTGCAAGATGGGCGTTATAACCGTGTCCTCGGGTGAATTTGCCATAAGCAGCGCGGTTATCGACGGGTCGGAAAGCCATCCCGAGGTGACCACCATCGAAACGATGCCGGTCACCAAGCAGATTACGAGCACGACGAGGTACAGTTGCCTGCCGATTTGACGGGCGGTTGCGGCAATGACGAACGACCCGACGAGCATGATGGCGCACGGCACGAGGAAGATGACCATCGAGAACTGGTTCGCGCCCATGCTCGCAGCGGAATCATGCACGAGCTGCAGCAACAAGGCCGCCGTGACGATTCCCACGAGCGTAACTGCGATGATGACCGATAGGTGTTTCCTGACGACGGCGTCCATGCGCTATTCCCACTCGACCGTTCCAATGGGCTTCGGCGACAAGTCGTAGCACACGCGGCAGATGCCGGGAACTTCCGCCAGGATGCGGCTCGTCATCTTCTTCAGCAAGGCCCAATCGAGCTCGGGCACTTCAGCCGTCATGACATCGACCGTGTTGATGCAGCGGATGATGCAGGGCCATTCATAGGCGCGCTTGTCGTCGCGCACGCCGGTTGCGCGCATATCGGGCACAACGCAGAAGTACTGCCAAATGTCGAGGCCGGCGGCGTCGATTTCCTCGCGCACGATGGCGTCGGCCTCGCGCAGCGCTGCCAAGCGATCGCGCGTGATGGCGCCGAGGCAACGCACGCCCAGGCCCGGGCCTGGGAACGGCTGACGGTACACCATGCCATCAGGCAGGCCAAGTTGCTTGCCGACGACGCGCACCTCGTCTTTGAAGAGCAGCTTGACGGGCTCGACAAGCTCGAAGTCGAGGTCTTCCGGCAGACCGCCCACGTTGTGATGCGCTTTCACGCCCGCCTCGGATTCGAGGATGTCAGGGTAAATGGTTCCCTGGCCCAAGAAGCCGATGCCGTCGAGCTTGGCAGCTTCCTCGGCGAACACCTTGATGAACTCCTCGCCGATGACATGGCGCTTTGCCTCGGGATCTTCCACGCCGGCGAGCAGGTCGAGGAAGCGGTCGCTTGCATCGACGAAGATGAGGTTCGCGTCCATCTGGTTCTTGAAAACATCGATGACTTGCTCGGATTCGCCCTTGCGCATGAGGCCATGATTCACGTGAACGCACACGAGCTGCTTCCCAATCGCCTTGATGAGAAGCGCGGCCACCACCGACGAATCGACGCCGCCAGACAAGGCCAACAGCACCTTGCCATCGCCCACTTGGGCGCGCATGGCCTCGACGGCTTCTTCGATGAACGCATCCGCCAGTTCGGGCGTCGTGATGCGCTGCATATGCTCGGGTCGCTTGTTGGAAGTGAAGTCCATGTCTGCTCCTTCATGTGCGGGCTGATTCGATAAAAGCATTTTACCTGTAGAAGAACCGCTTGTTAATGCGAAAGCGAGCAAAGGTGACTATCATGGTCAACCAATTGACGTATTCGAAAGCCAATCATGCAAGAAGGCTGACCACATACGAAGGAGATCATCATGGGCAATTGCATCGTCGCGCAATCTGGCGGCCCGACGTCCGTCATCAACGCAACCGTCGCCGGCATCGTAAAGGGCAACCAGCTCAACCCCGTGTACGAACACGTATACGGCGGCCTTAACGGTATCGAGGGCATTCTGGCAGAGCGTTTCGTCGACCTTACCGATATGAGCGACGAAGAGAACCATATCCTGCAGCAGACGCCGTCATCTGCGCTTGGCTCGTGCCGTTACAAGCTGAAGCGCGATAACGTCGAGGATTTCGAGAAACTGCTCGAGATCATGGACAAGCACGACATCGAGACGTTGTTCTACGTCGGCGGAAACGACTCGATGGACACGGTGGCTGCCCTGAGCGAATACGCTGCCAAGAACAACATCACCGGCAAGCAGTTCATCGGCTGCCCGAAGACGGTCGACAACGACCTCGTGCACATCGACCACTGCCCCGGCTTCGCGTCGGCTGCGAAATTCATTGCGACGACGGCTTTGCAAACGTGGCTCGACGTGATGGTCTACCCCGCATCGCGCCAGGAGGTCTTCATCCTCGAGACCATGGGCCGCGACGCCGGCTGGCTTGCAGCTTCCGCGTGCCTCAGCGAGAAGGTCGATATTCTCATCCTGCCCGAGGATTCGTTCGATAAAGACAAGTTCCTGTCTCGCGTTCGCGAATGCATCGAGGCGAAGAGCAAGTGCTACGTCGTCGTTTCCGAGGGCGCGCGCTACGCTGACGGCACGTACATTTCCGCCGGAGAATCGAAGAACGATCTGTTCGGCCACGCCGTGCTCGGTGGAGCGGGCAACGCGCTCAAGGCCATGATCCTCGATTCCGGCGCCGCCTCCCGCTGCAAGGTTCAGGACCTTGCCTCTGCGCAGCGCAGCCATGCTTCCGAGCAGTCGCTCGTCGACCGCATGGAATCGTTCCGCCTGGGCCTTTCAGCGCATATGCACTCCGCTGACAAATCGTTCACCGGCAAGATGGTCGCACTGCGCCGTCGCGAGGGCGAGCAGTACGACGTCGAATACTTCACCATCGACGCCGACCAGGTCGCCAATTACGTCAAGCACTTCCCGACCGAGTGGATCCTCCCCGATTACAAGGGCATCACGCAGGAAGCCGTCGACTACCTGCAGCCGCTCATCGAGGGCACGCCTACCATCGTGTACAAGAACGGCCTGCCTGCGTACGTCGAACCGTACTACCTGAATTGAACATTACCCCAGGGGTGATGTTCAATTTGCTACACCGTTACCGCGACAGCTAGCTTGTTGGCGCGGTAACCTTCGTAGTCGGCGTTGTTCACTTGCACGTGGGTATGATTGCCCGGGTCGCCCTCTGGCGTGTAGAACGCCAGCTGCACGTCCGTGAGGTCTTTCGCGATGTCACGCACGTGTGAAATCTCCGTAACGCCCGCTTCGACCTTGTCACCTGCTTTCACGAGCGGATCGGCCGTGTGAATGAGCACGACATCGAGGTCGGGCCTTCCTTCTGGCTGAATGTGAATCTCGATATCGGGCACCTGGTCGTACAGCAGGTAATCCTTCACCAAGACCACGGTCCCCGTAACAGGCGACCTGACGGTTGTCCCCGCTTGCGCGCCGACGTCAATCGACGTGTCCATTTCCGTAGCATCTGTCACGCGCCACAGATGCATGGCCTCGGCGTCGAGCCATTCGCCGTCCATCTGGTCGTGGTTAACGCGAGGCTCGCGTGTTGCCGCAATGCGCTCCATATCGGCATCGGGAAGCTGCGTCGTCATGACGAGCCCGTACTTATACGAAGCTTGGTGGAACAGAACGCCCGTCAAATCCGCAGGAGCGATGGGGCTGCGCAAATCGACATCGGAGCACTGCGCGATGAGCGGCTCGGTTTTGGGCCGGCCTTTGTGGGCTTCGTAATACGCGGCCTCTTCTTCTTCCGTTGACAGGTCGGCATCGACTGTGGCGGTAATGCTCTCGTCAGATTTCGCGTTCGTCACTTGATCATTGCCAGCAGTTGATGACGAGATCATCTGGTACCCGGCAAGCATGAGCGCGCACAGCGCAATGACGAGGACGATTATGAGTACGACGACCCCAACCCGTTTCTTGGGTTTGGGGTCGTCAGGTACGTTCGTCGCGTGTTTTGCCACGGTTTACGCAGCAGCGGCGGCAGGAGCCGTCGGCGTCTTCTCGCGCCTGGAAAGCAGATACTGAACCACGACGATGACGGCGATGATGGCGATGCCGATGACGTCGGTCAACGTGTCGGGGGCCATCATGCACAGGCCGCCGCCAACGAGCAAGATGCGGAAGATCGGGTTGATCTTGCGGAATAGATGGCCGTTCATGGCTGCTGAAATGCCGAATAGGCCGATGAGCGACGTGATGACGATCTGAACGATCTCGATCGCCATGAAGTCGCCTTCAAGCACCATGACGGGGTTGAAGGCCAGAATATAGGGCACGATGAATGCGGCGATGGCAAGACGCGCTGCATTGACGCCAGTCTTCAGCGGGTTCGACTTCGCGATGGCCGACCCCGCATAGGCGGCAAGCGCAACCGGCGGCGTAATGTCCGCCACGATTCCGAAGTAGAACACGAAGAAGTGAGCGCACACAGCAGGGAACCCGAGCTGGATGAGGATGGGGGCGGTCGTAGCTGCCATGATGCAATAGTTCGCGGTGGTGGGAACGCCCATGCCCAAAACGATGCAGCACAGCATCGTCAGCACCAAACCGACGATGACCGCATCGCCCGCAACGCCGACGATGGCGCTGACGAGCGTAGAGGCGAGGCCCGTCACCGTGATGCAGCCTGCGATGAGGCCGGCCATGGCGCAAGCGGCAGCCACGGCGATGCAGCTCTTCGCGCCTGCCTGCAGGCCCTCGTAAGCCATGAGCAGGGCAACCTTCGTGACATTTGCGAGCACCTGGCCGAACGTCTCGCCGTCCTTGCGCTCGCGCATTTCAGTCGTGAAGAAGTTGATGTAACCGATGATGAAAGCGCCGAGGATCGAGATTGCCGCCGAATACGCCATGGTGCGTGCTCCCGTGGCAACCAGCCATACCAGCAGCACGAGCGGCAAGATGAGGTAGCAGTTCTTGATGAGGTACGAACCCTTGGGAAGCTGGTCGCGCGGAATGCCCTCGAGGCCCATCTTCTTCGCCTCGAGATGCACGGTGATGAAGATGCCCGCAAAGTACAGGAACGCGGGAATGATGGCTTTGATGGCCACGTCGATATAGGGAATGCCCATGTACTCTGCCATGAGGAACGCGGCAGCGCCCATGATGGGCGGCATGATCTGGCCGCCAGTGGACGAGGCGGCCTCGACGGCGCCGGCGAATTCCGGCTTGTATCCCGTCTTCTTCATCATGGGGATGGTGACCGAACCGGTGGTCACCGTGTTGCCCACCGACGAGCCAGACACCATGCCGCAAAGAGCCGACGAAATGACGGCCACCTTGGCGGGGCCGCCTGAAGACCAGCCGGCGATCTTGTTGGCCAGCGCGATGAAGAACGCGGCGATGCCCGTGCGTTCGAGGAACGCGCCGAAGATGATGAACAGCACGATGTAGGTGTAACAAACGTTGATGGGCGTGCCTATGACGCCGCTTGTCGTGTAGAACAGCTTGTACACCGTGTTGCGCAGCATGAGGTAATAGTCGTTGGACACGCCGTACTGGTTCACCAATGCGTATATGAGCAAGCATGCGACGACTACCAAGATGGGAATGCCGACGCAACGTCGACACAGCTCCATCAACACGAGGATTCCCAAAACGCCTATGACGACATGAATCGGCTGGATGCGCGTAGCAAGTCGGATGATGTCCATGGCGTTGAACGCGAAATACAGGAAGCATCCGGCGCCGATGACCATGATGACGATGTCGTACCACGGCATGTGGTTCGGCCTGACCTTGCCCTTGCGAATCGGATACAGCAAATAGCCGATGATGATGACGCAAGCCAGGAACCGGGCAAGCTTCGTTTCGGGCAGCTCGGTGCTGAACAGGGTCATCCCGATACAGTAGACGGAAAAGATGGCCATGAGGGCGTTGACGATGACCTTCGGGGTGCCCTCCCAGATGCGCGTGTTCGACTCGCGGTCGTACTTGCGCATGATCTCGTCCACATCTGCTTCGGGATCAGCCTGTTCGGCGATTCGCTCTGCTTCGGCCTTTGCAAGGGCAGCCTTCTCGGCTGCCTCTTCCGCGCGAACCGCCGCAGCCTCGGCTTCGTCTTTGGCGTCGGCGGCGTCATTGGCCGCGGCAACCGCCGCAGCGAGCGCCTCGATCTTCTCGCGCTCGGACTTTGACGAGTCGACGGCTTCTGTCAAAAAGCCGTCGTCCGCGAAATCGCCCACGGCGCGCGCCGCCTTGTCGACGTCCTCCATCATCGCCGCGTCGACGACGACAGCGTCTTTGTCCTTCTTGCGTTTATCGAACCACGTCAAAGCGAACCTCCGTTGTAGCGAGAAGTCGCGATGGGGCTATCCGTCCCATCGCGACTCCAGAGCAAACAAGCATTTAGGCAGTGCGACAGTTACTTGGTGGCAACCGTGATGCCCTGCTCGGCGAAGTACTTCGCAGCACCCGGATGGTACGGAACCGCGGTGATGGAAGCGGCCTTCTTCACGTCGAATTCCTCGAACTTGGCATTCGAGGTCTTCAGCTCATCCAGGTTGTCGAAGATGCTGGCCGTGAAGGCGTAGATGTCGTCTTCAGAGCACGTGTCGGCGGCGATGACGACGGCGCCCACGGAAAGCGTGGAGACGTCGGAGTCGATGCCGGTGTAGGTGCCGGCCTTGATGGTGGCCTCGTTGTAGTAGGGCGACTGCTTGATGAGGTCGGCGGCATGCTCGGCGTCGATCTCGACGAGGTAGGCCTGCTTCGTGGTGGACAGGTCGGTGATGGCGGTGGTGGGAGCGCCGGCCACGATGAAGGCGGCGTCGATCTTGCCGTCCTTCAGGGCGTCAGCCGAGTCGCCGAAGCTCTGGTACGTCGGGTTGATGTCGGCCTCGGTGATGCCATACGCGCCAAGCACGTCGATGGCGTTGAAGTACACGCCCGAGCCGGCTGCGCCGATGGACACGTTCTTGCCCTTCAGGTCGGCGACGGACTTGATGCTCTCATCGCACGTCACGATCTGGACCTGCTCTTCGTACAGGTTTGCAACCGTCGAGAAGACCTCGACCGGCATGCCCTCGAACAGGTTCGTGCCGTCGTAGGCGTACGCCTCGACGTCGGACTGGCAGAAGCCGAGCTGTGCAGTGCCGTCTTCGAGCTCGAGGACGTTGGACTGGGAACCGCCGCTGGAAACGGCCGTGACATCGAGGCCGGCCTTCGCGTTGGCGTTCTGGGCCATGATGGTGCCCAGCGCGTAGTACGTGCCGGTCTCGCCGCCGGTCACGAAACGCAGGGCGCTGCCCGAAGCGGCGGCGCTGGCGGAAGCCGAGGCGCTGCTGGCGGCTTCGCTGCTAGCGGAAGCCGAAGCGCTGCTGGCGGCGCTGCTGGAGCCGCCGGAAGAGCAGCCGACCAGGGCGGCAGCCATAGCCGCCGATGCGCCAACTCCGATGAAGCTCCTTCTCGTCAAGTTCTTCATGTTGTTCCTTCCCTTCCCTACTTAATCCATAACTAAAAGCGCATGCATTGCATGCAAGTGCATGACATTATAGCTTGTACTACAGCAAGCTAAAGTGAAAACTTAGTTAAACAGGCGTCTTTGCAAGGTAAAACGCGAAATTCCTATTTCGCCTTGCCCTGATTTGCGACTTTGTTGATCTTCGCCTCGATGACCGCCGGATCGCCCAGGTACTTCTTCTCGATGACGTTCATGTCGGAATCGAACGTGTACACGAGCGGCACAGCCGTCGGAATGTTGAGGCTCACGATCTCCTCTTCGGATAGCTGGTCGAATTGCTTCACGAGCGAGCGCAGCGAATTGCCGTGTGCGGCGATGAGTACGCGCTTTCCGGCCTTCATCTGAGGCAGGATCTCGCTTTCGAAGTACGGCCACGTGCGAGCGATATTGTCCTTCAGGCACTCGTGCATGGGGACATCCGCGGGGTCGAGGTCGCGGTACTGAGGCCAGGAGTGCGCATCGCGCTCATCGCCAGGCTCGAGAGCGGGAGGACGCGTATCGAAGCTGCGGCGCCAGATCTTTACCTGGTCCTCGCCGTATTTTGCCGCGGTCTCGGATTTGTTCAGGCCTTGCAGGGCGCCGTAATGGCGCTCGTTCAAACGCCACGACTTCACGACGGGAAGCCAAGCGCGGTCCATTTCCGAAAGCACGATGTCGAGCGTGTGGATGGCGCGTTTTAGGTAGCTCGTGTAGCAGATATCGAAGTCGTACCCGGCTTCCTTCAGGGCACGCCCGCCTTCTGCGGCTTCGGCGCGTCCGGCATCTGACAAATCGACATCAGCCCAGCCTGTGAAGAGGTTTTTCTTGTTCCATTCGCTCTCCCCGTGGCGAATGATCACAAGCGTGATTTGATCGTTAGACATGAGTGCCCCTTTCGTCTGCCATACCGATGCGTCCATGATAAAACATTTCGGGCGATTCAAGGCGGCAACCTCGCTCCGCAAGAAGGCGAAGATGCGCCAATATGATATCTTCGGTAAGGACAATCACGACGAGAGGCTTAGGCGTGTTCGACAAGGAGCTGCTTGCATTGCCCGGAATGCGCGCCGCGCTCGCCGCGCTGGTCCTCTCTTCGCTCGCGCAAGCTGCCCTCGTCATCATCCAGCTCATCGCCCTCGCCCGTGCGCTCGCCAATCTTTGGGCCCTAGAAGCCCTCGACGGGCAGATGCCGTTGCTCGCGCTGTTCTTCGCATGCTTCATCGTCCGCCACGCCATCTCCTTCATCCAGGACGAGCTTCTCGACCGGTACTCGCTCGAGGCGGCATCCAAGCTGAGATCCAAGCTCATAACGGGCACGTTTTCAGAAAGCGCCCACTTGGCGCATCAATTGGGCACTGCGGCCACCGCAACGGCCGCAACGGAGGGCATCGACGACATTTCGCGTTACATACGGGTTTTGCCTCCGAAACTATGCGGCCTCATCGGTTTTGCGCTCCCCGTTCTCGTGGCCTTGTTCTTCATCGATTGGGTTTCGGGGATCATCTGCCTCGTTGCGCTACCGGTCACCGTCCTGTTCATGGTCGTTCTCGGCAAACAAGCCAAAGCAAGGTCGGCTCGCCAGTTCGCGGAAAACCAGCGGCTTTCGAACCATTTCATCGACACGTTGCGCGGCGTTGACGCCATTCATTCGCTTGGAGCGGCTGAGCGCATCGGCAAATCGGTCTTCGAATCGAGCGAGCGCCTGCGCAAAGCCACTGTTAGAACGTTGTCTGTCGCCACGCTGTCGAGCGCCGTCCTCGACCTCATAACCGTTTTCGGCATTGCGGCAGTGGCGATGATGCTCGCCTTTAGGCTCATGGACGGCTCTATCCCGCTTTATACGGCTTTGACGGCGCTCATGCTCGCACCTGAGTTCTTCGGGTCGGTTCGGTCGTTCTCGAGCGATTTCCACGCCTCGCTCGATGGGAAGAACGCGCTCGCTTCGGTGCTCGGCATCATATCGTCATGCCCGAGCGCTATCGATGAAGAGCCGAGCGATACGCGCTCGCCGCATCCCTGGACAAGCGATTCCACACTCGTCGTACGGCATCTTTCGTTTTCATACGAAAACAGCGAGCCCGCACTTGATAACGCGTCTTTCGAACTCCGGGGCTGCGCGCGTGTCGGGATAGTCGGGGCGAGCGGCGCCGGCAAAAGCACGTTGGCCAACCTGATTGCAGGGTTCTTGGCCCCCTGCTCTGGCGACATCGTCGTTGACGGCTGCCGAACGAGTTTCTGCTCCGATGCCTGGAGACGGCAGCTTCATTACATCCCCCAGTCGCCTCACCTCTTCAAGGCGTCGTTACTTGAAAACGTCCGTTTCTACGCCCCCAATGCTACGCTCGAGGAAGTCGAACGCGCCATTTCAATCGTTGGGCTAGACGAAGTTGCCGCCAGGCTGCCGAACGGCCTTGACACCATCATTGGCGAGGGTGGCAGGTCCCTGAGCGGCGGCGAAGCCCAGCGCGTCGCACTTGCCAGGACCCTTGTCGACGAACGCCCGATTCTCGTCTTCGACGAACCGACAGCCCATCTCGACATTGAAACGGAGCTCGAGCTGAAGCAGCGCATGCTCCCCTGCATGGATGGAAGGCTCGTGTTCTTCGCAACTCATCGCATGCACTGGCTGAAAGACATGGATCTCGTCCTCGTCGTAGAAAACGGGGCTATCGTCGAATCGGGTTCGCCAAGCGACCTACTCGCACGCGACTCGGCGCTGAAGCGCCTTGCGATTGTCGGACGGGAGGATGCGGCATGAAAACGACTGCCTGCACGAAGGCGCCAACGTGGCTTCGCAGCCTTGTGTTGCCGTACCGAAGGAATGCGGCTATCGCCATAGCCTTGGGCATCGCAACGCTCTCGTGCGCCTCGTTGCTCATGTTCGTATCTGGCTACCTGATCAGCAAAACCGCCTTGCCTGCAACGACGTTGTTCATGGCCATGGTTGCCGTTGCGCTCGTGCAACTCTTCGGCATTGGGCGGCCGATTTTGCGTTATCTCGAGCGCCTCGTCAGCCACGACTGGGTGTTTCGAGTCACCTCTTCGTTGCGCCTTAAGCTGTTCGAGAGCGTCGAGGCGCACATCGGCGACCCGAGCAGCCGTTTAGCCACGGGGCAATACCTCGAGCTTCTCTCGGACGATATCGGGCATCTGCAAAACCTGTACCTGCGCGTCGCGTTCCCGACGATCATCGGTTGGGCCGTAATCGCTTTAGCGGCGGTGTTTTCCGGGTTCTTCTCGTTGGGGATCGCACTCGTGCTGATTGCTTGCGGCGTTTTCACCGCGCTGGCCATCCCCTTTTCGACGCTCTTCATAACTTCTCCCATGCGCAAAAAGGCTAAAGCCATTCGCTCAGATGAATACTCGTTACTCGCAGATGATGTTATCGGGGCGAAAGACTGGGCGCTTGCAGGCAGAAGCGAGGACGTGAGAAACAGGCATGATTCAGCAGGGCGCAAGGTGCTCGACGCTGACCGTGCTGTGCGCAGGGCAGCGCGAATAGCGACGCTTTGCTCGAACGCGGTTCTGGGAATAGGGCTCGTTTTAGTAGTCGTTGCGGCAGCGTGGTCGCTCCAGGCCAACGGCGAGTCGGCAAATTACATCGCGGCTTTCGCCTTGGGCTTTTTCCCGCTTATTGAATCGATTGCGGTTTTGCCCGGCGTTCTTTCCGATTTCACAACCCATGCCGAATCGATTGCGAACCTTGATGAGATCATGGCTTGCGAAACAGCCTGCCACAGCGAAAACACGCTGCAAACACCGCGAGGCGGAAGCATCGTGTTGGCAAACGTCTCGTACCGCTATCCCCAAGGCCCCGCTGACGCACTCGAGTCTTTAAGCCTCGTTATCCCCGATGGGCAGAAGGTTGCCGTTCTCGGGCCAAGCGGCGCCGGAAAATCGACGCTTGCGGGTGTTCTGCGGGGCGACCTTGCTCCGAAATGCGGCTCTGTGAAGATAAGCCAGGCTGACAGCGCCGACCCGCCAGGTTTATCGCAGGCGATTTGCTACATTCCCCAATCTGCATACGTGTTCGATATGACACTTCGCGAGAACCTGGCGCTTGCGAACCCCGATGCCGCAGATGCCGAGCTCGTCGACGCCCTTACGAAAGTCGGGCTGGAATCCAAGTTCAATGAACTCGAAAACGGGCTTGACACGGGAATGGGCGAAACCGGCATCGGCCTTTCCGGCGGCGAGGCCCACCGTTTGTCGCTTGCGAGGGCGCTTCTTTCAAAGCGACCCATCATCGTGCTTGACGAACCCTTCACCGGCCTCGATCCGCAAACCGAACGCGATGTGCTGACCACGCTGCTCGGCGTGTTCGATGGCAAGACGCTCATCGTCATCACGCATCACCTCGAGGGCATCATGGAATTCGACCGCGTCATCTTCATGGAAAGAGGCTGCGTGAAACTAGACGGCTCGCCACGCGACCTTGCGCATGACGAGCCGTGGTTCGAACGCCTCTTGGAAACGGACCGGGGCTTTTAACGTTAACGCCGCCCGCTACCAGCCTGCGACCTCTTGATACGTGGGCGTCGACACGACTTTCAGCGGTTCGGTCGCATGTGCGGACACCACCACGTCGTACGACAGCGTAACCGTTTCGCCGGGGAGGAATTGGCATTTTCCGTGCCAGATGTCAATGCCCTTCCATGAATGCTCGTACATGCCGTAATCGCTATCCGCGGAGAAGTAGCCGTCGATGTTCATGTTCGTGATGTAACCGCCTGCAGGGCCGGACAAGATAACCCAATCGATCATGTCCGCAATCGAGCGCATGGGAGCGTTATGGGTGCGGCTCGATTCGGACAACGACTCATTCTCCTCGCCCGGGACGATCATGTTCGTGAGGCGCGTCACGGCATGATACGTCGTCGTTCCGTCGGAGTTCTTCGTACCGCCATCGACCTCGGTCGTGAGCTTCAGGTACCAGTCGATCTTCGAACGGGAGTCGTTGTTCGCATACACGCCGAGCACGGGCTCAGTTTCATCGGTCGGCAACGAGCCGTCTGCGCCGATGATCTTCATGGCCTCTTCTTCGGACTCGTTCTTCATGTAAATCTGCAGGTGGCGCTTCACCATATCGCCATGCACCTGCTCGACCAGCGTCATCAGCGGCACATCGCTGATGCTCCCGATAAGGTGTTGGAACGCAGCAGCGCCGATTTCGGTGAAAATCGCATCCTGCAAATCCGTATCGTCGATGAAATACACCTCATGGCCCAAGAACGACGCCGTGTTCGAGCCGTCGACGGTGATGCCCGAACCCGTCGTGACAGGCCCCGTGAGCGCGAGGATGTGCTGCAGGAACACCGGGTCGACGCCGATGACGCCGTTCACCGCGCCATAGCCCCTCTGCTCCCAGTAATACGAGAGTATCTCCGAGACGCGCGGCCAATCGGGAATGTAGTTCGTCGTGGAGGGAACCCACGACGCATTGCTACCGAACGCCACCGCCTCTTCGTCGGAGATTTCGAAATGCGGGTCCGTCCTTTCAGGGTAGATGTCGACGACCCCTCGGAAATCGTTCAGCGACATGCGGCCATTGTCGATGGTGAGGGAGCCGACCGAGCCGATCATGCCGCCCGTCGACCTGACTTCGGAATTCTGCTGCGCGCAGATGAGGTACGTTCGGGGCGCTCCATCAGCGCCGACCATGTCGGCGAACGTGGGCGCAATGCCGTCGACGAACTGGGCGGCGGTGTTCAGCTTGCCAAGCGTGCTCTTCGCCGTGCGCAAGGGCGAGTTGACCTGCTCGAGGTTCGCCTCCCCCATGTTCTCGACCGTGTTAGCGCACCGCTCGATGACGGGCGCAGCAGAATCGACGGCGTTCACGAGGCGCTGGGTGTATTCGACGTTGAGGCCGCCATCGACGAACAGGTTCTTGAGCGAGATCTGCGAGACCTCTCCCATGAGGGGAACCAGCGCGTTTTGCGCCAAATCGTCGAAGACGTTCGAAAGCTCGCGCACCTTTGCAACATCGGAGCCGTACACCGGAACATAGCTCGCGACGGTCCATTCCCAACCCGACGTCTCGGCCTTCATGTTGCTCGCCCGCTTCGCGATGTCTGCGGCCGTGGCAGTGGCCTGGCTGGGATCGTCGGAGATAATCTTCGCCTTCAAATCTGAAATGTCGGACATGACGGCGGAAGCATCGCTTCGCACTTGCTTGGCGCTGTTGTAGAGCGTATAGCCGGTGAAGCCCCCTACGCCGCCGATGACGATGATGATAAGCAGAAGCACGATGAGCGTATTGCGAACTGGGTGCCCCTTCTTCTTTTTGGCCATCTCCCAATTGCGCATGGGCGGTTGGCCGTTCCAGCCACCCTGAGCCTGCTGGCCATACGGCGACGCCTGGCGGTATGCACCCTGCTGGGCGCGTTGCTGGTACGCCATCTGCGTCGCCTGGCGCTGGTACGCCTGCTGGGCGTTGCTGCCCCGATACGGAACCTGGCTTGCCCCGTCTTGGCCAGCCGCGTTTTGGCTTCGAACGTACTGCTGATAAGCTTGCTCGTATGCAGCGCGCGAACTCGCGCCGCGCGCACCGTCGTATTGGCCCTGAGGTTGTCGGCCTTGGACTGGTTGCTGATACGAACCTTGCTGTGCTGATTGATTTGCAGGACGCGAATGCGACCCTCGCTTGGCGGCCATGTAAAGCCCCTTCGTTTCGGCTGCTTTTCAAATACGGGGCTTTATTTTACTGGATAGCGAATGCTGCAGACAAATCAGGATGGCAACAAGTCGCAAAGCGTCTCCACAACTATGTCCGCATACCCTTCGAGCGCCTTCTTGCGTTCTTGCGAGCAGCCCGCAGCCACGCCGATGGTCTTCAACCCGAATGCTGACATGACGGCGATTGCGTAAGGCGCGTCGTCGACTGCGTACACAGCGCCCGGGTCATCGCACCCGAGAACCTCGAGCGCATGTTGGTATATCGCGGGGTCTTGCTTTGAAACCCCCACCTCGTCTGTCGTGACGAGCTCGATGAAGCAGTCGCGAATTCCGACGTGCTTCAGCCCCGCATCGAGGTATCGACGGGGGCTCGACGATAGCACGATGCAGGGGATGCCCTGTTCGTGAATCATTCGGACGAGCTCGCATGCGCCCGGCATCGGCTGAGACCGCTGCCCGTAAAACGGGAGCAAGTATCCGTCGAGGTGGGCCAATACGGCTTCGGAGCTTTCTCCGACACCATATCTCTCGTGGAAGATCTCGGCTGCCTTCTCGATAGGCGCCGAGTGGATCTCGTCTTCTTGCCCCTGCGTCAACGGGCCGGTTTTCGCGAAAAGATCGCGTTCGGCCTCTTCCCATGCGTCAAGCGAATCGAGCAGCGTTCCGTCGCAGTCGAATATGAAGCCCTTTGCGTCTGGAAAACGGGTCATTACATTCCTCTCGAAACGAATGTTGTTTTACAATGACTATACCGCACTTCGCGGTCCGCAGCTCAAACACACCACGCACGGCCAGCTTCGCTAAGAAGGAGTTTTCGCATGCCCAAACGCACCGACATCAAGAAAGTCCTCATCATCGGCTCTGGCCCCATCATCATCGGCCAGGCATGCGAGTTCGATTATTCGGGCACTCAAGCATGTAAGGCGCTGCGCAACCTCGGGTACGAAATCGTCCTGGTGAACAGCAACCCAGCCACCATCATGACCGACCCTGAAACGGCGGACGCGGTCTACATCGAGCCGCTGAACGTCGAGAGGCTCACGGAAATCATCGAGAAGGAGCGCCCCGACGCGCTGCTTCCGAACCTCGGCGGCCAATCTGGCCTGAACCTCTCGTCCGCACTCGCCGCCGCCGGCGTGCTCGACAAGTACGACGTCGAAGTCATCGGCACCCCCATCGATGCCATCGAACGCGGCGAAGACCGCGACATCTTCAAGCAGACCATGGCCGAGCTCGGCATCGAAATGGCCCGCAGCAAGGTTTCGCATACGGTCGAAGAGGCGGTTGAGATCGCCGACGAGCTCGGCTACCCCTGTGTGCTTCGCCCCGCCTACACCATGGGCGGCACGGGCGGCGGCCTCGTGTACAACGTCGAGGAGCTGCGCACCGTCGTGGCCCGTGGCCTGGCGGCATCTCCTGTCACCGAGGTGCTCGTCGAGGAAAGCGTGCTCGGCTGGGAAGAGCTCGAATTCGAAGTCGTGCGCGAGGCGACGGGCCAAAGGATCACCGTCTGCACCATCGAGAACCTCGACCCCATGGGAGTGCACACGGGCGACTCGTTCTGCGCTGCCCCCATGCAGACCATCGACCAGGCCGTCATCGACCGGTTGCAGGAAAAGTCGTACCGCATCGTCGACGCCGTGAAGGTCATCGGCGGCACGAACGTGCAATGGGCGCACGACCCCGTCACCGACCGCGACATCATCATCGAGATCAACCCGCGCACGTCGCGCTCCTCTGCGCTCGCATCGAAGGCGACCGGCTTCCCCATCGCGCTCATCTCCTCGATGCTCGCAAGCGGGCTCACGCTCGACGAGATCCCCTGCGGCAAGTACGGCACGCTCGACAAGTACTACCCCGATGGCGACTACGTCGTCATCAAGTTCGCCCGCTGGGCGTTCGAAAAGTTCAAGGGCGTCGAGGACAAGCTCGGCACGCAGATGCGCGCCGTCGGCGAGGTCATGTCCATCGGCAAGACCTACAAGGAGGCCTTCCAGAAGGCGATTCGCTCGCTCGAAAAGGGACGCTACGGCCTCGGGTTCGCGAAGGACTTCAACGGCAAGTCGAAAGACGAGCTGCTCGCCATGCTCGTCACGCCGACGAGCGAGCGCCAGTTCATCATGTACGAAGCGCTGCGCGCCGGCGCTACCGTCGACGAGCTGTTCGAGCTGACGAAAATCAAGAAATGGTTCATCGAGCAAATGGCCGAGCTCGTCGCCGAGGAAGAGGGAATCCGCGCGTTTGCTGCAAGCCATCCCACCCAGCTGCTGCCCGATGAGCAGCTCATACAGGCTAAGAAAGATGGCTTCGCTGACAAGTACATCGCGCAGCTCCTCGACATTCCCGAGAAGAAGATCCGTGCGCAGCGCCTCGAAATCGGCTGCACGGAAGCTTGGGAGGGCGTGCACGTGTCGTCGACGCAGGACTCGGCGTACTACTATTCCACGTACAACGCGCCCGACAGCTCGCCTGTGAGCGATGGCCGCAAGGTTATGATCCTAGGCGGCGGCCCCAACCGCATCGGCCAGGGCATCGAATTCGACTACTGCTGCGTGCACGCGGCGAAGTCGCTTAAGAAGCTCGGCTTCGAGACCATCATCGTCAACTGCAACCCCGAAACGGTGTCGACCGATTACGACACGTCTGACAAGCTGTACTTCGAACCGCTCACGGCCGAAGACGTGCTCTCCATTTACGAAAAGGAGAAGCCGCTCGGCGTCATTGCGCAGTTCGGCGGGCAAACGCCGCTGAACCTCGCGAGCGAGCTCGAGGAAGCCGGCGTGAACATCCTTGGCACGTCACCTGAGATCATCGACCTTGCCGAGGACCGCGACCGCTTCCGCGAGGTCATGGACCGTCTCGGCATTCCCATGCCCGAGGCCGGCATGGCCGTGAACGTCGACGAGGCGCTCGACATCGCGCATTCCATCGGCTACCCCGTCATGGTGCGCCCGAGCTACGTGCTCGGCGGCCGTGGCATGGAGGTCGTGTACGACGACGAGAACCTGCGCAGCTACATGGCTGCGGCTGTCGGCGTCACGCCCGACCGCCCCATCCTCATCGACCGCTTCCTGAACCACGCTCTCGAATGCGAAGCCGACGCCATATGCGACGGCACGCTAGCTTACGTTCCCGCCGTCATGGAGCACGTGGAACTTGCGGGCGTCCACTCCGGCGACTCCGCGGCGATCCTGCCGTCTGTCACCATTTCAGACGAGCACCTGACCACCATCAAGGAGTACACGCGCCTCATCGCCGAAGCCATGCACGTGCGCGGTCTCATGAACATCCAATACGCCATCGAGGGCGACAAAGTGTACGTGCTCGAAGCCAATCCGCGTGCATCGCGCACGGTGCCTTTGGTTTCGAAGGTTTGCGGCATCCAGATGGTGCAAATCGCCACCGACGTCATCACCATGCCGTTGACCGGCCGTCCCTCCCCCGTTCCCGAGCTTAAGGACGTCACGTACAACCACTACGGCGTGAAGGAAGCCGTCTTCCCGTTCAACATGTTCCCCGAAGTCGACCCCGTGCTCGGCCCAGAGATGCGTTCGACCGGCGAGGTCCTTGGCCTTGCGAGCACGTTCGGCGAGGCGTTCTTCAAATCGCAGGAAGCGACGCAGACGGTCCTGCCGCTTGGTGGCACGGCGCTCTTGAGCATTTCCGACCGCGACAAGGACGAGCTCGTCGATCTCGGCCGTGCGCTCATCGACGCTGGCTTCGAGATCGTCGCCACCAAGGGCACGCGCGACGCGCTCGTCGAGGCGGGTATCCCGGCAACGCTGACGCTCAAGGCATCCGAAGGCCGCCCGAACGTCATCGACCTCATCACGAATGGTGATGCCGACCTCATCATCAATACGCCGTCGACCACCACGAAATCCGCTGACGATGGAAGCGCCATGCGCCGTGCGGCAATCAAGGCCCACGCCGCCTACATGACCACCATGGCGGCGGGCAAAGCTGCGGCCGTCGGCATTAAAACCGTGAAGGAAACGGGATCGAACCAGGTGAAGTCGCTGCAAGAGGTGCACGCGAACATCAAGTAGAACCTATTTTAAAGTAAGCATGGACCTGCCCGCCGTCGTTCTGCTCTAGCGCGGGCTGAACGCTCCTCGCTTCAGCGGTGCATGCCCGCGAACTCGCCGCTTCGCGGCTCAGACAGCGCGGGCATAAACGGCACCGCTTCCGCTTGTCGCAGCCCGCGAAGCCGCATAACGGCGGCAGGCAGGGTTTCAAGGCGTTTCGGTTGTCATATGGAGGAACAACCCCGTCAATTCTCGTTTGCCATGCCAAACGGCGCAACGTTTAGAATGGATGCATTATCCGCAGTTCGAGAGGAACGTTCATGATTCAGAGGATTCTGGCCGGCACGGCTACCGATACCGATATAGCCCAGGCGCAAGCGTACGCGTTCGACGAGCGCAAGAAGTTCATGGAGCAGCTCCTGAGCGCGCTCGGCGACAAATGCGAGGATGCATTGCGTTTCAACGGCGTTATGGAAGACGTGGCGAATGCGCTGAGCAAGGCGCGTCCCGTTTTCGCAGCCGACCTTCCCGTCGACCAGGCCCTGGGTTTCATCACCAAGCTGATTCAAGATTCGATTGACGAGCTTGAAGAGGCGGGCGCTGCAGAAACGGAAGAATACGAGAAACAGGAACAGGTGCTCGAGAAGCTCAACGGCTTCATCGAAGCATGCAATGAAACGGGCAACACGAAAGGCGAAGAGGCATTCGAAACAGTTCATCTCGAATACCGCGGCGAACTCGGCAAGCTCGAGGTCATACGCTCAGAAGCCGAAGCGGGCATCGGCAACGCGCTCGACTTCCTGCAACGCGCATACGGCGAAGGAAACGAGGCAGGGGCGTTCGCGAAAGGCATCGACAGGCATAACGCCGCGGCGCGTTTCATCGGCACGTTCGGAAGCCCGAGCTTCTTCGCGTTCAAGCATGTCGGCGCACCTGGTGAAATAAACGACGACCGAGAAGCTGCCGACGATGCGGAGGAGGACTGACCTCCCGCTCGACCCCGAGCTTTCCGCGTACTACTCGAACAAGATCTTCGAATACAACTTTGCCAGCATGTGCAAGATGTCGGTGCCGCTGCACCTCGAGGGCTTGCGCGTGCTCGACATCGGCTGCAGGCGCGGCAAGGGCGTGTTCAAGCTCTCTGCGCGCGTCGGAGACACAGGGCATGTGATCGGCATCGACTGGACCGAGGACCACATCGCCGAAGCAAAACAGCGAAGCGAGCGCGCATGGCGCGAGAGCGGGCTTTCGCGCAACAACATGGAATTCCATGTCGCATACCCGGAAGACCTCAGCACGGCGGGAATCGCCGACGAGTCGATTGACCTCGCCTTCGTGAACAGCGTCGTGAACCTTGCATACGATTACGACCGCGTCTTCGCCGAAATCTACCGGGTTTTGAAGCCCGGCGGGCTCCTCATCTGCGAAACAGTGCTCGCAAACGTCGAGCGTGATGAATCGACCATGGCCAAGGCGCGCGAAATCGGCAACAACGTGCAATCGGCACCGAGCAAGGCGCATTTCGACGTCCTTGTGTCAAAGCTCGGTTTCCAAGAACCTACGTACCTCGACGCGAGCGTCGTCGAAGCCGACGCAGGATTCAAGCATACGTACAAGGCTCCGACGGTTGAATCTGACGAGCAAGTTGTGTTCGTTGCCTCCGTCGCCCATCTGCGCAAGTAGAAACAACGTGGCCCATGCCGATCGAACATGAGTCATACCCTTTCAATCCCTTGACACCCGATTCGATCGGGGATTGCATAAAGATTGACGCGACCACGCACGACATAGAGGTTCCGCGCGTCGATTCCGCGCTGGCGAAGCTGGTCGTCGTGTCAGAAGACAACCCCTGGTACACGACCGACGGAGTCTGCCTGTTCTCGAAAGACGGCACGGCGCTTATTCGCTGCCTTGCTGCCGTCGAGCATTACGATGTGCCTGCAACGTGCACTCATATTGAACAGGAAGCGTTTGCATACAACACCGTGCTGCGTTCCATAACGTTTTCCGACAGCCTCGTTCATATAGGCGCTCGCGCATTCATCTCTTCTGCAATTGACGAAATACATGTTCCCGGCTCCGTGAAAACCATAGGCGACGAGGCGTTCGCCGAAGGCAAGAACCTCGCTTGTGCGACGCTCGACGAGGGGGTCGAGCTCATCGGCTATAAGGCGTTCGGCGAATGCGAGAAACTAGCAGCGATAACCATACCGGCATCGGTTTGCGAATTGGGGAAGGACGCGTTCGTGCGGTGCGTTGCGCGCGCGCACGGCGAAGGACACGGTCTTACGATATCACCTGATAACGGGCGGTTTTTTGCTGATTCCAAAGGCGTGCTGTACAGCCGCGAACAAGACGGCCTTTCCCTGATCTGCGCACTCGACAAAATCGTCGGAAGTTACGAGGTTTTGCCTGGAACAACGCGCATCTTGGGGAAAGCGTTCGCGTTCAACCGCAGGTTAACGGACATCGCATTCCCTGACAGCCTCGAGGTTATCGGGAAGGGCGCGTTCCTCGAATGCGACCATCTGACACGCGCCGACCTTCCCTGCAGCTTGCGCGAATTGGGAGCCGAGGCGTTCTATCACACAGCGCTTCGAGAAATGCATCTACCGGCAACGCTCGTCGAGCTCGGCCCTGCTTCGCTCATCGTCAACATCATGATTGCGAACCAAAGCCCGCAGACAGGCGTCGGCGGACGTGGTGCTTCTGATTTCTACCATACAGCGCTTTCAGGGAAGCTTCACGAGGTGACCGTTCCCCGCTTCAACGTCACTGTGGCAGACGATAACCCCCGGTACACGGTAGACGAGGGATTCCTCTGCGAACATGACCCCGAGACAGGCGAGCTTCGAGCCGTGCAGTTCGTCGGGGGCATGACGAGCGTCACCATTCCGCGTGACGTCACGCAAATCGCCGAGTATGCCCTGTTCGGCGTCGAGAACGTGCGCGAACTGCACCTGCATACGGGCATTCGCCATATCGGCCACTCCGCCTTGGCCCTGTCATACCCGATCGACCTCATCGAAATCGACGATGGCGAGGAAGTTCCCCTGCGCCTCTACCCTGCCCCGAACTCTTCGGGCACGATGGCGCAGCGTAGGGCATTCCGAACCGGGTGGCTCGACTTGGAAAAGCTCGTGCGCGACTGCGATGCATCGCTCACGTTCATGATGCCCGGCCACGAGCGATCAGCCCTCATGCTGGCACGACTCGTGAACAACCGGCGCCTCTCCGAGCAGTTCGAGTTGGTGTTCACGTCGACCGTGCGCATTTCCACCGACGAGCTCATCCGGAGGTTCGCCCGCCTCGAGGACCGGCAAGGTATACTCGACCTGCTGGACCTCGGCTTCATAGACGGTTCATCGATTGCGCATGCGATCGAGGTGGCGAACTCGGTCAACGGCGTGGCCTGCACGCGCTTGCTGCTCGAGGAGAAACGCGCCAGGTATTCGAATCAGGCCTTCGACTTCGATTTGTGAGGCACGATGGAAATCGACCAAGAGCTCTACGATCAAACGCTCGAACGCGTCGAAGCCATGGAGGCGCTAGCCGAGCGCATCCTCTCCGAGTGCCGTGTTACGCTCATGGTGTCGTTTCGGTTCCTCGACCGGGCGTTGTGGAAACTGCCGTACAAGTCGCTGAGGTTCACAGACAAGACCCCCAACCTGAAGGTATCGACCTGCACGACGCTCGCCACCGACGGCCATGCGCTCTATTACAACGCGAAAGCGGTCATTCGGGCATTCCGCATGAATCCGGACTTCGTCATCAGGTCGTACCTCCATTCCTTGATCCACTGCATTTTCAGGCACCCTTTCAGAACCGTTCGGGCTGAAACCGACCTATGGTCCCTCGCATGCGACATTTGCACGGAAGCCATTGCGCTCGAAATGTGCGCCGGCAGGTTCTCGCTCGAAGGCGACGAGGCAGCCTTGGCGCTCGCAAACCATATTGCCGAAGGATACGCCGGGCTGACGCCCAACAAGGTGTACCGCATGCTGCTCCTCGGCAAGACCGAGCAGGGCAACCCCGACCAGCTGCATTTGTACGCACAGGCAAATGGCAACGGCGACCTCTTCGCCCGCGATGACCACCATCTCTGGGATCTCGTGAGACCGCCCAAAGACGAAGAAACGCCGCCTGAGCCTCCCGCCGGCGGAAGCGACGATGGATCGCAGAACGGCGAGCCGCAAGACGATCCCGATAAACCCGACGACGCCGATACAGGCGATGCGCCAGAAGGAAACGAACAGGAATCGGACGCCGAGCCTAACGAAAACCCGGATTCTTCCGACGGCGGCAACGCTGGTGAGGGCGGGCAAGATGACCAGCAAGAACAACAGCCTCAGATGCCGCATGACCAGCCTGCTCCCCCGCAGCAGCAAGCCGAAGCACCCGAACCCGAATACTCGGAAGGCGAAGAGCTTGAACCTGTGGCACCAACAGATGACAGTTCTGACGAAGAGGACTGGGAGCAAATCGCCAAGCAAGTCGAAACCGAGCTGCGCACCATGGAAAAAGAGCGCGGCGACAACGCGGGAGCGTTCATGGACAACCTCGCCCTGGCGAACCGCAGCCACGTGAACTACGAGGACTTCCTCCGCAGGTTCGCAACCCGAGCCGAGGACGCGAAGCTCAACGACGAGGAATTCGACTACATCTTCTATACCTACGGACTCAAGCTGTACGAGAACATGCCGCTTGTGGAGCCTCTCGAGTACATGGAGACCGACCGTATCCGGGAATTCGTCATTGCCATCGACACGTCCGGTTCGTGCTCGCGCGGGCTCGTGCAGGTGTTCCTCACGCGCACGTACGAGATACTAAGCCGTGGTCAGGGCTTTGACGACCGCATTAACGTGCACATCATCCAATGCGATGCAGAAATACAATCAGAGGTGGTCATCCACGACATCGGCGAGCTAGCCGAATTCGAACAGGGTTTCGAGGTTCATGGCTATGGCGGCACCGATTTCCGCCCCGTCTTCGCCTACGTTGATGAGCTGATATCGCAAAAGGAGTTCTCGGATTTACGCGGCCTCGTGTACTTCACCGATGGTTACGGCACCTTCCCAACGAAAGCGCCCGATTACGACGTCGCGTTCGTGTTCGTCGAAGAAGACGGCAAGGACCGCCGCGTGCCGCCCTGGGCCATGAAGGTAGTGCTCGATCAGGATACGATTTACGAGATGGAGAATCAATTACCTCCGAGGAAATTGATTCTGACCGGAAAGGACGAATATGGATATCGCAGAGGCAAAACAGCAAGTCAAGCACACGGTCGAGGCGTACCTCGCCAAGGACGCCACGGGCTTGCACCGCATCCCGCCAGCTGAGCAGCGTCCCGTTTTCCTGCTCGGCGCACCCGGCATCGGCAAGACGGCCATCATGGCGCAGGTTGCTGAAGAGCTTGGCATCGGACTCGTCTCGTATTCGATGACGCACCACACACGGCAAAGCGCGCTGGGCTTGCCGTTCATCGTGCACCGCGAGTACCGCACCGGGGATGCGTTCGATGTGTCCGAATACACGATGAGCGAAATCATCGCGAGCGTGTACGACTACATGGAGCAATCGGGCCTCGATGCGGGCATCTTGTTCCTCGACGAGATAAACTGCGTATCCGAGACGCTATATCCCTCGATGCTGCAATTCCTGCAGTTCAAGACGTTTGGCCGCCACAAGGTTCCCGACGGGTGGATCGTCGTATGCGCTGGAAACCCGCCCGAGTACAATCGCTCGGTACACGAGTTCGACATCGTGACGCTCGACCGCCTGCGCAAGATCGACGTGCAGCCGAGCTTCGAGGCATGGCGTTCATATGCACGCGACCGCGCCGTACACCCGGCGATAACGACGTACTTGCAAGTGCGCCCCGACGATTTCTACCTCGTGGAATCGACGCCCGAGGGCAAAAGCTTCGTCAGCGCGCGCAGCTGGAGCGAACTTTCCACCCTCATCACGCTCTATGAGCAGCTTGACCTGCCCGTGGACGAAAGCGTCATTTCCCAGTACTTGCAACATGCGGAAATCGCCGAGCGCTTCGCTTCGTATTACGAGCTGTTCAAGAAGTACCGTTCTGACTATCAAGTGGAAGCCATCATGGCCGGCGACGTGCCGGTAGAGATTCTCGAGAGAGCGCGTAACGCCGAATTCGACGAGCGCTTGGCGCTGCTCTCATTGCTGCTCGACGGCCTCGGAAGCCGCATGCGTGCAGTACGCGAACATCAAACATCGCTTGAAACCGTGCGTGACATCCTGCGTGACGCGAAACCCCTCTTGCAGGGCGGCGCATCCCTCGACGACGCGATTGGCTCGCCTGTGAAACAGCTCGAGGAGACGGCTCGGTTGCAAGCCGAAAGCACAACCTGCAGCCAGGAGACGCGTCGTACGACGCTTGAAGCGCTCACTCAGTTGAAGGCGTTATCGGCAAGCGCGTTACTGGAAAAAGCCGAAGCGGGACCCGATGCCCTCAACGTCATCGAACCCGCCTATCGCACGTTCGTTTCAGACCTGGAAACCGAAGCTGCCGAAGCATCCGCAACGCTCGACAACGCATTCACCTTCATATCGAACGCGTTCGGCGAGGATCGGGAAATGCTCGTGTTCGTAACCGAGCTGACAGCACGCCACGACACTTCTCAGTTCATCGCGCGCTACGGCAGCGATTCGTACCACGAGCACAGCACGGCTCTCTCCACCGCTACGAACCGCGATGCCATATACGAGGAGATTGACAGCCTGCTCGATTCGTAGGGCGCGATTCATCGCGCCCGCCGCCGAAAGCGGGGCTTTATGTCATCACAAATATGATGTCGGATGATCCAGCACGTCGAGCACCACATCAACATGCTCATCTGACGCGCCGAGACACGGCACGTACACGAACGAGTCGTCGAACAGCTCGATGCCCTTCTTCTCGAGCATCTCGTACCACTTGAACCTCAGAACCAGCTCGACGTCGTAATGCGTTTCCAGGCAATCCATCGAAAAGTTCGGGCACACGAAGAACAGCCGGCCGTCAAAGCCCTCTTCCGCCCACGCCTCCAAAATCTGGGGCACGAACGGGTCGAGCCACTTGCGCCCCTTGTCGAAACGGCTCTGGAACCCTTGAATCCACTGCTCGTCGGGAATGGAAAGCAGCTTTACCAACGCAAGGCATGTTGCCTCCGTGGTGGCTGCATACGTATCGCCGTTTTCGACGTCAACGCGCGGAATGGAATGAAACGCCATGAGCAGCCTGTCGCCACGCGCAGGGTCGAAACCCGCATCGCGGATGGAATCGGCAAGCGCCTTAAGGTACAGCTCGTTATCGCTGTAATCGCCGATGATTCTGCAATCGACATCCCATTCCAACGACTTCAGCGCATCGCGCACTTGATCGGCCACGATATACGCCTGGCTATACGCGTTCTGCGGGAACAACGGCAGCACCGTCAGCGAATCCACGTGCGCTTCACGGAGCTTATGCAGCACCGATTCGATATCGGGCCTTCCAAAGCTCATGGCGAAGGCCACGGCGGCCTTCTCTCCCCTATCGGCAAGCGCCTTGGCGACCTTCTTGGCAAGCCGATCGTGATCGCGCGTGAACGTGAAGCCCTCGTCGGTCCAGATGATCTCGTATTTCTTGGCTGATTCCTTCGAACGCGACGGGATGATGAACCGACGCCGAATGATGTTCCACGCCTTCTCGTTCATTGGAACGATACGCGGATGGCTGAGGAACCGCTCGAGATATTCCCCGACGGCTTCAGGCGATGGATTATCGGGAGAGCCCGTGTTGACGATGACGATACCGCGTTTGGACATGAGCCTGATACGCCTTTCCCTCTCTGACGCGCTTGACCATTCTATCTTATAATCTACGAGCCAGACGAACCAAGGAAACGGAACGAATCATGCCGAATGTCTCACTTGAATCGGAGCTGAGGGAATACGCCGATGGCGCTCAGCGCTATATCGACACGCTTTCCGATATGGGCGTGAAATTCGCCGAGCCGGGCGTCAACCAGATGGTCATCGACAAACTCCGCGAACAGCTGCGCGATGCCGGAGCTGAGTTCAAGAACGCAGGCGCCTCGATCGTCTGGGGCTGGCAATCGAAAGCATGCGTCGAATGCACGGGCGCCGGCGGTTCGGAAACGTTCTCGACCACGTTCAAGTGCCATCGCGATTGCTATTTCTGCTTTAACTACAACGTCGCCGATTACGAGAAGTTCGTGCGCGAGGGATGCCCCTGGGAAGACGGGCTCGACCGTGCGGCGCATGTATACGACGATTTGGCCGTCATCGGCCTGACGGGCGGCGAGCCGCTGCTCGTGCTCGACGACTCCATTCGCTTCCTCGAGCGCGCGGGCGAGCTGTTCCCCAACGCGCATAAGCGCATGTACACGTCGGGCGATTTGCTGACGAAGGAAGGGGCTGAGCGCCTACGCGACGCGGGTCTTGACGAGATTCGCTTCAGCGTGAAGCAGGATGACTCGCCAGAGCGCCAGGAACGTGTGCTTTCGGCCATGCGCCTCGCGAAGCTTTACATTCCTTCCGTCATGGTGGAGATGCCCATCATTCCCGGCACCTTCGACCGCATGTGCGAGTTGTTCGACGCATGGGCGCAAATCGGCATCGACGGCATCAACCTGCTCGAGTTCTGCTTCCCGTTCAACAACTGGGATGAATACGAATCGCGTGGCTTCGAAATTCGGAATCCCCCGTTCGACGTCATGTACGACTACGGATATTCGGGGGGTCTTCCCGTTGCAGGAAGCGAGGAGCTCTGCCTCGAGCTCATGCTGTACGGGATAAAACGCAAGGTGCCGTTCGGCATGCATTACTGCTCGCTCGACAACAAACACCGCTCAGAAATGCGCCAGCGCAACGACCGTGGCGTGAAGCTTCCTTCCATCTTCTCGTTCGACGAGGGCGACTTCTTCCTGAAGTGCGCCAAGGTGTACGGCGCCGATGTGAAGCCGACAATCGAGGCGCTGCTGAAGCACAGCAAGACCGACTTCGTCGAGAACGAAGAGGCGCAAACGCTCAGCTTCCCGGTGAAAGACCTCGTTTGCCTAAAAGACGCAAACGTAAAACCAGCGATTGCAACCTTCCTCTTAGAAGACGATGAAGAGGGTTCGTACCTTCGTGAAATTGCACTAACCCCTTGCATGTAGCATCAAGCAAAAGAAGCCGCCTCTAAGGGCGGCTTCTTCATTCTCTTTGCATATCAAGTAGAAACTATTCCTTCTGCTCGACAGCCTCGGTAACCGGAGTGGTCGCAGGGAAGGCTTCCTGGGCCTCGGCCAGCGCATGCTGGGCCTTTTCCAGGTGAACCTGCGCGAGCGTCTTGCGACCCCACTTGGCGTTCCACACGATGAACGTGCCAAGGCCCGTGAAGAACAGGCCGGCGACAGCCAGCAGGAACGAACCGAGGTGGATGAGGCCTTCAGTAGCATGCTCGCCGCCGAGGAACAGATCATAGCCCGTGTTGAACATGTTGTAGCCGCCGACGGGGATCAGGCACGAAAAGCCCTGGCCGAACTCCGCCACGAGCCACTGGGACAGGCCAGGCAGGCAGAAGATGGCGCCGCACATCCAGCCGCCCATCAGGATCCACACATGCTTGGCGGAAGGAACAGCGCCCTTCACGAGCAGCCAGACGACCTGGAACACAGCGCAGATGATGCCGCCACCGACGAACGCGCGAGCGCCGATGGTGAGCGCCGTGAGCGTGTCAGAAGACGCCACGATTGCCTCATAATGCGGAGGCGTCCACCCCATCAGGCCAGCCACGTAGCCGCCAGCGATGCAGACGACGGCACCGACTGCGTTGAACCATATGACGAGCCATAAACCAGGCCATATCGATTTACCCAAGCTCTCGCCCTTGGTCCAGGGCACGACCATCTTCATGCCGACAGCCATGGCGAAACCGGCGAACGGGAACAGCGCACCAAACGTGGCCCATTCCTCGAAGTACTGGTAAATCGCCAGACCACCCAAAATAAAGCCGATGACGCCCAGGCTAACCAGCACGGCGCCGCCTTTGAAGAACGCCATGGCAGTGCCGTCGAGCGCGAAGCTCCAAAAGCCGGACAGCGCCTGCGCGATGAGCGCGAACAGGCCGCCGAGCAAGAAGCTGTAGATAACTGTCTTGTACGGTTTCATTATCATCCCCTTCAAATCAGGTGCGCGCGTCTCCCCTACTGAGCGCACACTAACTTAACAGAGGAATTATACGAGAGGTTATCGTCAAACGGAACAGGACAATGCCAAATGACGTTTTACGGCTATAAGAGGTAGAGAATGAGTAGCAGGACGTTCCTGCTACTCATTTTTGTAAAGCATGCAAGCTCGGCAACTCCTATCGAAA
>JAFUCC010000110.1 GCA_017459925.1 Eggerthellaceae bacterium
CGGAGCAAGACCCGCGCCGAACACCGCCCCTGTAAGCGGAAGGCTTATCGGCGCGGGGCTTGCGCAGCCGTGGTGAAGACACGCGCCCACGCCCTTCGCGGCCGTCCCGGTGACGTTGCTGCGCCGCGCACCCGGCGTGGCACGACCGCCCCGGTGAAGCCCGCAGGTGGGGGCGCACGCGGCGCGGCCAAGCCCCATTGACGTTAGCGGCCTTGCGCGGCTGCGGCGGGCGATGCTGGGCGGCAGAAAACTTCAAACGTTGCAAGCACGGTGACGCTTCCCGCGTCAGCGGCCATGCGGTCGCCTACACGGCTTCACCTTCCACGGCTTCGCTTTCTACGGTGACGCTTTAACCTTCAACCGTGTCGCTTTCCGACTTCACAAGCCGTATCGCTGTATGAGGTCGTGGCAGAACGTCTCGAACTCGAACGCGGCGTTGTCGGGCACCCTTCCCGAAAGCTCGGGCGGCAATATGAGCGGCACGCCGGCTTCATCTGTGCGGACGAAGCGGGCGCGGCGCTTCTTCAAGTCGACTTCGGCGAGGTCGTAGCCGCCATCGACCCACGAGCGGGGCGGGCACGTCCTTCCCGGCTTGAACTTCCACCAGGACTTGTCGTTTCCGGCGTGGACGGGAAGCGGACCGCCCAGGATGGCCTCGATGTCGGCGAACGAGAGCGTGACGCGCTTCTTGTCGAGGTGGGAGAAGTAATCCAGCAGCGGGCGGTATCTCCAGTTCGGCGGGAGCGGGCGCCATTCGCCGCGAGCCTGGGATGCGATCGGCTCGAGCGCCTTCACGACGTCGTAGTGCGCGAAGTCGGCGGGCGTGTCGAGCATGAGCGTCGACACTTCATCGAATGCGCACGCCTCGTGGATGTAGGCGGCGTTCCTCGGCGTGACCTTTGCCTGGTTGCCTTTGGCGACCACGAGCTTCGGTTGGTCGGCGAGTATGGGCGTCCCGCAGTAGTGGCAGATTCCGCGCTGGCGGTCCCATACGGAGCGCCACGGGCCCGATACGTTCACTATGTCTCGCTCTTCCTGGCGCTGCTCGAAGTATTCCGGGTCGAGGTAGGGGTTCGACACGGCGCGTACCTTGCGGTGCTGCGCGATGGGCGTCTCGGCGATGTGGTACACCTTCACCGTGCGGTCGTTCGGGAGCGTGTAGCTGTGCGTGCCGTCGGATTCCTCGTACCAGTATTTGGCGACGAGCTGCTTTACCTTGCGCTTGGGGTGGCGCTCCACCACGGCCTCGAAGAGGGCTGCGGTCACGGCGTGGTCGATATAGTTGAACGCATCTTGCGAATCACCGTAGCGGTAGTAGCCCGCCCACCCCTTCAGGCGGCTGTTAAGGTGCTCGATCAGCTTGCGTTGAGATTTCTTCCATCCGGATATGTCGGTCTTCAGCTCGGCGGCGAAGCGTTCCACGGCGTCATCGGACGGGCGGCTGTAGATCCGGTCGTCTTGACGACAGAACGTGTAGCCGAGGAAGTCGAACGGCTCATAGGTCGTGTGCGAGAACGTCTTCTCGTCGTTGAGCGCCAAGCCGCGCTCCGCGCAGAAGTCGGCTATCGCCTTGCGGGCGGTTTCCACGGCTTCAGACGTGCGCAGCGACACTATGATGTCGTCCGCGAAGCGGACGAGGTTGCCGTTGGCGTAGTCGGTGACGTCGCCGTATGGGTTGAGCGCCTTGAACACGGTTCGCTGCAACCCGTCGAGGACGAAGTTTCCAAGCATGGGCGACAGCGGGTTGCCGAGCGATATTCCGTGGTCGTCTGCCGGGAAGAACGCGTGGGCGTAGACGACGCCGGCGCCGAGGAACTCGCGCAGCACGTCCTTGTCCATCGGGGCGTGCGCCATGAGCCATTCGTGCGATATGTTGGCGTAGTACGCCTTGACATCGCAGACGAGCACGAACTTGGGCGCGGACGCGCCGGAGAACATGTCGGTGATGTACTTGACCGCATCGTGGGCCGAGCGGCCCTTGCGGAACGCGAACGACTTGCGCTCCGCCGAGGCTTCCGTGACCGGGGCGAGCGCGAACGAGTAGAGCGTGGCCATGGCGCGGTCGTGGTAGGTCGAGAGCTTCACGCGGCGGCTGCGGCCCTTGTGGGGTTTCAGCTCGATCAGGCGTTGCGGCTTGGCGCGGTAGTCGACCGGCGTGAGGGCGAGGGCGCCCGTCATCTTCTGACCGCTCGTCGTCCAGCGCACGCCGTCTATGCCGGGGCCGGAGTGGGGCTTCGCCACCTTGCGGACGGCGAGGCAGCGGCAGTCGAGGTCGGACACGATCACGTCTTGCAGCTTGATGACGGCTTGCCGGTCGAAGTCGGCTGCGGCCTTGGCGAGACGGCGTTGCAGGTCGGCGAGCCGGTCTTCTGCTGCGCGCCAGTCGATCGAATCCCACATGTCGGCGAGGAAGTCGCTATCGGGGTCGAGCTTGCCGACGAGCGTCATAGCGCGAGCTCCAGCATGACCGGGCAGTGGTCGGAGCCGGCGACTTCGGTCAGGTGGCGAACGTTGGCAATAGAGGCGGCCAACTGCTCCGAGACGAAGAAGTAATCGAGCCGCCAGCCCCGGTTGACGGCGCGGCGGTTGCGGCGCTGGCTCCACCAGGTAAAGGCGTCTGGCTCGTCCGGGTGGACGTGGCGGAACGCGTCTACGTAGCCCATTTCCACGAGCGTGAGCAGCAGGTCGCGGTCGTCGGACGCGAACCCTTCCTCGTCTTCTCCGTAGTGGATGTTCTCGACGTACACGTCGTTGGCGTCGAGGATGGCGTTGAAATCGCCGCAGACGACGACCGGCTTGTCCTCTTCCAGCTCGGCTACGTGGTCGGCGAGCGCGTCGTTGAACCGGACGCGGTAGTCTTGCCGACGCAGGCCGCCGAGCGAGCGGGGCACGTAGGCGGTGACAAGATGGAACGGACCTAAGTCGGCGGTTATCACCCGCCCCTCTCCGTCGAGTTCGGGCACGCCGAGGCCGAGGCGGACGCTTGCGGGGGCGGCGCGGGCGACGAGGGCGGTCCCGGCGTAGCCTTCGCGGTCTGCCGGGTTGAAGGCGTGCGCGTAGCCGTCCAGCACGGTCGGCCGCTCTTTCGTCCGTATCTCCTGGATGCAGAGGGCGTCCGGTTGCATTCGCGCTATTGGCCGGAAGCTGCCTGATTCGATGGTGGCGCGTAGGCCGTTGACGTTCCACGTGACGATTTGCACTGGTTCCCCTTTCGGTCGGTCTGGTCAGGGCGCTCCTGCGCTCTCCAACGACCATACGCGATAGGCGGCTCCGTCGTGGGCCGTGCCGCCGGGCAGGTGCGCTGTAGGGGAAAGACAGAGGACACCCGCAGGCTGCCAAGCCAACCGTGGGACCCAACAGGATACGCAACGATTCGCAGGTGTCCTCACACCCGCGTACCGCTGTTGGGTACTTATTAAGTTGGCTTGGCGGTCGTATTATCTCATATCGCGGCGGTCGTGATCGCCGCCGTACAGTATGCACATTCGAGGTCAGGCGCGTGGTCGGGCCGTATAGGCGACGATGCAGCAGGGCTCTTCGCTAACCGGCCATAGATACGCCACTGCACCAAGTATTTACGGCTCGGTTGAAAAATATTGAGGTTCGACCGAAAAAACTTTCATACGCGCCTAAATTATTTGCGGGTGTGGTAAGGTAACAGCAGTGAACCCGCCGGCCTCTCGAAGAAGCTCAACTGGCGGGTGTTTTTTGTATAGGGGTGCGAATGGAGTACATGAAGCCGTTCAAGACGTTCGAGGAACAGGCCGACATCCTGACCAAGGAACGCGGCATGGCTGCAGACCGGGACAGCCTGATAGAACACCTACAGGATGTGGGCTACTACCGCCTGAGCGGATACTGGCACATCTTCAAGCAAGAGGACAACACCTTCCGCGAGGGCACGACCTTCGAGAAGGTATGGGACCTGTACACGTTCGACCGCCAATTCCGCCTCGTCGTGTTCGATGCCATCGAGCGCGTCGAGGTCTATTTCAGAACGAGGCTGGCTTACGAGCTTGCAAAGGCAACCGGGCCTTTCGGCTACCGTGACAGCGCCAACCTGCCAGGGCTTACAGAGGACGACCACGCCCGTTTCATCAGGAAGTGCGAGGGCGCGTTCAATCGGTCGCGCGAGCCGTTCGCCATCCATTTCAGGGAGAAATACGGTGACGTTCACGCTCTGCCGCCCTACTGGATGCTCGTGAACCTTACCGACTTCGGCATGATGCTGACGCTTTACCGTGGCGCCTCGAACGCCATCCGCAAGGGCATCGCCGCCGATCTGGGCGTATCGGCTAAGGTGCTGGAATCGTGGCTCGTCTGCCTGAACACCGTTCGCAACATGGCCGCGCACCACGGCAGATTGTGGAACAGGCGGCTTGGCACCCAACCCACCATCCCGAGGAAGAAGAACGACGTGCGCTGGCACGAGCCCCATAACGTTAAGCCCGACCGCATGTTCGGAGCGCTGACCGTGCTGAGCTATTTGCTTGAGCTGATAGCGCCCGACACGAAATGGCGCGACAGGCTGTTCGACCTGCTGAGCACCAGGAGCGCGGGAGAGCTGCGCATGATGGGCTTTGCGGGGAACTGGCGCGAATGCCCGTTCTGGTCACCCTGGATTGCGGAGCACGAGGGCGATTCAGGTGAAGGCTCTGAGCAAGAGTAAGGGATTGCTTGCCAAGAGCCTACGATTCCCGCTCCCGGTACACGTCGATGTAATCACCTTCCGCGTTCTGCCAGTTGACCCAGCCGTTGGCGGATGCGCCTATTACGAACGAACAGGCGCTTGACGGGGACGTGAACTCTACATCTTCGGTGGACGTCCCGTCTTCGTCAACGAACATGGTGCGGAGCTGGCGCACGCCCTCGGACAGGCCGGTTCCCTCCACCATGCACACTTGCGTACCAGCAGGGATTACGAACGTGCCGCTTCGGACTATCATCGTCGCCTCTATAGCCTTGCCAGCTCGTTTGAGCTTGCGGTTCATGGTGTACTCTCCATCGGGAACTTCGCCGTTGCTGAGGTTGGCGTGGCGTTCCTCGGTCGCTTGCTCGAACACCTGCTCCTTCGGCTTGCTCTTGGGGTATACCTGCCTACCCTCGAACGACGATAACAGCTGCATCACCAGGTCGATGTCGAGCGCGAACAGCTCGGAGTTCGGAACGCGCGAACGGGAGAAGATGTCATCGAGCATCGCCTCTTTCTCGTCGTAGTCCTCGACCTCGATGGCGAATGCGCGTTTGAGGCCGGTGACGTTGAAGTAGCCGTTGCGCTCGAGATTGCGCATTCGCTGCTCGAAGTTCTCCTGGCCGGTCTTTCCGATCTTCACCAGGCCGTGCACGACGGTCGTCATTGCGTAGATTATTCCCTTGGCCATGTCGTTACCTGTTTCCCTTAGCGGCGTTGTGGGTCTTGCAGAGCATCTGGCAGTTTGCCTCGTCGGTCGCGCCGCCACGGCTCCAGGCTGTCACGTGGTCGGCTTCCATTTCGCTTTGCTTGTAGATGCGATCCGCGTTCGCGTCGTGGCCGATGGCGCATAGCGGGCAGTTCGACTTCCCGCTCGCCTTCGCCTCGTCGGTCTGGCGCTTGTAGACGGCCCGCTTCACGGCATCGCCGAACACGCGGACGTTTATCAGCTTGGTGTCGGCCTCGCCGCCGAGCACGTATTCGATGACGCCGCGCTTGTCGGTTACGAACGGGTCATCGAGCAGCGCTCCAACGCGATCCGCAACCGCGTCGGGGTCGTAGGCGTTGCCGTGGTATCTCTCGTAGAGCTCGCCCCACTTCTGGCCGCACATCTCCTTGCCGGTGTAGTGGAACACGGCATCTACCCAGTCGATCACCGTGTCGAAGTGGTTCACGAGGCCGTCTATGTTGTCGTCGTAGCGGTGGAGCGCCATGTAGTCGTCAATCTGGCCGCGGCTCGCCCAGTCGAGGGCGCGTTCCAAGATGGCCTGACGCCTGGGGTCGCCCTTCACGTAGGTCTGCCAGCGGTTCATGTTGGCGTTTCCGGTGTTGGAGAACACGGCTCTTGCCTTTGTGACGAAGGGGCCGTGGTAGGCGGCGTTGCGAAGCTCCTGGTCTACGAGCGGGACGCCCGCTATGTTGATGGTCTCGAACCACGCCTGGATCTCGCTCGGCTCGCCCTCGCAGACGTAGATTGTGAGCGGCGCTTCCACGATGCGCCTCTGCAGGTCGGCGTCGAGGCTGTCGAAGTAGTGGGGCTTGCCGTCAATCTCCACCGCGAACGGCCAGGACTTGTTCACGAAGCGGGCGAACGACGTGATGCGCTGCTGGCCGTCCAACACTTCATACATGCCGTCCTTGTTCAAGACGAAATAGATCAGCCCGAGCGGGTATTCCTTCAGGAGAGATTCGACAACGGCCACATCCTTCTTGCCGTCGCCGTAGATGTAGTTGCGCTGGTACTCGGGCTGAATTATGAGCTTGCCGCCCAAGCCGAACAGGCCCTTGCCCTCGTTCTTGTCGTAGACGAAGCCCTTGCAGACATCGCCTACCGTCCAGTCGGTGTGGAGTGTCGTCTTCATTTAGGCTTCGGCTCCCTTCTTCTTGGGGCGTATGAACAGCCGGTCGTAAATGGGAATGAGCGGCAGCCCTTCGTCGTCGTTGACGTAGACCTTCTGAACCCTCCACGTCTTGCTTTTAGCCTTGCACACCCGCTGCACTTCATCTGACGGCGGGGTGAAGAAGTCGCACTCGGACTTCGCCCATGACAGATCGCCGGACATGCCAAGTAGCTCGAACTGGTCGGGGTTGAAGCTATCCATGAAGGTGATCGGAACACCCATAATCGAGCCGTAATCCGAGGGGATGCATTCAGTGAAAGGAATTTCGAGTGCGTCATAATTGGCATAGTGGGGATATTCGTGTTTGCCGAAGTCCCGCTCGAGTTTCTTTTGCAGCTTCTTGTTGAACTTCAGGTTGTGAGCCATCGTGTCGAGCATCATCGGCTCATGGCGGATTCCATGGTCAATGTTGGTAAACCACCTGCAATTACGGAAATGAACCTGCTTTGTTTTGGGGTTGTAAACGCCATCCGCATAACCGGAAACGTCGGCAGGTAGTGTGCCGATTGTTGGTGTCGCGACTGCGTTTGCGAGGCGCGGGCTTCAGCCCGCCCGAGCAAACGCAGCATCACCCGGAACCAGTTGCATCCTACACCATCAGCATCATGCTGCCTTCCCCAGTTTTTCCTCTATAGCCGTCATGACGCGGATCCTGGCGAGCTCGACCACGTCCGCGGGGATCGGGGCGGGGTCGGGCTCCGATCTGCAGACGTCCTTGAGCGAGGCCGCGTCGATGAAGTTCATCTCCAGCCACTCCTCGTTGACGTCGGCGAGCACGGAGCCCACGAGCCGCATCATGGACTCGACGGAGGGAAACACGCCCACGACCTTGGTGCGCCGCTTGATCTCCTCGTTGGCGCGCTCCTGGACGTTGTTCGTGCGCAGGCGCACGTGATGCTCGTATGGGAAATCGAGGTAGGCCAGCGCGTCAGCCTCCGCGTCCTCCAGCAGCTCGCCGGCATGCGGCCTGAGCGCCGCTATGCGCTCGGTGGCCTGGCGGTAGGCCGCGCGCACGAGCTGCGGGTCCCGCTCGGCGAACACGGCCTTCATGGCCGCCGTGGCGACCGCCTTGTCCTCCTTCTTGGAGAACCAGCCCGCGACGTTGCGCTCGAGGTGCACGATACAGCGCTGCCACGCCGCGCCCTGGAACACCTCGGCGATGGCCTGGACGAGACCCCCGTGGTCGTCGGAGACCACGCACTTGACGCCGGCCACGCCGCGCTTGCGCAGGCCTCGCAGGAACGCCTTCCAGGACACCGCCGACTCGGTGTCGACCGCGCCGAAGCCGACGAACCGGCGAGAGCCGTCCTCCCCGCAGGCTATGGCGGTCACCACGCCCTTGGACTGCACGTGGCCCTCGTCGCGGCAGTTGAGGTAGGTTGCGTCGAGCCACAGGTACGGGAACGACGTCCCGTCGAAGCGCGCCGCGTTGAGCGCCGCAACCTCCTCGTCGAGGTCGGCGGTCATGCGCGACACGCGCGAGGGGCTCAGGGACCCGAACTCGAGCGCGTCGGCGGCCTTCTCGATCTTGCGGGTGGACAGCCCCCGCACGTAGACCTCCTTGACTATGGCGACCATCGCCCGGTCGACGCGCGAGTAGGGCCTGATCAGCTCGTCGGGGAAGTAGGTGCCCTCACGCAGCTTCGGTATGCGCATCGTGATCTCGCCGAGCACGGTGACGAGCTTGCGCTCGCGGTAGCCGTTGCGGCGGTTGCCCTCGCCGCAGACCTCGTCGGCCTGCCAGTCCATGATCTGGTTGACCATGGCCTCCAGCTCGCGCCTCATCATCTCGTTGATGTCTATCGTACCGTCCTCCCTGAACGGGAGGTTCTGCAATGCTTCCTTTTCCTGTAAAGTGTCCATTGGTGGCCGTTGCCTTTCTCTCGAATCGATTACTTCTGCAAAGTCCGATTCTAGGCAATGGCCGCTTCCATCTCAAAGCGGCCCGTGACACCAACGTTCGGCACGCGATC
>JAFUCC010000111.1 GCA_017459925.1 Eggerthellaceae bacterium
GGATGTGGTACCGCCGAAGAAGTTGCCCATAACCTGGCACATCCGCGCCCAGCCGTACTCGTCAGAGCTCGGAGGCCGGTAGCCCTTCAGCTCGCAGTACTTCAGCAGAGGCTCGACGGTGTCTCGCCCGCCGTTCCAGTGTAGGTAGAGCCCGACCTTGCGCTTCGGCGTTGTGATGACGCACCTGTTTCCCATGATGACCTCCTCGAGTTTTTCGGCCCGCCCCTTGCGGGCCTTTCGGACCCGTCGGCATCGGGGTTGCCGGGGCGCGCAAGGGAGGCAAGCGAAAACCGGAGGCTCGAGCTTCCGACTATCTCCATGTCTGGTGCGGAAGGTTTTTCGCGCCCTTGCGCGGGAAGGCGTTCCCGATGAGCATGCGGGGATGGAAGGACACGCGGGGCGGGCGGTGCGGAGGTCGCCATCGGAAACAGGTCCGCGCAGCAAAAAACGCCTCCCCCATCGACGGGGGAGGCGCAGGGCGTCGGGCTTTCGAGGCGGGCGTCCGCTTTAGGGCAGCTCGCGCGGGAGCGTGCCACGGGGGCCGTCCTGGAGCTGATGCTTGAGGCCGATTGCCTTGATCGTGCGCCCCTCGACGGCGTAGTAGACGTCCCATTTCTTGTAGGAGGCGATGTATCGCGTCGTGCCCGCAGGGCTTTCATATGAGGTCGCGGCTGTGGGCATCGCCCTCTTCGAGTCGAGCAGCTCCGTCACGCCCTCGAGCAGGTTCCGGGCGGCAATAGGGCTGCCGAGCTCCTCGGCGACGTAGGCGACGGCTTCCGTAACGTCATCGGTGAAATCCGGCGTCCAGTAGACGTCGTAGAGGCCATCGCCTACCATCCCATGCGCTCCCTCACGAGCGCGGCGGCGTCCTCCATCGGGGCGCATTCCGACAAGGGCGTAGACTCCGATGCTGCGAGCATCGCCTCGAGCTCCTCCGCGCTCCTCGGGAACACGCGGGCGTATCGCTCGACCGCGGCGGCATCCGTCCGCGTGGTGAGCGGGAAGGGCACCTCCTGGTTGCGCACAACCGTCTTCGCGAACACGTTCATGAGCGAGGACGCTGACATGCCGATTGCGTCGCAGAAGGATGTGAACGCGTCTTTCGTGTCGGCGTCCATGCGGACGTTGAGGGTCGTGGATTCCGCCATGGTGAGCTCCTAATGTGACCGTTGCGGTATTGATACGGCAACATTTTAACATTTCGCATCTTGCAGCGCCATATATCCGTGATTGCGTTGTGGCGGCTCCCGCCTTCGTGGGCGCGCCCATCACATGAACCTTAGCACGGCTCGGAACAGCCACTTGAAGAACTGTAGAACCGCTCGCATGATCGCTTTAAGCACCCGCATTGTCGGCCTCCCTCCGCTCTGCCTCGGCCAGCATCGAGCGCAGCTGCTCCACCGTGAACGACATCGTGAACGCGGGCTCCTCCAACTCCTCTGCGAAAACGCCGTCGAGGTCCATGTCGAACGCATCCCCGATCTTGCCGACGGCGGCCCGCTTGGCGTCGGGATCGACCTCGGCGTAGGTGTTGAGCGTCATGGCCACGTTCGCGTGCCCGAGGTAGCTCGCGACGGTGCGGACGTCGGTCCCGCCCGCGATCATCATCGTGGCGAACGTGTGTCGCAAGTCGTGGAAGGTCAGGCTGAATCCGTTCATGTCGCAGAACGCCTTGAAGTCCTTCGTGAGGCGCGTGGGGTGGTAGGGGCGGCTGTCAGGGTCGGGGGTGCCGAGGACGAACGGGTCGCCGAAGGGCACGCCGAGCTCGCGTGACACGTATTGCCTGTCCTTCTCTATGGCCCGCAGCACGGCGTAGAGGCGCTTGGTGAGCGGTATCGTGCGGCGGCTGCCCTCCGTCTTGGGGTCCTTCTCGTAGGGCGTGCCGCGGTCGAGGCTGATCGCCCGGTTCACCGTCACCTCGCAATCGCCGATGTCGGACCAGCGAAGCCCGCAGATCTCGCCGCGTCGCATGCCGGTCGTGAGCGCGATCTCGATTGCGAGCGCCAGCGGCGAGGGTTCGGCTGCGCGCGCCAGTTGCAGCATGCGCGTGCGCCCCTCGCGGTCGAGAACCTGCATCTTCTTGCGCCTGATCTTGGGCGGCTTGCAGTACTCGCAGGGGTTCTTCGTTATGAGGTCGAGCGCCTGCGCGTACCTCATCGCCTGGCGCAGCACCCCGAAGGGCTTCGAGACCGACCGCGGGGCGTAGCCCTCGTCGACCATCTGGGCCATCCAGCCGCTCACGAGCGGTATGCTCAACTCCGCGAGACGGTAGGACCCGAGGTAGCGTTTCACGACGCGCGCCTGCTTACGGTAATGGTCGATCGTCGAGCGCTCGACCTGCATCCCGTCCTCCTTGTACTGGACGAACATGTCCAGGAACTCCTGCACCGTGAGCTTGGACGTGTAGGACGATCCCTTGCGCTCGAGGTCGAGGATGAGCGCGTCGCGCGCCTTCTCGGCCTTCTTCTCGGTCTTCGCTTCTATCGTGTGGTACGAGGGCACCCATTCGCCTGAAAGGGGGTCCTTGTGGCTCAGTATGACCTGCCACTTGTCGGAGTCCCCGCGGCGGCGCAGGCCCCTGCTCCTGTATTCCATGCTGTCTCCCATCTCTCGTTTTCCACAATTCCTCGAGGAGATGCGCTGACAACATTTTGGACAACAAAGCTGACAACAATTTGACAACAATCGGGTTCGGAGAGCGCCTGAACGCAGGTTTCGCTGTAGGCAACCACAGACCGTGTAGACCGAAAAAAACACAGGTCAGAAAGCGGTTCCCTTCACATAGTGACCACAATGACCGCCTCTTAAACGGGCTCAGGCCGTCTGGCAGCCATGAGGTCAGGGGTTCGATCCCCCTATGCTCCACCAATAACACCAGGTCAGGACGCCGTTCCTGGCCTTTTTTTGTAGAGCAAATGTAGAGCACTCGGCCTGCTCTACATTTGCTCTACATTTTAGCGCTTTTCCCAACCGGTTTTCGGCTCGAAAAACGGCGCTGCTCCCGCTGTGGCGGTTGTGGAAAACCCAGCTACCGCCAAGGCGGTGCCGCAGGCCCCGTGACCTCGGTGGCAATGCCCCCGCCGTGGCGGTTGCAGCCGCGCATCAGCTCCCTTCGTGGCGGTGCCAATATCAAAGAATCTAAAACATGAAAAAGAGAACTGAACCCCTGACTGGCGCCCGCATGCCGCGGGCGCGCAGATTCGGGCCGCAGGCCCCCTCGTCTGGCTTCCCCCGAGGTTCCGTTTTGGAACCAAGGGGTGGTCATCTTGAAACCAAGGGGTGGTCATCTTGGCACGAAACGCGCACAGGGCGGGGAAAGTGGTGTAGGCTTCGCCGCACCGTTGAACCCGAACGAGAGGATAGGCAATGAACGAAGAGGTCGTGCAGGCAGTCGCCGAGGGACAACCGAGGCTGATCACGCTCGCGGAGGCGGCTGAGATACTCTGCGTCTCCTACCAGACGGCCGCGAGGCTCGCGAGGGACGGGGAGCTGAAGGCGTTCAAGGTCCGCCGTGCTTGGAGGACGAGCACGGCCATCTGCGAGGAGTACATCCGAGAGCGGTTCCGGATCCAGGAACTCGAATGCCAGCGCAAAAAGACGGAGGCGTAGGCGAGCCAGGCCGCTTCGCCCGGTATCCGCCCCTGTCGTTCTCAATAATCCAGCAGGGCCTGCTGGTCGAGCTCGCGGCCAGGCAAGTCGGGCGGAACGGCTTCGCCGTGATGATCGCCCTGTGCCGCAAGGTCTACGACGACGGCAGGCTCGGCAGGGCCTCCGCAGCCAGCATCTCCGAGTACACCGGCCTCAACCTCAGGCAGGTGGAGCGCGGTATGGCCGACCTGAAGGAGCGGGGCGTCATAGCGCCGGTGCGCGTCAAGGACGACGACGGCCGCTGGAGGGAGGACCGGTCGTGCGGAGGGCATGTGGCCCAGCACCGCATCGCCCAGAAGGTTTGGGATCGCGTCTCGCTCGCCACCGAATCAGACGAGAAAGCTCCTGGCTAGCTCTGGAATCGGGACGGGACGCGGTACACGGGCCACCGTCCGCTCTCGTCGCACAGCGCTTTGCGAATCGTCTTCGGCTGCTCGCTTATGGTCTTGTCGCAGTTGTGGACGCCCTTGTGGCGGATTGGCTACACTATGTTGAGAGCTTCCATGAGAGTCATGAGGTGCAAGGAAATGCAGTGATAGATATCGCGAGTTGCTGACAGGTGATGCAAAGGAAAATGGGCTAGCCATACAGACGAAGCAAGTTTTATCTGCGATCAGCAATATCAGATTCTACTGTTACATTTAGAGATTAAGAGAGTGGAAGATGGGCAAAAGACTAACTCCCGCAGAGTACGTGGACACCGAAGAGCTGCTCTTAAGAATGAGGATGCAAGCGGAGGGTGCTCGACTTAACCCCTATGAGCATGATGGTTCGTACGAAATATGCCAAAAGGCTTCCGAGCTTTATTCGTTAAACATGCCTGAAACGACAACTCATGCAGATTTAGACATGTTCTATAAACTTGCCGGTTTTCTTCACTATGGCACCAAGAGGAAGCTGATCTTGGCCTGCTCATTGGATGACAATTCCAAGCAGGACCTCATTGCTGTTCTTGATTCAATCCAGGAGAAAGCGTCAAAGAACGCGTACAACAACGCTATCGACGGAAGTGCCGTTTCAACTGGAAAATTCGGAATGTTTAATACTCCGATTGGGACTTTTGGGAAGAGACACGGCGTTCCCGAGGAAATGGTTCCTAGAATCATTGGACTTTTTGCGAAAGTTTGGGAACTGTCCAAGTCTGGCGCATCCTCCGAGGAGCTTTATACGGAAGTTGAAAATGTCTTTTCCACCTGGATCAGGGGAATACGGGCGGCGGTGTTAAGCCAAATACTTCACTGCATAGACCCCGAAACGTTTCCCGTCTTGAATGGCCAGCAAGGTCGAGATTGCGTTTTCGTATGTCTTGGTGTTGAAGGATTGCATGATATCGAAAAGGCGACAGCTTATGCGGACAACTGTAGAAGGATATCGGAGTTCCGTGACGTTAACTATCCAGAGGTTAGAAACTATCGGGAGTTCGATTTGGTCGGGTTCGACCTTCCCCGGGTGCATGCGAAAAGCGCGGAAGTCGACCCCCTTGAGAAAATTTCAATATATGCCCGGGTAGGCGATGTGGTTGATTTCCGCGATGATGAAAGCTGCCTCGACTCTGTCAGAGAGCGGGAGGCGGAAGTAAACGTTTTCGAAGTGCTTGGGATCACAGGAACAGAGATTAGACACAGCAGGATGCTCGCCTGGTTCCTGAGACAAAACCAGACCCATGGCCTCGGAGACGCAGTCTTGAGGCGTTTTCTGGGTGCTGTGTACGACCTCGAAGGACAACCTGATCACCTTGGGATGGTGTTGAAAGGAGGCCTTTCAGGGTTTGCCGTACTGCGTGAGAGAGATGATATAGATTTACGCGTCGTATCCAGTTTGGATAAAGTGGCGATTCTCGTCGAAAACAAGGTCTTCTCTGGCGAGCACGATAATCAACTTAACAAGTACCAAGAATTTGCAGAGGCGGAATACGGGGACTACTCGCGGTACTACGTGTACCTAACACCAAGGGGCACCGAATCGAGCAGCCCCGAGCTCTGGCGTCCCATGAGCTACAAGCAGGTATTGATTTGGGTGGAAGAAGCGCTTGAAGAGGCCGAGGACAGCCTTTCCGAAGAAAGCAAGGCGCTAATAAAACAGTATTTAAACACTGTGCGCAGGAACGTTCTTGACGAGGATGATGTCGTCAACATTTGTCGCGAGATTTATAGAAAGCATAGAACAGCTATTGATTTGATTATAAAGCACAGGCAGCAATTTGTTGATGATTTGGGCATCTCCGAAGAGGTTAGGTGGCAATCTGAAAGGCTATTCCCCAGCATGGAAGAAGCTGGATTCGAAGGAGTGTTCTCGCTCACCCGTAGCAAGTGCCTAGAAGTCGAAAGGGACGGGATATATGGAGTCCCGAATAGCATGAATGCGAGCACCGTAACCATGGGACCCGTATCGACAACGAGCGTCGATATCCTAAGTAGGACGCTTATGGGCTTATGGAGCGAGGTGGTTGATATCTCAGAAAGCGAAGACTACGAACCAGCCGTTCAACTGATTAAGAGCGAGAGCGAAGAAGGTGCGGATACGGTACGAGTTCGAGTTATGAGTTACGCGCCAAGCCTTGATGCCGCAAATGATCTTGCCTTGCAAAGAGGATTGACTTATATCGTAGATTTAAGCAATGACTCACTTGTCGATGTTCTCGAATAGGAAGCGGCAACAAATATGTCGTGTCTTATTATGCTTAGGGTGTTCCCTGCTGTCGAAGACAACCTCGTTACGTATAACGGCCGTATGTTGTAATGGTTTCTCACATCGTAAATCCCCAGGTGGCTGATTACGAAAACCCGCTACAACAACCAGAGTTAATCGCGACAGTACCGAACGGAGGCCGAGTTGCGTTTTCAGCTGCATCTGCTCCCTATGACCCGGCTAGTGCCTGGAGAATATCGTCCATGGTCAAGCCCCACAATCTTGCAATTGAAAAGCCTTGCATTACGAGGCCTTATGGGAATCTGTGTGAGAGAATACGTTCCGAAAAGGCCTATATTGCGAAAGAAGACCTATGGGTACCGTCCAATATGCATTCGTCCGCCTCGACCTCGAAGAAAAGCTCGAATCTGTTCGAGGAAAATCATTGGGCGAGGTCGACGAAGCCAACGTGTTTGCCATCACGGAGTCAAATCCTAAGGTGACGGGGATAGCAGGCGATGTTGTCGAGCAATCGATCCTCGGATATCCTCCGGACAGCCTGCAACGGCCAGACATCCTCGTCGACGGCGTCCCCACGGAAGTGAAAACGACAGGCCTGAGACCATCAAAGAAAGGCCAGGGGCTCGAAGCCAAGGAGCCTATGTCTATAACTGCCGTCTCGCTCGACACGATTGCCTCCGAGGAGTTCCCGGATTCAAACTTCTGGCACAAGGTCGAGCACATGCTCATCGTGTACTACCTCTACGATTCGGAGACCACGGTGAAAGCCGCCGATTACGCCGCGTTCCCCATCAAGGGCTATCAGTTCCACGAGTTCGATGACGAAGAGGCAGCCACCCTCCAATCGGACTGGCAACTTGTCCACGATTTCGTGAAGCGCATCCAAGATGAGCATCCAGACGAATCAGAGCGTCGAGAGCTCTACCCGCTGTTGTCGTCCGCATTGCGCAAGGACCTCATGCTCATCGATACGGCGCCCAAGTACCCGCATCCGCCCCGGTTCCGCCTCAAGCGGTCAACTGTCACAGCGATCGCCCGCAAGAACTTCGGCGATTCCATGGAACAGCTCCCAAGGAGCTACACGTCATATGCTGCCATCGACATGAAGCTGCACACAGTCTCTGGTGATTATTCCGGCAAAACTGTCGGCGAGATTTGTGGCAAATTCGAAATTCCGCTCGTCACGAAGAAAGGCAAAGAGGCAAAGAACGTCGCCGAGCAGATGGTGGTGCGAGTGTTCGGTGCAACCGGCAAGATGAGCCGAATAGAGCTCTTCTCGAAGATTGGCCTAACCGCCAAGTCAATCACGCTCACAAAGGAGGGCAAGCGCACCGAGGACATGAAGCTGTTCACCATAGACTTCGACGAGTTCTCCGACCCCCAGGCCACGTTCGAGGAATCGCTCTTCTACGAGTACTTCGCCAACAACCAGCTCCTCTGCGTTGTCTTCGAGGAGCCGTCCAAAGACGCCCCGCTAGCCGACAATGTACTACGTGGCTTCAAGAGGCTGTCGTTCGATGACGAGTTCATAGCCTGCGAGGTGCGTCCGGTATGGGAGCGAATCCGCGAGCTCATCTCAACCAGGACGCTCGAATTCGTCCCCTCGATAAACAAAACGACGGGCAAGCCCGTGATTAACAAGACGGGCGTCCCCAAAGGAGCCCCCAACTTCCCCAAATCCAAAAACGGCCTCGTATTCATTCGCGGAACGAGCACAGATTCCAGGCGTAAGCCGGAAATTGTTAACGGCATCGCCATGTACAAGCAACAAGTGTGGGTGAAGGGCTCCTACATCGCCGAGCGCCTGGACGCGGAACCGTGGATTTAAGATAGTCGACTGGCTGTCCCATTTCTGGGCGTTGATCCCAGGCTGGTGATCGGCTACAATAGCTACCGCAAGGTTCAGGGCACAGCAGCGAAGGAGAAACGTGCCATGAAGACCATCAGGGTTGCCGAGCTTTTTGCCGGCGTCGGGGGCTTTCGCCTCGGCTTAGAGGGGTATCACGACCCCAATCATCCGGAATTCGACATGCCAGCAGCAGGGCCTTTCAAGACAGTTTGGGCCAATCAGTGGGAGCCGCCGGGAAACGAAACAAAGCAGTTCGCCTGGCGCTGCTACGAGGCTCGCTTCGGCGAGGACAGCTGTGTCAATGAGGACATCAACAAGGTGCTCGACGCCTACGAGGCAGGCGAGCTGGACATCCCAGACGTGGACATGGTGGTCGGCGGGTTCCCGTGCCAGGACTACTCTGTGGCCAAGCCTCTTTCACAAGCCGGCGGCATCGAGGGCAAGAAGGGCGTCCTCTGGTGGGACATCTACCGCTTCCTGCACCTGAAGGAGCCGCGCTACGTCCTGCTCGAGAACGTCGACCGGCTGCTTAAGAGCCCCGCTTCCCAGCGTGGGCGCGACTTCGCAATCATGCTGTCGTGCCTGTCTGATCTCGGATACTCGGTCGAGTGGCGCGTGGTCAACAGCGCCGAGTACGGCTTCCCGCAGCGCCGCAAACGCGTCTACGTCTACGCCGAGCTTACGCCTGAGAAATGGAATCTCGAAGACCGTATCAGGCACGGCATCATATCAACCGCGTTGCCAATCGCAGAGCCGGAATCGTTCAACACGATTGAGATTCCAGGCGATCCCTACGTCGTCACGAACACATTCAACGTCGGCGGGAAGGGGAAATCGCCGTTCGGCACCGCCGGGGCTATGCAGGACTTCCACGTGGTCACGTGTGACGTCGTGGAAACGTACGAGGGCGAGCGGAAGATGCTGGGCGACGTAATCGTTCCCGCGTCCGAAGTACCTGAGTCGTTCTACGTACAGGACAATAAGCTGGAGAAATGGCGCTACCTCAAGGGATCGAAGAGCGAAGAGCGCGTGAACAAGCAGACTGGCTTCAAGTACCACTACTCAGAAGGGTCGATGGCCTTTCCCGACCTGCTCACGAACCCGTCGCGCACCATCCTTACCGGCGAGGGCGGTGCGGGCGCGTCCCGCTTCAAGCACATCGTGGAAATCGACGGCCGCTATCGCCGTCTCGTGCCCGACGAGCTCGACCAGCTGCAAGGATTCCCAAAGGGTTGGACAAACGATGGCATGAGCGATGGCCATCGGGCATTCTGCATGGGAAACGCCCTCGTGGTTGGGATACCCCATCTGATAGGATTAGAAATCGCAAAGAACATCAAGTAGGTAAAGGAATAAGCGATGGACTTCAAGACGGTTTTTGCCCTAATGTCATCGAATTATTACGCTATACCTGATTACCAGCGAGATTACTCATGGACTGACGCGCAAACCAGCACGCTATTCGAGGACATCACCGCTTTGCTAAAAGAGGAAGAGCAGGGTCCGCATTTTCTTGGCGCCATCGTTACCACGCCATACGAATCTGACTCGGGGACAGACAAAGCATTCAGCCCGAGCGAATACTCCATCGACACGACTTCAATCAAACATGTTGTAGATGGCCAACAACGTCTCACAACTTTGGCCATCCTGATAAAGGCGCTTCTCGATGCAAAAAACGACGATCTCGACTCAACTAGCCAGGCAAAACTCAAATTTGTCTTCAATCAGGCAGAGGGGTGCCTTTTCGGTGGCGATTTGGCCGAGAGCGGCATGCCGGCGCCTAAGCTTATATTGAATGGCAATTCAGGTCGTTTCTTAGCATCAAGAGTTTTAGAAATACGCGATGACGAGTGCAGCGGCAAGTACACCGGTGCTCGTCGCATGCAAAAGGCCTATGCGAATTTCAAAAATGAAATTGAATCCCTCCGCGATGAATGCGTTGGCCCTGATTCCCAGTTTGAAAACGTAGCATCTTTCTACAAATCTCTCGTTTCGGTGGTCATGAGCAAACTCAACCTCGTTGAAATAGAGTGCAACACGTCGGCCAACGCCTTTCAGGTGTTTGACTCGTTGAATGGCAAGGGACTTGACTTAACGGCTGCGGACAGAATCAAGAATCTCTTTTTAAGCTGGTGTCCGAAAAACAAGTCAGGTAGCCAAAAGTGGAACAGCATGGCATCCGAAGTTGGCGAGGATGACCTTGTGCGATTCTTCTCATGCCTCCTCTACTACAAGAGTCGTAAACGCGTGTCGAAAAGACGCATGCCTGACGAATTCAAGATTAGATACAAGGACACCGCTATCGCAGACTTCGATTTCTTCTATAAGCAAATGAAGTCCGCTGCGGTGATATATGGGAAGTTGAAGAACCGGAAAACGGGCAATAAGACCGTTGATTCGGAGTTGCTCCTCGACCTTGCTGACATTAAGCAGGAACAGGCTTATGTCATGCTGATGGCAGCCCCCATGGCTTACGGACAAGACGTCTTTGAACGAAAGGATTACGTCGAATACGTAAAAACGCTCATCAACCTGGTTGTTCGTATGCAGGTATGCCAGAAATCTACTAACAAGCTAGATACGATATTTGCAGATTGCCTCGTTAAAATGGCCGATGAGCAAGCTATCCAAGTAATTACAGAACGAATAAGGCAGCGTACGCTCGAAATTGCGGATGACAAGCAGTTCGAGGCGGCGTTTACGAGGCTGACATTCAAGGACACAAGAACCGCGAGTTATTATCTCCGAAAACTTGAAAACGCAATGCGAAAAGAGGACGGTAATCGAGATCCCGTCTCGCGATCAGGCGCCGGTTCATCGCTTCTAACCGTTGAGCATGTTATCCCTCAAACTCTCGAGAGTCTTGAAGACTGGTATGGCGTTGGCGTTTCGATACCAAAGGAAATAGAGGACCAGTTTAATGAGCAGATAGTCCAATCTATTGGGAACATGGCCCTCATATATCAGGACGACAACTCTGCGGCGGGAAATAAGAGCTACGAAGAGAAGCTGAGCGTATACAAGACAGGCTCCTCAAATGGCAATGTTGGCACCCCATACGCAACATTTGCAGCCATCAAAGAACTTGTTGACGACTATCCGACGGTCTTCACGCACAAAGAAGTTGACGCCAGATCGGCCAAGCTTGCGGAATATGCTGTGCAAATCTGGTAATCAGCGTCGACTCTGTGAATGAGGCATTCGTGGCAGCTATCAAAGTTCCAGGTTTGCGATTCGTTTCGTTAGCAATTGACGGTCGTGAATCAATATCAACTGATTTAAGCGACGAAGAAGCCTTTGGCATCTACGCCTACGAGTTCACCGACGGCATGTGGTACGTCGGCAAGTCCATCGACGTGCGCAAGCGCCACGTGCAACATATGCACGACTACCGCCACGAGGATCCGCCCCGCATCCCCAAGCAGATGCTCTGGGCGCAGGTGAAGGGCGATGCCCAACAGCTCGACTACGCCGAGACAGCGGCGATTGCATGGTTCGAGTCGAAAGGCTATCCGCTTACCAACACGATGAAGACAGGGCGCCCGAAAGGCAACACCGAAGTCATGGTGGACACCGGCGCCGGTTGGGGCGTTCCCATTCCCTGGGACCGCGAGAATCTACCAAAGAGCAAGCGCGGGTTCGAATTCGAGTCCGATCCTGGCAAGCTCAAGCGCTTCAATCGCCTTCGGGAGGAAGCTTGCTACGACAAACTGATCGAGCTGCTTTCCTGGTATGTCGGGAAAACAATTCCGGCACCAGCTGATACCGCTGGCACGCTTTGGATTGTGACTGCCCTTCCGACGACAAACAATAACGCGCGCCTGTGCACCGTATCCTGCCAAAACGCCGAGACGCTCGTCTTCGTCAAAGGCGACGACGAGAACCCGGAGCCATGGGGCTTCGTGAACGTCAAACAGCCCGAGGGCGGCAAGCTGCCGAGGTGGCCCAGCCGCATACGCTCCAAATACGGCACATTGCCAAAGTGCGTGACGTTCACATTCGACAGCATGCAGGAGGCAAACAAGCTTCTGAAAGACGAAAGGGCCCTCGATTGCTGCTATCGCGCCAATGCCGAGCTGATGCGCAAAGGCGCGTCGATGTACATCCGCTACAACAACCCCTATCTCACCCAGGCGATACTCGAGCGGCTTTAGCCGCATGTTGATTGCCGTCTCTCTGTCCCAATCGCAGTACTCACTGCTGCGCTGTCGCATATGACAATACTCTCGTCCCGCTGAGAATCGACGTGGAAAGGGAGAAGGGCGGCATGCATGGGAGATTGTATCGACGAAAGAGACGGACGAGTCGATGCGAGGGACGAAGCACGCGCAATCGCCGAGAGAATCGGTGACCTAAGGGCGCAGGTGCGCAATTTGGCGCTTGCGGCCGAAAACGAGCGCGAGTCCGGATCCGGCGTGGCTGAGGGAACCCCGGAGGCGGGCTACTCCGAGTTCATCGTCGCGGACTTCGAGGAGCGGGCCGCTGCCTGCGGGCAAGAAATCGGGTGGCTCAGGAAGCGCCATGACGAGATTATGGGCCCATATTCCAATTTCGCGATCTGGGAGGAAGAGGGCGTGGCGGAATGCTCCGAATGCGGCTCGTTATTCTTCCTCGTGGAGCTGCGGGGCCGCTTCATGGCGCGCACCTGCCCGCTTTGCGGCGAGAGGGTCCACGAGGGGCCGTTCGACATGAGGGGCTTCAAGCTCGCCCGGGAGCGTAGGCGGCTCGAGCGCAGGGGCGAGGCCGACACGGGCGAATTGGAAACCGAGATCCGGAGGCTCGCCATGGCGCGCTACCTTACGAGCGAGTGGTACCTTCTCTCCGGCACGCCCACGTCCCTGCTCGGCTACGACGCGACCCAGGAGGGGTACTCCTTCACGCCCGACTACAGGAACGACGGGTTCTTCTGCCTGCGGGCCGAGTACGGGTACGCCGAGGTCGGCGGAATCTCCGGCGAGATGGCGCTGTTCGATTCGCTCAGACGCTGCGTGAACGACCCGAGCTCGCCGCTCTACGGGTCAAAGATCGTACCCAACGTAAACCTGGTGACCAACGGCAGCAAGGGCGGGCGGCTGACGGTGATGAGGAACCAGACCGATTGCGTGCTCCTCCATCCCGAGGGCGCATTCGTCTTTGAGGCGAAGCGGTGGCGGTCCCATATCGCCGTCGACGCCGGCCGGAAAGAGGTCCGCGTCACGAAGCGCGGCAGGACGAGGTGCTTCCCGGCGGGTGAGGGTCCCGTCTACCAGGTTACGGCGAACCGCAAGGCCCTCCTGAAGCGCTGCCCGGGCCTGGACGGCCAGCGCGTCTGCGGTGTGGTCGCGTTCGTCGAGCCGAACAGCCTCAGCGGCGATGCGGGCAGCCTCCCGTGTGGGGGCGGCGTGTTCTTCGGCGAGCTGAAGGCGACTGGCAAGAGCGGGCTCAGGAACCCGATTGAGAAATGCATCGCAGGATGGTCCGCCCATCCGATGAAGGGCGGCGGGCTAGACGTGGTGGCGATGGCGGAAACGCTCCTTTCCGAGGACAACCGCTACGAGCTCCCCATCGACCCCGTTGGCAGGATGTAATCAGTAATCAAAGACTTCTGTCTAAGTCCCAAGACGGGGACTTAGACGGTTAGGCTTCTGGCTATAGTGAAGCAAAACGGGAAAGACCGCGACGGCTAAAGAGCCGGGAAAGGGACGGGCGCTATGGGCAGCAAGTACGTTAACGCGCATGTGGTATTCGGTGACACGAATCGCGCGGACGGCGTACCCGATTGCCTCGTTCCCCAGGACGGCCCGGTTTACCTGGAAGGAAGGCTCGTGCTGTCGCTCTCGTTCCAGGGCGAACCTGCCGACGTGCGAACTGAGGATGCAGGCGACCTGGTCGAGCGGTATCGGCTGTGGGACGACCTCTCAGATGAATGGCACGGCGGTCTGGAGGTGCTGCGATTCGAGCGGACTGACGTCGTGGTGCGCCTGGGGCCAAAGCCGGCCGTCCTCTGGCAGGGCGCAATAGATACGCGGGCACGAGTAATCCCGGAACCCGACTTGGACGGAGCTGGGATGGCCGCGAATCGCGAGTGCGACCTTTGCTGGAGGCGAATCTAGGCCTGGTCAGCCAGGTCCTGCAGCCATGAGCGGTACTCGTCTGCGAGCTTCTTGGGACCGGCAATGGTCACGGCTCCGTTCATGCCCGCGACCCACCCGAAGAACTGAGCGCTCTTGCGCACGGTCACCGACACCTCGGCGCCGCCGTCCCTGCGGGGCTTCACGGGGAGGCCGGTGCCGAAGCGGTCGGCGACGATGTCCATGGCGTCGGGCGCCACGCGCAGCTTCGCGCTGACCGGCTCTCCGTCGAACATGCCGAAGGCCTGGTAGGCGAAGTCCTCGAATGCGTAGTTGGCTATCTGCTGGTTGCGCGTCGCCTTCTCGTCGGAGACCTGGAGCAGCCGCATGCGGTCGACGCGGAAGCGCACGAAGTCGCCGCGGTTGTCCGACCAGGCGATCAGGTAGTAGTAGCCGTTGGCGTACACGACGTGCACGGGCGTCTCGACGTAGAGCTTGCCGTCGTGCTGCGCCTGCGGCTTCATCCCGTTGTCGTACTTGTAGTAGAGGAACGCGACCTTGCGCTTGAGGCGCATGGCCTCGTGGATCGCGTCGACGTTGTAGAAGGCCGAGTCGGACTGGCTCTTCACGCGGCCGTCGACGTGCACGCGGCGCTTGAGCGCCTCGCGCTCGTGGACGCTCGCCAGGGCCGAGAGCTTCTTCACGAGGCGGTTGGCCGTGCGCTCGGTGAGGAAGCGGCTCGACTGCACGGCGTCGACGAGCAGGGTGAGCTCGGCTAGATCGAGGCCCGCCTTCTCCATCGTGTACTCCACGGGCATGCGCTGGATGGTGCCGATCTCGCAGCCGAACTCGCGCAAGACGGCGAGGTCCTTGTAGATGCCCTTGCGCTCCGCCGTTATGCCCTGATCGGCCAGGTTCTGCAGGATCATGCTCATGCTGAGGCCGTGCTCGGCGTCGGTCTGCTCGTCGAGCATCTTGTACAGGTAGAGGAGCTTGAGCTTCTGCTTGCCGTTCGCGGCCATGGTTGCCTCCTCGGAGCTCGGGGTTGCCTGATGCGGCCACTGTATCACAAAAGGACGAGCTAGTCCCGTTTGATGGACATGGGTCATGCGGCCGATTCCGTAGCATGGGACATGCAGGAAATCGGAGGAGCGAGGACGGGGGAAGATCATGTACGAGCCTTCGAGAATCATGAGCACGTTTCACATCGCCGGGTTCCAGTACCATGACGGCGCCCTCGTGCTGGACAAGCTGAAGCCGGGCAAGAAGCTGAAAATGGTCGGCGAGCCCGACAACCCTTACGACCCCAACGCCATCGAGCTGCGCTAC
>JAFUCC010000031.1 GCA_017459925.1 Eggerthellaceae bacterium
CGCCATCCTTCCTCAAAAGGCCAGACCCCAAGGAGGATTCGACGCCCTCCGCCCATTACACGCCCTTTATCCCATATTCGCGTCTTATTGGGAAGAGCGCGGCCACTGCGCGAGAAGTGGCATAAACAATATACGAGGAGGAACCGACATGCCGTCACCCTAAGCAATAAAACGCAACCGCAAGGCGCGGCCGCTTCCAACAACCGAGGCCGCATCCCGAACGACGATACGAAGGAGAAACGAAATGGCAGAGGAAACCACTGCGAAGAAGAACGTCTACATCTCGCTGCACGAGGGCTTCGTGCGCGAGGGGATCAAGTACACCGACAAGCAGACCGGCGAGGAGAAGTCCTTCAACCGGGTCACGCTTCCCAAGGACACCGTCATCGACGGCAAGGACGTGGGCGGCTACGAGTTCAGCCCGCTCTACGTGAACCCCTCGAAGTTCCGCGGCGAGCACTGGAGGGACATCCCGCTTCTGGCCGACCGCGAGGTGTGGCTGCAGAAGAGCGTGCTCGACGCCGAGGGCAACCCCGTCATCGGCGAGGACGGCAAGCGCGAGCGCGACACCGTGAAGGTCGCCCCCGAGAAGATCAAGCAGGCGCTCGCCGAGTCGCGCAAGCGCTACGCCGAGGAGCATGCCGACGACCGGGGCCTGGCGGACAGGGCGCAGCACGCCCGCGAGGCGTCCGAGTCCATCGAGCGCGAGGGGGCTGCGAGCCGCCCTTTAGCTCATGAGGCCCGCTAGGGGGCGGTGCCGATGAACCGAGAGACCAAGTCCGCGGCGGGCAAGGCCATGAGGGTCCTCATGGCCGCCCTGCTCGTCGCGTCGACTGCCATTCCCCTGATGGCGGCGTGGCCCGGAAGGGCGCTCGCCGCCGAGCAGGTGTACCTGACCACCTACATGGAGTACCCCTGGTTCAAGGTGGGAGACGCGATCGCGTACTGCGCGAGCCCGTCGAAGCCCTCGCCGCCCTCGGGCTACTACAACAAGCACGAGTCCGACCCCGAGGACCCCAACAGGCTCGGCGAGCTCGCGGCCGACCTCTACTACGGCTGGGGCGGCCCGGGATTCGACTCGTCCATGTGGCCCTCGACCGACTACGACGGCTCGCCCATGGACGCCGACAGGTACCAGACCTACACCCACGTGCTCGTCGCCGACACGTACAGCTCGGACGGCGGCTACGCCGTGAGCGACCAGAGCCCCGAGGCCAGGGCATGGATCCTGCGCCACATCGTCGGCTTCGACGGCGACGGCGAGCATTCTGACGCATTCGGGCGGAAGGCGTACGCGAAGTACGCGGCGGGCGGGGTCCCCAAGGGGTTCTCGACATACGTGCTCGAGCCCGGCGGGGGCTACCAGAACATCGTGTGCTGGGAATGGCTCAAGGGCGACCTGAAGGTCAAGAAGCAATCGGCCGACACAGCCGTCACCGAGGGCAACTCCCAGTACAGCTACGCGGGGGCCGTGTTCGGCGTCTACGAGGACAGCGCCTGCAACGAGCTCGCCGGCAGGATCACGACGAACAAATCCGGCGAGGGCGAGCTCAAGGACCTCGCGGCCGGCACGTACTGGGTCAAGGAGCTCGAGGCGCCCCCCGGATACACGCTCGACGAGGGAGGCCCGTACAAGGCCGAGGTCCCCGCGGGCGGCGACGTGACGGTGAAGGTCAAGAACCAGCCCGTCACGGTCCGGTTGACGCTCAAGAAGTTCGACGACGGCACGGGCAAGGCGCTTCCCGAGGGCGACGCGTCGCTGGACGGCGCAGAGTACGCCGTGACGTACCGCTACGCCGGCGAGGGCAAGACCGTGAAGGGGATGTCCGTTAACGCCCAGATCGTCTTCGAGGGCATCCCGCTCGGCGACATGACCGTGAAGGAGGCCAAGGCCCCCGAGGGCTACCTGCCCGACACGCGCACCCACTCGTTCAGGGTGACAGCCGACATGTGCGACCAGTCGGTGGCCACCTTCGAGCTCGTCCCCGAAGACGAGTTCGGCGAGACGGTCCAGCGCGGCGGCTTCATGGTCGGCAAGGGCGACGCAGAGGAGTACGAGCACGAGGACGGGACCTACTGGAACTACGCCCAGGGAGACGCCGCCTTCGAGGGCGCCGAGTTCACGGTGTACAACCGCTCCGAGGCCGAGGTGTGGGTGGACCGGAACGGCGACGGCGACTGCGCCGCGAGCGAGATGTTCGCGCCCGGCGACGAGATCATGACCGTGCCGACGGAGTACAACGCGGCGCTCGACGCGTGGGTCGCGTCCACAGGGGCCCGGGCGCTGCCCTACGGCACCTACGAGGTCGTGGAGACGAAGGCGCCGGAAGGCTACCTGCACGAGGGAACGTTGAGCCGCACCATCGAGATCAGGGAGGACGGCCAGTTCGACCAGCTCGTGGCCGCCGACGGGATCCTCAACGAGGTCATCCGCGGTGGCGTGATGGTGCGCAAGGACGACCGGGAGCTTAAAGGCTCCGAGGCGCTCGGCGGCGCGGACCACTCGGAGCTCGGAGAGGACGGCTACTTGGGAACGTCGCTTTGCGGCATCGAGTTCACGATCACCAACCGCTCCGAGCACGGGGTCATGGTGGCCGGAGAGTACTACGGGCCCGACGCCGTCATCATGAGGATCTACACCGCATGGAACGAGGAGCAGCAGGCCTACACGGCGCAGACCCCCTCCGACGCGCTGCCCTACGGCACCTACGAGGTGGCCGAGACCGGCACGAACGAGAGCTACCTGCTCACCGACGGCGAGCCCAGGACGTTCCTGATCAGGAAGGACGGCGACGTCGTGCGCAAGAGCCATGACAACAAGAACCTGACCTGGCGGGACCAGGTGGTGCGCCACGACATGCACCTGCAGAAGAAGGGCGAGGTCGGCGACAAGAAGCTCGCGTACGTGCCCTTCCTCATCACCAACGTGACGACCGGGGAGGCGCATGTGGCGGTGACAGACCGCAACGGCATGCTCAACACGTCGGCCGGATGGCGGGCGCATAGCGCGGACACGAACGCGAACGACGCGCTCATCGGGCGCGAGGACATCGCGTCGGCCGACATCGTCGAGGACGCCGGCGTTTGGTTCGGCCTCGGCGAGCACGGGACCACGGCGGGCGCGGACGACTCGCTCGGCGCGCTTCCCTACGGCGAGTACACCATCCAGGAGATGCGCTGCGAGGCGAACGAGGGCTACTGCCTGTGGTCCGACTCCTTCAACGTGAGCCGCGACACGACGGCCACCGAGTTCGACGTCGACCTGGGCACGGTGGACGACGAGCCCCTGCCCGAGATCGCGACGACCGCGACCGACGCGGACGACGGCGACCACGCCGCGACGGCGGACGGAACGGTCGTGCTGAACGACGTGGTCGAGTACGCGAACCTGGTTCCCGGCAAGGAGTACACGCTGACCGGCACGCTGATGGACAAGCAGGCGGAGGAGCCCGTGCTCTCGGGCGGCGAGCCCGTGACGGCGTCGACCACGTTCAAGCCCATCAGCCCCTACGGGACCGTTACCGTGACGTTCGAGTTCGACGCGGAGGGCCTTGCGGGCCATGACGTGGTCGCGTTCGAATCGCTCTCGCTCGACGGCTTTGAGCTCGCCGCGCATGCCGACATCGACGACGAGGGGCAGACCGTGACCCTCACGCCGCCGCCCGCCATCGGGACGACGGCCTGCGACGCGGCCGACGGCGACCACGAGGCGGCCGCCTCCGAAACCGTCATCATCCAGGACCAGGTGCGCTACGAGAACCTGACGCCCAAGAAGCGCTACCAGCTCGTCGGCACGCTCATGGACCGCGAGACCGGCGAGCCCGTCCAGGGCGAAGACGGGACCGCGACCGGCGTGCTCTGGTTCAACGCCAAGGAGGCAAGCGGGACCGTGACCGTCGGGTTCACGGTGGACGCGACGGAGCTGGCGGGACACTCCCTCGTGTGCTTCGAGGAGCTCTACGGCGATGGCGAGCTCATCGCCGAGCATGCCGACATCGACGACGAGGGACAGACCGTCGAGGTCGTCCCGCCCGAGCCCGAGATCGGCACGACCGCGACGGACGCGGCCGACGGCGACCATGAGATCGTCGCCGACAAGACGGTCAAGGTAGACGACGCGGTCGCATACGAGAACCTGACGCCCGGAGTTGAGTACAGGCTCGTCGGCACGCTCATCGACAAGGAGAGCGCGAGGCCCCTGGAGGCGGGCGGCAAGGAGGTGACGGCGGAGGCGACGTTCACCCCCGAGGAGCCTTCCGGGACGGCCGTAGTCTCGTTCGAGTTCGACGGGTCGGCGCTTTCCGGACACGGGCTCGTCGCCTACGAGTACCTGTACGACGCGGAAGGCACGGAGGCCGCGAGGCACGTCGACCCCTCGGACGAGGGGCAGACCGTCGCGATCGTCACGCCCGAGGAGAAGCCCGAGCCCAAGCTCTCGACGCAGGCGGTCGACGCCGCAGACGGCGACCACGAGGTCGCGGCAGGCGAAGCGGAGATCGTCGACGAGGTCATGTACGAGGGGCTGACGCCCGGGGAAGGCTACACCGTGACCGGCACGCTCATGGACAAGGAGACGGGAAAGCCCGTCCAGTCGGGCGGCAAGGACGTGACCACGACAGTGGCGTTCACGCCCGAGAAGGCAAGCGGGTCGGTTAAAGTCACGTTCAAGGTGGACGCGACGGAGCTGGCTGGAAAGACGCTCGTCGTGTTCGAGAGCCTCTCCCTTGGCGGCGAGGAGATGGCGGAGCATGCCGACATCGGAAGCGCGGAGCAGAGCGTGACCGTGGCGAGCCCGCCCGAGGAGACCCCTCCCGGCCCGATCCCGGGCCTGCCGCTGCCCAAGACGGGCGACGCCATGCAGTGGGTCCCCATCGCCTGCTTCGCAGCGGCGGCGGCCTGCCTGGCCACAGTCGCGCTGCTCGCGCGCCGGCGCGGCGCGAAACGCGAGGGGGACGGCTTCGATGCCGAATGCGAAGAGGATGGCGAAGACGAAGGTGAGCCCTACTGGCAAGACGCGCTCTGGGAGTAGGCCATGATGCGCGTCGCGCTGTTCGTCGCCGGCTTCCTCGCGGCGGCGTGCACGTTCACCGCCTGGTGCTGCCTCTACGTGGGCGCGCAATCCGACAGGCACCTCGAGGAAATGTAGGAGGAAGGGCATTCGGCGCTGAGGCCGGGCGCCCTTCCCATGTCAGCTCGCAGGTTGCCAGGGAGCGGAAGCCATCGCCTCGGCGTCCTCGGCGTCAGCGCAGTACGGAAGGCACTCGACGCACTCGGCCATCATCTCGCATCCGGCGCATGCCGGGAAAAGCCCGTAGCGGGCGGGGTCGTCCGCGTCGAATCCCCCGAACGCCTCGTACGCGTCGAACAGGCGCATCTGGCCGCCCGCCGCGTACGGCGCCAGGTAGGAGCCGAGGGCCGTGGGCGACCGGCGCTTCCAGTTGTCGTTGGAGAACATGACGCCGTCCTCGGACACCCAGCGCCCGAAGGTCCGCACGTCGCCCGCGCCGTCCATGAGCAGGAAGCGCGAGCCCTGGGTCGAGGCGCCGATCACCTTGCGCATCTCGGGATTCCCGAGGAGGTCGCCCGACAGGCGGTCGAGCGGCGAGAGCACGCGCTTGGCGAACGCCATGGAGTCGGACACCGCCTCGGAGGTCTTCAGCCCCGAGAGCACGCCGTTGTGCATGAACCCGATGGCGGCCGTCTGCTCGGTGCGCCGCATCCGGGACGCGCTGCCGCACACCGGGAACGGGTGGCAGCAGCCGGGCTTCACCGCGCCGTGGGTGGCGATGCGGAAGTGCGCCGCGAACGGCACGGACTCGATGTCGGGCGCCGCCGCCTCACGTTCGAGCGCCTCGGCGAGGTCGCCCCACTCCATGAAGCCCTTGCGGATGCGTACGGAGCCGCCCTCGGGGCGCATGAACCCCGCGCCGTCGCGGTTGGCCGCCCAGCAGGCGGCAAGTGTGGACATCCCGGGCATCGGCTGTCCGGCGGGCTTATAGACTATCACGCACATTTCAGGTCCTCCTTCGGGGTCATGAGCTCGCGCTCGACCAGGTACGCTTCCAGCTCCGCCGCCTCCGTCGGGCAGGCTGCGATCACTGCGTCGCAGAGCTCGTACCAGGTCATCTTCTCCAGCTTGCCGACCGTCGACGCCTTGGCCAGCGCACAAAGGCCGCTCACGAATTGGAACGTGGCCATGAGTGTCGAGGTCTTGAGCGTCCCGCGGAAAAGGCGGAACTCTATCGTGGCCTCGTTGGTCACGTTGACCGCCCGGTAGCGGTCGCAGCTGGCCATGTCGTGGCAGTTCTTCGCGCGCTTGCGCCAGCAGTCCTCGGTCTTGGGCAGCATCGGCCGCTTGGCCCAGCGGTGGAGCTGCTCGGAGCGCCTGCGCGAGAAAATCGTCAGCGGCTCGAAGAATCGGTCGGCCAGGGCGCAGAGCTTGAGCTCGGCCATCTCCTGGGCGGTCTCGCCCTCGCCGAAGTAGTCGCGGTTGACGTGCACGTGCAGCCCGCAGGTGCGGGTGTCGTGGCTGCGGAGCCCCTCCTCGAGCGCTATCTCGCGGATGCGCGCCCACATCGCCCTCGTCGGCTCGGACGCCATCACGGCCGGGCTTATCGGGTGGGTCACGAGCTCCACGCCGTCCTCGAGGCTGCCGTCGTTCTTGAAGTACAGCCAGCTGCTCCCGAACTCCTCGGTGATGCGGGCCGCCGCCATGTCGCCGTCGCCGTGGTCCATCTCGAGCTCCACGCCGAGCAGGAGGCCGTCTTCGGGCTCGCCGTCTTCTCGGTGGAAGACGGGGCGCGGCTTGAAGTAGTAGGACTGCACGCCCGTGCGCGTGGCGTCCGCCGCGCAGCGGCAGCACAGGCTGTGGCCGTCGATGTTGCCGTCGTGCATTTCCTCGTTGCGGTACCACTCGTCGCACCGCTCGCACATCGACCAGTCGATTCGGCAATGCTCGCATATCCGGTTGCCGCGATGGTCGGTGATGTGGCGGACCTCGGACGCGAGGAACCAGCGCCCGCACTCGGCGCACCTGAACGCGGCCTCGCGCGCGCATTCCCTGCAGATGCGCCGCCCGCCCTCGAGCGTCACGAACGCGTCCCTCATGTGCAGCTGCCGGCATTCGGGGCACTCCTCGTAGCGCTCCGACGCGCATGCCGGGCAAACGCCCTCAATCGGGGAATCGCCCGGGACGAAGAACTCGCCGCAATGGCGGCACGCGTCCAAAAGCGAGCCCTCGGTGGTCGGCGGGGCGCCGCGCCTTCTCCTCGTAGTCATGGTGTTCGACCTCCTTGTCCTCGCCGGCCCCCATGGCCGGCCTCGTGGCGCGCGAGGCGGCGGGGTTCGCCGCGAGCGCAAGGGGTCAGAGCGGAAACCCGGAGGGCCGCGAGTTTCCGGCCGTGGCGGTGGACGTGCCGTCGGAAAGTTTTCCGCGCCCTTGCGGGAGGGGCGGTTCCCGCCGAGGATGAGCGTCCGAGGTCGGCAGGGGCGGCGGGAGGGCCTTGGGCAGGTCGGCGAATGCGAGGAGCGGGCGCAGCGTCGTGCGGGCCCGTTGCCAGACTTTCAGGTCTAGCAACACATCGCGGAGATCCTCGGCGATAATCGGGGCGACGGAAAGGGGTGGCCATGGGCGTTTCCGGCACGCGGGCATACGAGATTGGCGGCAAGAGGTACAGATTCGACCATCACACGTTCAACCGAGCGTTCAAACGGCGCGCAAAGGAGGGCGGGCGGAGCCTCGAGCAATACGCGGGCGACATCGGGGAGGCGGTGCACGTCTCGGAGAAAGCCGTGAAGGCATGGCGCTACGGCAACAACGCCCCGGGTGGCATCGAGATCGTCGACGTTTTGGCGCATGCGATGGGCGTAGAGAAGGGCGCGTTCCTAATCGGGGAGGAAGGCTGCGAAATGAAGAGGCTGACAGAGGCGGAGCACGGCGCGGTCATGCGGGTCTATGCGGCGGTGTCGGATTTCATGTACATGCTCGACCACACGGACGGGTGCGTCTGGAAGGGATACAGGGTCTTCCCCGGGAGCCCGTGGTGCGAGTACCTGACGCCGTCGACCGACTACGGCGAGGGCCCGTGCGCCGTCTTAGACGGAACGGACCTCGCCTGCGCCGGACACGACTGGGTGTGCCACGTCCTCGACAGGGAGTATGCCGCCTTGGGCGGCCATCCGGTTTACGGGGAACTCGCCGCGTTCATGGACGGCCCTCTACTCGACATCTGGAACGGCAAGACCGACCCCGATTACCGGTTCCATGGAGGAGAAGGCTCGGCACCGTCCACAGAACTCGCCGAGAAGCAGCTGCTCGAAATCATCGCGCGATACGCTTAAAGAGCGGTGCCGAACAAGTCACGGTCGATGTCGTCTTGCGCTTCCTCGGCGGGCTCGTAGCGCCGCACGGCCTGGAACGTCTCGTACGGGAAGCCCATTCGGTTGCACGCCTCGACCTCGATGTCGATTCCGGGTTCGTTTGCGAGCGCGGCAACGAGGTGGCGGTGGGCTTTGACGGCCTTTGGAATGATGTCCTCGGCTACGTCGTAGGCATGGCGGAGCGCGGTCGCGTCTACGAGCGCGCCCGCGACGCGCACGAGGGCGTCCTCTCCGTCGACCGTGACGCGGGTCAGCTTCTTCATGTCCTCGTCGTCGGCGATGAGGAAGCTCCAGCCGTCCCGTCGGCGCGCCACGGGAAGCCCCTTGGGGCCGATGGTGTCCCTGTACTGGTCGTTTGCCTCGTAGTAGTACGTCGACAGCCACAGCCGCTCACCGTTCACGTCGTCGAGGTCGATGGAGTAGTTCGTGAGCATATTGCCCTTCTGGGGCATGCTCTCGGTCATGTGGTCCGTGTCGAAGACTACGATATGCCCGCCTTCGTAGTAGGTCTTGACTATCATCTCGCATCGCCCTTCTCGTTGCCGGTCCTATGCTGTTGTGATTGCGCGGGCGCGTCTCGCAGGCGCTCCGAGTCGACCCCTACGGAGAGGCCCCCCTCGGCGCGACGGCTGTCGTTCTGGCGCCTGCTGGCAGGTTCCCTAGCTGCGTGCGGGGATGCCTTTTCGGGGAGGATCCCCGCTTGCTCGATGAAAGCCACGAGCTGGCCCGCCTCTTCCTCGCCCGGGTCGGTCCATTCCCGCTTGGCGTACTCGGAGGCCCTGAAGCGCTCGAGGTCGCGCAGGCAGCAGATGTTGTTGGCGTCGATGAGGGCGACCGCGCGAGCGAGCCTCCTCAACCCCTCGAGGTCGCCCACCTCTATCGCGCCCTTGGCGATGCGGGCGATCTCCCTCTCGGATCCGTCGGGCAGGTGCCCTGCGCCCCTTAGCCGGAACGAGGAGAGCAGCCTTTCCCTGCCGTACGAAAGCCCGAGCTTCTCGCCCGAGATGCGCCTGGTCGGATGGTCCGCGAAGCTGTACAGCCAGTCGCGCCTCGGCGCCTTCGGCGAGTTGTCGGAGACCGCGATCCCCATGGCGGAGAGCGCGCCCCTGAACTCCGCCTCGCTCCTCGCGACGGTACGGGCGACCCTAACGCGGGCGCGGATGTCCGCGGTCCACGAGTACTTGCCTTGGGCGACGATATCGGCCTCCGCGCGCCGCACGTACTCGTGTTGAAGCGACCTGGGGCGTGTCCGCTTGCTCATCTTCTCAGCCCGCGCCGTCACGCCGGCCAGCTCCGCGGTGTCCGAGAAGTGGCGCAGCCCCCGTTCGGCCGCCATCCTCTGCAGCGAGTGGTTGAGCGCTGCGGGGTCTGGATCCTGCAGCCTGCGGCCCGTCTCCAGGTTCGTGTTGTTCACGACCACGTGGGCGTGCGGGATGCCGCGCTCGTTGTCGTCGTGGTACACGATGGCGACCTCGTAGTCGCCGAAGTGCTCCGACGCCCACGACCGTGCCAGGTCGCGCAAATCGTCGAGCTCGATATGGTCCCTCGGGTCGGGCGATACGATGTAGTGCTTGTAGGTGCGCACGCGCAGGCCCCGCCAGGGGACGTCGTTTCCATACGCATGGCGGGTCGCGTCCATCTCGGAGGCCCAGTCGAACAGTGCGGCACCTCGCTCGTCGGCGGGCGCGTCCAGGTTCATGTAGTCGGTTGCGATCGCGCGGTTCTTCTTGACGAGGTAGAGCATGATGGGGCGCGCCGAGTAGTGCCCCGATATGGGCTTCAAAACCGGCATCGTCGCGTCACCAGCCTAGATGAAGGCGCGCGGGTGGCTGGTAAACTCGGCCACCTCGGCGCGGAGCAGCGCCACACCCGAGTCCATCGCGTCGAGCTTGCGGCTCACCTTCTCGAGCTCCTCGAGCGCCTCGTCGGCGTCCGCCTCTTCTAGCCGCAGGTAGTACGCGATGGCGTTGAGCGCGTGCACGGCCTGGTTGTAGTGGTGGCCCCAGCGGCGCATCTCGCGCCTGAGCCTCAACGCGGTGCTGCGGTCGATGACGATGAGCGAGCCGGGGGTTTCGGAAATGGCGGGGGCGGATAGCTGGATGAGGGCCCGCATCAAATCGGAAAGCGTCATGTCCAACGTGCCCGAGAGGTTCCGCGCGCGGCTGAGCTCTTCTTGGGACATGCGGACATGGAGCTGCTTCTCATGTTTCTCCATGGCAGTGTTCCTTCGTATCGTGGCGAGGCCAGTATGTTTTGGAAGCGGTCTCGCCAAGTATTCGGTTTTAGGGGCGCGGGGAATCCCCCGCATAGTCTACCGCCAAAGCCGTGGCTTTGGCGGTAGACACACCGGCCGCGCGCACAACACAACGAAATCCGCACGGTCGGTATCGGCCTCATGCCGGGCATGCTCGACGGATGGATGTGTATGCCTGGCGTGAGCCGACAAGTGCTGCTCCGGGTACTGTGTACACGGAGTAGGCCACTTGCGTTTGGCTCCCAGGAAGTGAGGGATAAGCTTCTGTTTGCACGAATGGTATGGTTGGTGTACACGAGTGGTTGCCCAATGAGATTGTCCGCAGCGGATGCGAATGCGTAGAATAACAATGGCGGAACAACAGTATCGCATGCCAGTCGAAGGAGCAAAATGAGCGACGGGAAAACCAAGCGCACGGCGGCGAGCCGCTTTTGGGGCCGCATGTACGATGTGACGCTTCCGGCGCGCGTCGTGTCGCTCGTGTTCGTGCTCGCGGCCATCGTGAGCATGTCGTTTTGCCAGCTCGGTTTCTGGCCCATTGGCACCATCGAGGGCAATTTCGTGTACCTCATGCTGCTGCTGGCGCCGCTCGTCATGGGCACGTTCATGTTCGGGCCGATAACGGGCGCGTTACTCGGCTTGTACACGGGCGCCGTCGCGTACCTGCACGCAACGTATTTCCCACTCGACTTCTACGAGTCGTTCTTTAGACGCCGTTCAGCGAATTCGCGCTCATCACAGTCATAGGGGCGCTATCAGGGCTATTGTTCGACCACGCCTTGCGACGCGATTCGAAGGGCGGCATGCGGGTCGGCGTCATCACCCTCGTGTGCATCGTGGTGTCGTTTGCCGCAAGCGGGCTCATGATGGCGGGCGTGGTTCTGGAATACGGCGGCGAGTTAGGCATTGACGGAGTCAGCAGGGAGCTGCTCACCAGCCCGGCGTGCGTGGCTGCCCAGGCATTCATCGACGCTGTGCTCATGGTGCTGCTTTGCAGCGTTGCCGACGTTCTCGTCCGAAGGGTGGCGGCCCAGGGGAACGACCGCACGCTGCTCTCCATGTTCCGCAACTGGATGCTGCTCATCGCGGCCATCGTGTTCATGCTGACGAGCGCTATCGTTTTCTCGGTGACGACGAACAGGGCGCAGGAATCCGACAACGCCAACATGCTGACCGAAGTCGCCAGCCTGGCGACGCAAGCCGGTGCGCTGGGGGTGTCGGATTACGGCGTGTTGCTCGAAAGCTACGATGCAAAGGTCGACGGGTACGTCATCATCACTGACGAGAAGGCCTCTGTGCTGGCGAGCAACAGCGACGAGCGGTTCCCCGTCGGCGAGTCGCTCATCGATCTGATCACCTCTGGAGACGAGCCCATTTACAAAGAAACGGACGAAGGCCTCGTCGAATTGAGCGAGCAGGAGTTCATGGACATGATAGCCAGAGAAAACCGGGCTACCAGCATCCAGGCCATGAACGAAGACGGCGTGATGACGATGGATTGCGCGTTAATCGCCGCCAGCCCCTACGATGGCGGCTATGCGGCCATGGTGCGCACGTCCGATATGGTCTACGCCGACCGGCTCGGCATCATGGCGGCGATAACGCTTCTTGCCATCGCGTTGATAGCGGCCATCGCGGTGCTGGCGACGGTATTGCTGAACCGGGTGGTCGTGCGCCGCATCGGCGAGACGAACGAGTCACTGGGCAAGATAACCCACGGCAACCTGAACGAGCGCGTGCGCGTGCAGGACAGCCGCGAGTTCCTGTCGCTTTCCGAGGGCATCAACACCACGGTTTCAGCGTTAAAGGAAACGATCCAAGAGGTTGAGCAGCGAAACGCCCAGGACCTCGCCACGGCGAAGGCTATCCAGGAATCCGCGCTGCCGCGCGAGTTCCCGCCGTTTCCCGATATCGATTGCTTCGACATATACGCGTCAATGAAGACGGCCAAGGAGGTTGGCGGCGACTTTTACGACTTCTTCCTGATTGAAGACGGCGCAGACGAGACGGGTAAGCTCGGCTTCGTCATGGCCGATGTGAGCGGCAAGGGCATCCCTGCGGCGCTGTTCATGATGACTGCCAAGACGCAGATCCGAAATTACCTGGAAACCGGGATGCCCGTGAACGAGGCCGCCGACGCGGCGCCGCGCCCGCCAGAAGAAAGTGGACGACTTTCTCACGCGGGCCGCGGGTCGTCCTGTAGAATGCGTTGGTAGCGGCTACGAGTACCCGCACAGGGCATCGACGGCGGGCATGCGCGCCGACATCCGCTACAAGGCGGGGCTCACCGCGGACCATATGGTCGGGGAAGTCTGACCCACATCAAGTTCACGCAATCCATGCCCTTACGAGGCGCTGGCGGAGCTCGAACTGCCGGTGTGGGTCATCGAGGTTATCAGGTCGTTCGCGCTGGCGATGATCGACTGGTAGGCAGTCGGGAACCGCTCGAGGCCGATATGCTGGGTCAGCATGTGCTGCACGTCGGCACGCAGCAGCCGGACGCTTTCCTTCAGCCCCTCCTTGTCGAGCATCGTGGATTGGTCGACCAGCTTCTCGAGGGTGTCGATATCGGAGTTCACGACGGCGAGCTGCGTGGCGATGCGCTGCTGCTCGTTCTCCGTCTGAGCGGCCTCGACCGTCACGCCCGACGACGGGTCATTCTGCTCGTCGACGCCCGGCGGGTTGATGAGGTAGAGCGACCACACGATGCCGCCGAACACGAATATGACGATAGCCACGATGTTCATGATGTCATTCGGCACGCGGGCGATCAAGCGCTCGAGCATCGGGTACACCCACCAGGTGATGATGGCCGCCACGACGCCGAACGCCATCGTGTTCTGCAAGCACACCTGCCCCATGATGTTGCAGAAGTTCTCGCGGTAATCCCACAGCTGCAGGTCGGCGTTCACGAGGAGGCCCATGCTGAACTCGATGACGGTGCACAAGAGGGCGCCCGCGAAGAAGCTGATGACGTAGGCGAGGAAGCGCCTCTTGCCGGTGAACTTCTTCTTCAGCCACAGGAAGAACGGGTACAGCACCAAGCCGATGACGACGACCGCCGCGCCCTCCATCGGGAACGGGTAGAGCCAGTCGCGCCACAGCATCGTGTTCGTCGGATCGTATTCGCCCTGCACCACGCCCATGATGATGAACTGGCACATGCCCATTTCCATCCAGTGGCCGATGATGGAGAACACGATGAAGTAGATGATGAGGTTGCGCACGAACGGCCAGCCGCGGCGGTTCACGACGAAGTCTTCCTTCTCGTAATCGCCATCGCGCTTGCCCAGGTCGTTCACGAGCGTGGCCTTCACGCGCTTCGAGAACATGAAGTAGAAGAACAGGAAGATGTAGAACGCCGAGCTGGTGGCGAGCGCGATGAGGTTGAAGCGCCCCGCCGCGATGTCGACGATGGCCGGCACGAAGATGCCGATGAGCGAAATGGCGATGACGAACGGGCGGCCGATCTTGTAGCGGTTGATGAACATCCAGAACGCGACGCCCTCGAGGATGACCATGATCCAGTCCATGACCGTGGTGACGTTGTAGCTCATCGCGTCGCGCGAGGTGAGCATCAGCCACACGAGGTACACGGCGATGTGGCAGGCGAAGAGCACCTGCACGACGCGCATGAAGCCCATCTTGTTGGGCGCGCTGAACTTGATGGCGTCGTAGGCCTTCTTGGCGGATTTGGTCGCGGCCTTGTGCTCGTCCTTGGCTTCCTTGCGGGCGGCCCTCGCCTTCTTGCGCGCTTCCTTGATGCGCTCGCGGTCGCCCGACTTCTCGGCGATGACGGTGATGCGCATCGCCTCGTCGGCCTTGACGTCGGCCTCCATCGCCAGGCCGGCCATGGCGACGGCCTCGGCGGCGTCGAGCTGCGCCGACTGCGTGATGGCCGCGCGCTCGGCCTTGCCGGTGGAATACGCGCTGTCGATGGCCCTCTCGGCGTTTTCGAGCGCCTTCAGCCGCGCGTCGAGGTCGTCGATGTTGGCAGCGTCGGTGGATGCGTCGGCTGCGTCGGCCGCCTCGGTCGCCTCGACGGCTACGGGCTCGGCAACCTCACTGGCTTCGGACTCGCGTGCGGCGGGTTCGTCGATATTCTCGGCAGGTTTCTTCTCTTCAGCCACAATATCTTCCTGTCGACTCTTCGCTCGCAGCATAGGATACCAGAACGACCCTCGCCCCGAACAGGCGGAATGACACCTCCGTCGGACGATTGTCTACGGAGCATACAAGCAATCTTTCTGCGAAAACAACGTCAAGATTTAGAACTCAGACCGGTGAGTAATTTCAACAGCCGCTTTGTCATGTCAGAGCAGACGCTCACCAAGCGAGTGCCTGTTTCGGTAGAGGGTTCATCCAACGTCTCTCGAAGCGACTATGATGAATGACCTGTCCCCTCGTCACGCATCTTGCCTCCGGCGTGACGATTACACGTAGCGCACGGCGGTGCCGTAGGCGAGCATCTCCTGGGTGCCCTCCATGACCGACGAGCTCGCATAGCGCGCGCAGATGATGGCGTTGGCGCCGAGCTGCTGGGCTTCGGCGATCATGCGCTGCTCGGCGATTTCGCGGCCTTCGTTCATCATGTCGGTGTAGCTCTTGATCTCGCCGCCGGCGATGTTCTTGAACCCAGCCATGATGTCGCGGCCGATGTGCTTGGACGTAACCACGTTGCCGCGCACGAGGCCGAGCACCTCGACCTGCCTGCCGGGGATGACGTCGCATGTCGTGATGAGCATGGTGCTTCCTTTCTCGTTCGTGTCTTAACCTTGGTGCAGCCTGAGTTGACTTCTCTTCGTCCGTATACGCGGATCACTCGAGAAGACAATCACGATTTAGCATAAGCCTTCCGAGTTAAGCTTGACGTTTCACTTTGTGACATAATGCGCTTTTCGCTAGCTTTCGATCGGCTGTTTCCAGGGGATGAAGATCGTGGCCTTGGTGCCGCCTTCTTCTGGTGCCTCGATTGCGAGCGTACCGTCGCATTGCGCCTTCAACCGCCCGCGGATGTTTTCGAGTGCGAAGCCCTGTCCCTCGTCGGGCGGCGTGAAGCCAGGCCCGGTGTCGGCCACCGCGATTTCGACGCCAGGCCCCGTATCCCGCGTGGTAATAGCGATGCGGAGCGGTTCAGAATCGGGGTCGAGGCCGTGCTTGACGGCGTTCTCGACGATGGGCTGCAGCGTGAGGGGCGGGATGCGGAAGAACGTGACAGGTGTGTCGAGCTCCACGAGCAGCTGGCCCTCGTGACAGGCCTGCTCCACCGCGAGGTACGCTTTTGCGTGCTCGAGCTCCTCTGTGAAGGGAACGGCTCCCTCTTCTGCGATAGCGTCGAAATTGTTCTGCAGGTAGCGGGAGAAGTTCAGGATCGCCTGCTGGGCCTTCCCGGGATCCTTGGCGCACAGGTAGTAGATGCTCGTCAGCGTGTTGTGGATGAAATGGGGTCGCATCTGCAGGACGGCGATGCGCGCCTGCTGCTGGGCCGCCTCCTCCTTCTGCGCGAGGTAGTGGCGCACGAGGTCGCTTGACAGGAGGAATTCCAAAAAGACGATTACGATGGAGTCCGTCGCGAAAAAGGAAAGCAAAAACATGATCAAGAACATGACGCGCTGCACGCCGGACAGCTTCTTCCACCTTCGGAACAGCGCAACCAGGCAGACTACCGTGGTCGCGAAGCTCAAGGCCAGGAACAGGACGATCCAAGGTCCGAGGCGAGTCTCGGCGCCGGGCGCGCTGCTTATCTCGCCGGTTAGCTGTGCCAGAAACTCCGCCGCGACGAGCGTGCAGGTGAGCGCAACCTGGATGCGCATGACGGCGCTCTTCTTGTAGTCCTCGCCGCAGCAGTAGAGGAAGTACGCGAACATCAGCAGGCCGGGAAGGGCTGCCGTCACCACTTCGACATTGCGGAGCACGAGTAGAAGCGTCGGCGACACGCCGGTGTCGGCGACGGCATGGTCCAGAAGCTCGAGCGCCGAGAGGACGGCCGCCGACGACAGAATTGCGACGCTCAAGCCCTTCGGCCAGTCGTCGATGTCGCGGGCGAGGAAGACCAGCGCGAGGCCGAACGCGCTGAAGAGAAGTGCCGAGGCGTTCATCAGCCCGCCGAAATCGAGCCCCGCCGTCACATCAGCCCCCTCACGGGATGGCGCAGCTTGGGAATAAGCTTGCGGATCTCTTTAGCTTCAAGCGGCTTGAGTAAGTAGCCGCACGCGTCGGTGCCCCACGCGTCAAGCGCGTATTCCCGGTATGCAGTGAGGTACACCACGTTCGCGTTCGGTTGGATCTTCAAGAGCCCCCCGCAGAGGTCGAGCCCGCTGACCTTCCCGAGCTCAACGTCCAGGAACGCGAGCGCGACCGGATAGGTCTCGAAATAATCCATCGCCTCCGCCGGCCTCGACAAGCCGACGACGTTCGCGCCCGGGAGCTCGTCACGCAGCACGGGAAGCATTCCCTCGAGGGCGATGGGACTGTCGTCCACTAGAACGACGTTCGGGGTTCCGGGGGGTTCGTCGGCGATTGCGAGCAGCATAGCGACATCCGTATCCAGCAGCTGGGCGATTTGAAAGACCATGCCCGCGCCGGGCATGCGATGCCCTGACTCCCAGTTCGCGACGGCGGATCGGGTGACATGCAGCTGGTCCGCCAGCTCCTGCTGGGAAAGGCCGCGCTCTGCCCTCAGGCGGCTCAGCGTGTTTCCGAAGTGATTTGCCATAACCCTCTCCAGTTCGTGTTACCGCGCGGATTCAAAGCACCCGAAGCCCGATCCGTATTCTGACGCACTTCACCATGAAGCCTCGAGAAAAGTATGTCACGAAACGAAACATCGTCTCCTCTTACGTCTTATCGTTTAACATAAGTAGGGGGAGTAGCCGACGTCGAATCTGCGCCGAGGCGAGGGCGGAAAGTCTCTTGCATAAGGCAATTTCGGTAGAGCGTGATAGGAGGAACTTATGGGCAAGCGATGGGAGTTAAAACGGCCGGTTGCGGTCGTTACCTCGATCGCGTTGGCGTTATCGCTCGCGGCAGCTCCGGGGGTCGCGAGCGCCCTCGCCGCGCAAGACGAGCTCGCTGTTGGCGCGATGGCCATGGACGGCATTCCCGAGTGGGCGGTCGACGATGGCGTGGATGCGCAATCGGGCAAGCTGGAGGCGCAATCGGCTCTGCCAAGCAAGTATGACCTGCGCAGCGACGGCTTGGTGACGCCCGTGAAGAGCCAGTCCCCGTGGCAGGCGTGCTGGGCGTTCGCCGGCATCGCCGCGGCCGAGACCTCGATGCTCTCGGCAACGGGCTTCGAATACGACAAGCAGACCAACGACGTCGATCTCTCCGAGCGCCATCTCGCATACTTTGCGCTGCATCCCGTTACCGAAGTCGACGATTCCGTACAAGCGGGCGAGGGCATGTATACGATGAGCACCGACCGCAATGCGGCGTTCGACGCCGGCGGCTTGCCCGTGTACATCACCACCCTGTTTTCGCAGGGCGTCGGTCCGCAGGCGGAGGCAATGTTCCCGTACCGCGGGGTGGATGCGCAAGGGAAGTCGCGCCTCAGCACCCAGGCGTTTGAAAGCGATCCGGAGGGCACCACGCTTCTCATGGTTGCATCTTCAAAGGGCATGACCGTGAACGAGGCTAAGGAGGAGCTGGAGAAGGAAGCGAAGGCGCAAGGCAAGACCTACGACCAGGTGCTCGAATCTTATATGGCTCAAGCAAAACAGTACTGTGAAGACAATCCCACCTATTTCTATCTTGACGACTGGACGATCCCCGCAACCGATGGCAGCGGCAACTCAAACCGCACGCTTACCCCCTTCATGACGCTGAGGGACGGCAACGTGCTGCCCGAGTACCAGACTATGAACGCGACTGGGACCGATGTGGCTCCCAACCCTCAGAGCATCGCCGCCATGAAGCAGGAGCTGGTGAACGGCCACGGCGTCACCATATCGTATAAGGCAGACAAGGCGCGACCCGGCGAGTCGGGTGACTCGCGCTACATCAACCGCGATAATTGGGCCCAGTACACCTTCGAGAGAGGTTACGCCACCCATGCCGTGTGCATCGTCGGTTACGACGACAACTATTCTAAAGATAATTTCACGCATGAGGTGGCCGGCGTTGACTCCGCGCTCACCACGCCTGACGGTGACGGCGCTTGGATCGTGAAGAACAGCTGGGGCTCCGAGACCGACAAGACAACGGACGACCTCGGCAACGTGATCAACAACGGCATCTATGGCGTGCGGGATGAAAGCGGCAAAGCCACCGGGTACTTCTACCTCTCCTACTACGACAAGACCATCTCGCAGCCTGAGACCATGACCTTCTCGCCCGATTTGCTGGACGAAGCCAACGACTTCGAGGTCTTGCAGCACGACTACATGGCTGCGCAGAGCGGCTTCTACACCACGCCGGCAACAGCCGACGTCACGAGCTCGGCGAACGTCTTCGAGGCACCGCAGGACCTCTCGATCAAGGCCGTCTCCACGCGCACGTCGGAAGAGAACCAACGCGTGACCTTTGCCATCTACGAGCTAAAGGACGGTGCGGCGAACCCCGCCGACGGCACGATGCTTTACCGCATCTCGCGCAACTTCGAGTATGCTGGCTTCCACCGTCTTGATCTCGATTGGGCCATCGATGTGACGGCCGGGAAAAAGATTGCCGTCGTCTCGACCGCGTCCACCTTGGGCAGCGACGGCACGCGCCTCTATAGCGCTTCCGCGAACCAAGCATTTTCGAAACAGTCCGTGGAGTTTTTGAACGGGATGAGGGTGCCGCAGACCGTGTACGGCGAGGCGGTCGTGAACGAGGGAGAGAGCTTCCTGTACTCGAACGGGCAGTGGGTCGACTGGAGCAAGCATATTGCCGCGTTGCCAAAAAGCACAGAGGAGTTTGCGCCAGGATTTCCGTTTCCCGGGGATACCTATATCGAGCAGTTCCCCATCGACAACTTCTCCATCAAGCTGTACGCCGTCTCTGCGGAAATAACGCTCACGCACCAAGAGGCCAAAGCTGCCACCTGCACCGAGCCGGGCAACATCGAGTACTGGTACTACGACACGTCCGAGGGCCAGAGGCAATGCTACAAGGACAAAGACGGCAAGGAGGAGATCGAGCTGGCAGACACCGTTATCGCCCCGCTCGGCCACAAGTGGGGGGCTTGGACGGAGCTCGACGACGATCAGCACCAGCGTGTGTGCGAGCGCGACTCGTCGCATGTGGAGAAGGCGAATCACGATTGGGACGAGGGCGAGGTGACTACGGAGCCCACGGCCACGAAGGACGGCGTGCGCACCCACACCTGCAAGGAGTGCGGGGCGACCAAGACCGAGAGCATCCCCGCAACGGGCTCCGCGCAGAAGGATAACGGTGGCAACGCCAAGCCGAGCGGTGCCGCAACGACGAGAACGCCCGGCACCGGAGATCCCATGGCGGCGTTGCCGGCGCTTGCCGCATTGAGCCTAAGCGGCTTGGTTCTGCTCGTGGCGGGTGGCAGGATGTATGTCGGCCGCCGTCGTGACAAAGGGGATGAGTCTTAGTTCGTCGGGAACGAGGCTGCGGAACGTGCCGTCACGCACATAGGAACCCGCTGGCAAATGATATCCAAGTGGTATAACGCCCGCACACAATGCATGTTTACAGTAGATGCGTGCGATTGAGCTAATGATAGAGGAGCGATCACGTGGAAAAGGCGAAGAAGGTCGTACCGGAGGGGATGGTTCAAATGGGAGCGCCCGGGGATTGACTTCCCCTTCTACGACGACGACTCCGTGCCCGCCTGGCATGGCTGGCTGCTTCTTGGAGCGTCGCTGTTCGTGGCGGTGGCCCTGAATGTCTCGACCTTCCTTCCGGCGGACAGGTCGATCTTCAAGGTCATCGTTGTGTTCCTAATTCCGCTGGTGACGCTCCTGTTCGTGGCGCACGGCAATCTCGGTACGGTCATAAAGAAGCCGCGCCTGGGGGATATCCCGTTGATAATCATCGTGGTAGTGCTCGACATGGGCTATTCGCTCGCTATAGGTGGCCTCCTGCATTATGTGCTCGGCCTTCCGACACAGGCAAACGCCGCATACGGCGAGACGATGGACTTCGGGTTCTTCGCCCTGGTCTTCGTGCAGCTGTTCGGCGAGGAGCTGTTCAAGACGAACATGCTGCTTGGGATCCTCTTACTGCTGTTCCGGAGGTCGGGCAACCGCAAGAGCGCTGTCGTGATCGCTACGTTTGTGACCTTGCTGATCTTCGGGCTCGCGCACTTTGCCGCCTACGACTCCCTTGCACAGATCCTGCTTATCCAGGGACTGGGGAGTGTCATTTGCCTGTTCGCGTACCTCAAGACGAAGAACATGCTCGTGACGTATGCCGCGCATCTGATCATCGACCTCATTCCCTTTGGGCTGAACGCGCTTGGAGCAGTGTCGGGCGGTGCTGCGGCTGCGCTGATTCTGCTCTAACGAGAGTCACCGTAACGCTTTTTATCACCATTCGTGCTCATGGGGAATACCACTCGTGCCAAAACGCCCAAACGGACGGGGCGTTTTCATAGGATGGTGGGGATAGTGCGTAAACGCGCTTCAATAAGAAGGGAGAACGAATGAAGCTATTTAAGACTTTGGCAGTGATGGCCATGGCCGCCGCCTTGGCCCTGGTCCTTGCCGCATGCGGCGGGAACGCCGGCGGCTCTGCCAGCTCGTCTGCGAGCGGTGAAAGCGCCAGCGCGTCGTCTTCCAGCGCAAGCGCCAGCACGTCGTCGACGGCCCAGGCTCTCGCGGCGCTCGATGGCGTGACGAACGTCGAGGCGATCGACGTCAGCGGCTCGCAGATGTACGCCGAGAAGTACCTCGTCACCTTCGAGCAGCCGCTCGACCACAAGGATCCCTCGGCCGGCACGTTCCCGCAGCGCGTCGAGGTCGGCATCGTCCCCGACGCCCAGACGAACGTCATGGAGACCGACGGCTACCTGCTATTCGACCAGCAGCTCGCCATGGACGACGCGCACGAGCTCTGCCTCATGTTCGCCGGAAACTACATCCATGTCGAGCACCGCTTCTTCGGGGAATCCAGGCCCGAGAGCCTCTCGAACGACGGCACGGACGGCTGGCAGTACCTGACGTCCGAGAACGCCGCCGCCGACTACCACCGTATCTACACCGAGCTCTCCAAGGTGCTCGACGGCCCGTGGACCGCCACCGGCACGAGCCGCGGCGGCGAGGTGTGCGCTTCGTACGCCTACTACTACCCCGAGGACATGGGCCTGTACGTGCCCTACGTCGGGCCGTTCAGCAGCGGCCGCGAGGACCCGCGCTACTACGAGTTCGTCTACACCAAGATCGGCGACGAGAAATACGGCGCCGAGAAGGCCAAGGAGTACCGCGACCTGGTGTCGTCGTTCCAGGTTGAGCTCATGAAGAACAAGGAAGCGCTGGCCCCCGCGCTCAAGCAGTTCGCCGAGAGCCAAGGCAGCGTGTACCGCGAGGGCGTGACCGACGGGATGCTGTTCGACCTGGCCGTGTCCGAGCTGGCCGTGCAGGAATGGCAAGCCAACCAGGACGTGAGCTCGAACCCGCAGATGGACTTGAGCTTCGAGGGCATGAAGGAAGTGCTCGCCATGCCCGAGGGCACCGCTGACGAGAAGAACGCGAAGCTGGACGCCGAGCTCACCTTCCTCTACTTCCTGGCCAGCCCCTCCGACTGGGCGGCGAACTCCATCGCCTGGCCGTACTACGTGGGCGCCGCCACCCAGTACGGGCAGTACCACTACGACTTCTCGTACCTGCGCCAGGCGTGCGAGGCCGCGGGCCTCGGCGACGTGCTGACGGTGAAGCCCGAGGACGAGGACGGCTTCCTGTTCAAGATGGTGCTCACGCCCGAGCAGCAGCAGGCGTTCGCCTACGACGGCTCGTTCTACGAAGGCGTGACCAAATGGATCGACACCGCGGACGCGAAGATCGTCTTCATCTACGGCAACAGCGACCCGTGGTACTCGCTGCGCATGCACGACACGGGCAACCCGAACGTGAAGATGTACGTGAGCGACACGAAGCCGCATTCCGTGCGCATCACGGACTTCGGCAAGGCGACCATGCAGGAGATCGGCGCGTTCGCAAGCGAGGCGTTGCTCGGGAAGTAGCGCTATACTAGAGAGAAGTGAGTAGCAGAATGGGCAGGAGTGTCTTGCCACTCATTCGAAAGGCGAAAGGAAAGCTGATGAAAACTACCAAGACAATCGCTGCGTTGGCCTTGGCCTTTGCCCTAGCCTTCGTGCTTGCCGCATGCGGCGGCAGCGCGGGAAGCTCCGCTAGCTCGTCGACGAGCGGCGAAAGCGCCAGCGCATCGTCTGCTGCGACAGGCGAGCTTGCGGGCAAGCCCTGGGTCACGTCGATTATTCAGGGCAACCTGCCTGCAGAGACGCCCGATGCGAAAGACGACCTGTACACGCACTACGACTACGAGTACCTGGCAGCCCACCAGGAGCAGCCCTCGTCGACGATGCAGGAATACGCCGCTGAGCTGCAGACGGTCAACTTGGCCGTGATAAAGGACAAGTCGAAGTCGGGCCACGACCTCGACCAGCTGCGAATCCTCTTCGAGCAGGCCTCCGACACCGAGGCGCTGCAGAAGACGGGGCTCTCCGATCTGCAGCCCTACCTCGACCGCATCGACGCCGTCACGTCGATCGAGGAGATGAACGCGCTGCTCTCGGCCGACGACTTCCCGTTCAGCCCGTTCGTGCTGACGTACTTCACCCTCAAGGACACGCGCGACGTGAACATCGTGTCCGTGAGCGCCAACCTCGCGCTCGTCGACACGATGGCGGTGGGCGGCGCGTACTACCAGGACACCGACGACCCGCAGGCGCAGGAGTCCATGGAGACCGCCATCATGAACATGGCGTCGATGTCGCTGGTCGACCTCATGTCGGCCGGCATGACCCAGGACGAGGTTAAGGAGGCGTTCGCCACAGCCCTCGCGTTCGAGAAGGCGCACGGCAAGTACTGCGACTACAACGGCAAGTACTCGCAGATGGACTTCGGCGCCAAGGCCGAGGCGGCGCGCAAGGGCTACTTCACGCTGGACGAGCTCTGCGCGGCATGCCCCAACTTCCCGATGAAGGCGACGCTCGAGAAGCTCGGCAAGGGCGGCTCCCCCACGTACGCGTCGACGCCCGAGTGGCTCGAGGCCTTCAACGGGGTGTGGACCGACGACAACATCGAGGCCATCAAACTGGTCGCCAAGATGAAGGTGCTCGCCGAGACGCGCCCGTACCGCGACCCCACGGTCCTGAACCAGATGCTCGAGGGGGCCGGCCAGCCCGCCAAGGACGCCGAGGCGTTCGCCTACGAGGCGTGCAACCAGCAGGACACGTTCGCCATCGTCCTGGCCCGGACCTATATCGACACGGCGCTCGGCCCCGATGCCAAGACCCGCCTGACGGCGCTCGCGCAAGAGCTCGTCGATACGTACAAGGGGCTCGTCGACAACACTGCGTGGATGGGCGAGGAATCCCAGAAGCGCGTCATCGAGAAGCTCGATCACATGACGCTGAACGTGCTCGAGCCCGTGGGCGGCTACTACGACTTCAGCGGCGTCGAGCTGACGCCGACAGATAAGGGCGGCACGCTTCTCGGCAACTACCTGAAGCTCAGGCAGTACCGCCTCGACCAGGAGAGCAAGATGGTCGGCCAGCCCGCCGTGGCGGCGTGCCCGTGGTTCTTCGTCAGGCCCACCGAGATGAACGCATTCTACGACCCGACGTCGAACTCCATCAACATCTACCCCGGCTTCGTGACGAGCCTGATGTACTCCGCTGACATGAGCGATTCCGACCTGCTCGCGGGAATCGGCTTCACCATCGGCCACGAGATCAGCCACGGATTCGACTACCAGGGCGCGCAGTTCGATGCCTACGGCTCGCCCAACCCCGTGTTCGCCGACGCCGACGCGGACGCCTTCGTGCTGAAGTGCTCGACGCTGGCTTCGTACTACAAGACCATCGAAATCGCGCCCGGCACCATGGCGAATGGCGAGAACGTCGTGACCGAGGCGGCAGCCGACCTGAATGGCATGCAGGCCATCTTGGAGTTGGCCGCCAAGGACGCGGGCACCGACTACGACAAGCTCTTCGGCAGGGTCTCGTACGTGTGGGCGGAGGTGACGCCCGAGGCGACGCTGCCGAACTTGCTGCTTGACACCCACCCGCTGAACAACCTGCGCGTGAACGTGAACGCGCAGATGTTCGACCCGATTTACAAGGCGCTCGGCGTATCCGAGGGAGACGGCATGTACCTCGCGCCCGACCAGCGCATCAACATTTGGGGCGCGAACGCTTGATGATGACAGCGGGCAGACGGCGGGTGCGGATCCGTCGTCTGCCCAGGCAAGCGACAAAGTCCTGCAACGGCCCTGTTGGCAAGCGAAAGGAAGGAAACCATGCAATACGAGATTGTAGGTGCGCCGTTCCCGGCGGTGGTGTGCACGCTGCAGCGCGGGGAACAGATGAAGACCGAGAAGGGCTCGATGGTCTGGATGGACCCGTGCATGAAGATGGAGACGTCCGGTGGCGGCGGGATCGGCAAGATGTTCGGCAAGCTGGTATCCGGCGAGTCGATGTTCCAGAACATCTACACCGCGCAATCCGACGGCATAATCGCGTTCGGTTCGAGCTTCCCCGGGCAGATCCTGCCCATCGAGATAAAGCCGGGTCAGCAGTTCATAGCCCAGAAGATGGCCTTCCTCGCGTCCGAGGTCGGCGTCGAGCTGGCCGTTCACTTCAGCCAGAAGCTGGGACGCGGCTTCTTCGGCGGCGAGGGCTTCATCATGCAGCGCTTGAGCGGCCAGGGCATGGTCTTCCTTGAGTGCGACGGCTCGCTCGTGCGCTACGAGCTGGCGGCCGGCCAGTCGATGATCGTCGACACGGGCAACGTGCTGGGCTTCACGGGCGGCGTGAACATGGAGATCGAGCGCGTCCAGGGCGCCAAGAACGTCGTGTTCGGCGGCGAGGGCCTGTTCAACACGAAGCTGACCGGCCCCGGCACCATCTACCTGCAGACGATGCCGCTGGCTACCGTGGCCGACGTGATCGCCACGCACATGCCGACGACGAACTAGCTGCGGGTGCATAATCCGTATTCTCCCTTCCCGTTTGTCGGAGGGTGGGCGTGTCTCTTCACGCTCGCTCTCCGGCAGCCGTTTTGAAGTCACCACGCTTGCGTCAATCTGAATCAGCGATGGCATTGTGACATCATCGGACAATGCCAACATCGGTATGGTGCGAGCACTTTTCCATGCCGCGAGCCGAAAGGGCAGAACATAGATGACGAGCAAAATGGCGCGTAAACGCAGCAGGCTCCTCCGCCCTGGCAACGTGTCATGCCGGCGGAGGGGCTTGCATGCGCCCCGCTCCCGCGCGGGGAGCGGGGCCGCTTTGGCCTACGGGCGGAGGTCGAGCCCGCAGGCGCTGAGCGCGTCCTTGTGGTGGCGGATCAACGCGCGGTTGTCCGAGAGGACCAGCAGCGATACGGCGTCCGCCCGGACCGGGCAGTCGGCGAGCTCGGGGTGCTCCGCGAAGTACGCCGCGGCCAGGCGCTCGAACGCCTTTCGGTCGACCGACTCGTCCGGGATGCCGACCCCGAGGTTGGAGCGCACGCGCCCGAACACGAACGCCACGCAGCCCATGTCGTCGATGATGTAGTCGACCTTGTCGTCGCCGTGCCGCCAGTTCGCCTCGAGCGTCTCATAGCCCATGAGATCGAGGTATCGGCCGATGGCCCCCGTCGCCCTCTTCTTCAGCTTCTTGTTCATCTCGCGACCTCCTTGTCGTCAGCGGCCCGCCCCTTGCGGGCCTCGTGGCCCGAGGTGCGCCGGGGTTCGCGCAGGGCGGCAAGGGTGGAAAGCGAAACGCGCAAGCGCCCGAGTTTCCGGCCTTCCCCGTGGGTGGCGCTGGAAAGACAATATGACCCGCGCAATCGGCGGTCATCAGCATCCGAGTGGGATATGACCCCTTCGGCATGAAAGATGAGCGCTCTTCGGCGCATGCCCTCGGGCTCGTGGATCGCGATAAGCTTCTGCTGTCGTTGCAAGAGGCGTCCGCGCCACATTCATGGAAGGGGTCACCATGGCAGAATACACCATCAGCTCGGAATACGGGTCATTGTTCGGGATGGACGTGCACGCACGCTCCACGACGGTGAGGGGGTTCGACTTCGCCACGGGCGAGACCAGGACGAAGCGCTTCGGCGACTGCCCGGAGCCGGCCCTCATAGCAGAATGGATGCAGGAGGGGTTCACCGGGCCCCACTACGCCGCATACGAATCGGGCTGCACCGGGTTCCACATGTGCCGCGAGCTGCGGGAGCTGGGCGTCGACTGCGATGTCGTGGCGGCGTCGACCATAGCCCGGTCGACCGACGACAAGAAGCGCAAGAACGACAGGCGCGACGCGAAGAGGCTGCTCTCGGAGATGCTGTCCCCGGAACCGTCCTACTCCACCGTGTGGCTGCCCGACGAGGAATGCGAGGGCGAGCGCGACCTCGTGCGCGCGCGCCACGATGCGCGCCAGGCGCTGAAGAAGTCGCGCCAGCAGGCCAACGCGATCCTGCTGCGCCACGGCCTGGCCTGGAACGAGAAGGCGCCCTCGGGCCGGCTGAAGACGACCTGGGGCCGCGACCACGTGAAGTGGATCGAGTCGCAGTCGCTGCCCGGGTCGGCCCAGATCGCGCTGCAGCACTACCTCGACGCCATCTCCGAGCAGGCGGCGCTCGCCAGGAAGCTGGACGCCGTCGTGAGGGAGCACGCTGCGCTGCCCAGGTGGAAGCCCGCCGTCGACGCGCTCTCCCACGTCAAGGGCATAGACGTCCCCTCGGCGTTCCTGCTCGCCGTCGAGTTCGGCGACTTCTCGCGCTTCGACGGCGGGCGGGCGGTGTCGTGCTGGGCCGGGCTCGTCCCGTCCAGCAGCGACAGCGCCGACAAGCACGCCAACGGCCACATCACGAAGTCGGGCAACCCGTACGTGCGGGGAGCGCTGATCGAGGGGCTCTCCAACATGCACGTCCGCAAGTCGGAGGCGAAGAAGCTGAGGAAGGGCCAGGAGGTGTCCGGGTCGGTCCGCAGGCTCTGCCGCCAATGCGACATGCGGATGGCCGAGCGGCACGAGCGCATGTCCAAGGAGGGGAAGCAGGCCAACGTGATAAAGGTCGCGCTCGCCAACGAGATGGTCAGGTGGGTGTGGGCCATCGGGTTGGCCGTAGAGCGGGAGCAGGCATCGTAGGCCCGCATCGAGATAAGCGATCACCTGCACGAGGGGCCGTTCAAGCCGCTGGGAGAACTCGCGACGATAAAAACATGCGCACCGGCTCGCCGGCACGCGCGCCAAAAGAATCCCACCAGCGACACTCCCCAGCCGAACCAATTGAAGTGCGGGCCGCCATGCGGCGGTAGCCGCGGATCTGAGAATGCCGAGCGGGCGTGAGAACGCGCATTGGGCAGCTCCGAGCGCAGTTGACGGAAGGGTCGGGCGCCCATCCGACGGGACGGGCGGCCCGGCCCATTATTGCCGCTTGACGCAAGCGCGGGTCATATGAGTTTTCGCGTGCCCTTGCGCCCGCAGCGGTTCGCGGCGAGCATCCGGGGTAGAGGCGCGCCGGGCGGGTCGCCGGCAGGGTCGCGCGATGGGCGGAGACGGGGCGGCGGGATGCCGGAGGCGCGGGATGCCGGGACGCGGCGGTTATGGGCTGTGCGCCTGGTGAGGCGGCGGTTCACGATGGCGGTTCCGTGTGCGCTGCGCATGGGCCGGGCGTTATGCGGGATAATGGGTGCCCGAGGAGGTTTCCGATGAGGAACATGTACCCGGACGCGGACTACTTCGCGTTCCTAGACGGCCTGCGGGACGCTGGCGAGACGAGCACCGTCATGGCGCCGGTCGCGCTGATGGACGAGTTCCCGGGGCTGCGGGCCGAGGAGGCCAAGGCGGTCTGCGCCGACTGGCGGGCGACCTACCACGAGCGCCGCACGCGCCCGGCGTGGGGTTAGGTTTAACCGGCGATTAGGCCTGCTGCCAGGAGGCGTCCAGGGCCTGGGCGCACGACTCGATGATGCAGCGCACGGCGGAGAGCTCAGCGGCGGTTATGGCCTGCCTGTCAGCCTTGTCCTCCAGGAGCTTTAGCAATTCCGACGCCCCCTCGAGCTTCTCGGCCGACTCGACGACGGCACGCTCCATTTCCTCGTTCACCTTGGCTGCGTCGACCATAGTGGCACCTTCCCGCGGAGACGGCGTATTTGTGAGGTGGATGGCCTAAGAGGGCATCCACCTTGGATGTCACTCCATTGAGAACGCACTCGGCAGAACCCAATTGGCAGATGCCCCCATTTGGGGGTTCTGTGAGTGCGTATTCGTATGGAGTGACGAGGCCATTATATCGGCATTCGCGCGAGGCGTCACATGAAAGCTGCAGCCGCGCGGGCGACCGCCCTGAGTAAGACAAGAGCGGATCTCGCTACGAGCGTCATCGAAGACCACCTCCCTCCAAGAGCCGGTGCCACAGCGGGCAGGCGGGCTTGTTCGCGCAGATCATCCCAGAGGCAGGTAGTTCGCGTACTCGTAGGCGTCGCTCCACTGGAACCCGCATTCGCAGCAGCGGAGCCGCTGGTAGACCTGGCGCCTGTCGAAATCCGCGTGCCCTCCCTCGATGAAGGCGGAGCCGCACTGGGGGCAACGGCTCGGGTCGCGCACGTCGGAGCACTCGGGCAGAATGCGTCCGAGCTCCTCGGCGATTTCGCGCGCCATGTCGTCGGCGTCGAACCAGTCGGAGCGTTCCTCGTCCGCGAAGACGGAGCTCATCTCGTCGATGCGACGGCGGAACCAAAGCGCCTGCCCGGCGGGAATCGTTACGTCGCAGGGGTCGAGGGCGCCGATGCGGGGGTCGGGGCCTATCGTTCTGCAGTTTGTCATTTCGGTCTCCTCGTATATTGTTTATGCCACTTCTCGCGCAGTGGCCGCGCTCTTCCCAATAAGACGCGAATATGGGATAAAGGGCGTGTAATGGGCGGAGGGCGTCGAATCCTCCTTGGGGTCTGGCCTTTTGAGGAAGGATGGCGC